>NZ_CP029822.1:2712492-3024984 GCF_003991975.1 Entomomonas moraniae
AAGAGATTCGAATTCAGCTACTACGAGGCTTCCTGTAAAGCCAGCACTACCTGGGTCGTTGCTATCAATGGCTGGATGAGGGCCTGCTAATATGAGTTTACCTTGGTTCTTCAAGAGTTCTAAACGCGCTAGGTGAGCAGGGCGGCTATTTAAGCGTAGCTGTAAGGTGTCGGGTTTGTCTTGTGCTATGATTGCATAGAGCATATTACTTTTCTCCATTATTAGAAGAGGGTTCTTCTTTTATATGCTTTGATAAATAAATAGCCTGACCAATCATAAAAATAATGGTCATTGCAAGGCTACCGAATACTTTAAAGTCTACCCATATCTTATCAAAAGTAAAGGCAACAAAAAGATTAGCTCCTCCACAGATGATAAAGAAAATCACCCAAGCGATATTTAATTTACGCCAAATAGAATCAGGTAAGTTGATGGCCTTTCCCATAAGGCGTTGAACAATAGGTTCTTTCCCAATAAATTGGCTTCCTAAAAAGGCTAAAGCAAATAGTCCATTGACGATAGGTGCTTTAAGTTTGATAAACGTTTCACTATGAAATACCAGTGTTAAAGTACCCAGTAATAAGCAAGCTACAAGAGTGATGATTTGCCCATTATCAAGGCGTTTTTGTTTAATAAAAAGAGCACCATAAACAATAATGGATACAATAATTAATACAGCGGTAGCACTATAAATTCCACCGAATGTAAAACTATAACCAAAGAGCTCAACAGAACGGGGCGCTATTTTAAAAACAATAAAAAACAGGATGAGCGGAATAAAATCTATAAACTGTTTCACAAAACACAATCCAAATGGGTTTAAAACAGGCATAATAGCAAACTTAACTATATTCTTGATAGATTATAAATATTTTGTTGTTATTTTATGAAGCAAATGATTGATTTACATTGCCATAGTACAGCCTCTGATGGGAAATTGAGTCCCACAGAAATTGTTTTACGCGCAAAAAGTAAAGGTATTAGCCTATTATCATTAACGGATCATGATACGATTGATGGTTTAACGGAGGCTATTGGCGCGGCAAACTCGACAGGTGTTCAACTAGTCAAAGGCATCGAGGTATCTTGTTTATGGAATAACATTAATATCCATGTGCTTGGTTATTGTTTTGATGTTGAACACGAACCATTACAAGCGTTATTGACTACGCTAAAAAAAGCACGATGGACGCGTGCTATAGAAATAGCACAAAGGCTTCAAAAAAAGGGTATTTCTAATCTATTGGATAAGGCCATTACTCACCAAGGTCAGCAGTTTACCAGTAACAATGGACCAGGGCGTCCCCACTTTGCCAAGGCAATGGTCAGTGAAGGCTATGTAAGGACTGAAAAAGAAGCCTTTCAAAAATGGCTAGGCAGTGGAAAAGTTGGTGATGTGAAGCAATACTGGCCAAGTTTGGATGAGGTCGTAAGTGTTCTGCATAGTAGCGGTGCATGGGTAAGTTTGGCGCACCCCCTACATTACGCTATGACGCGTACGAAGCTTTGTAGTTTGTTACGTGAGTTTATCGCTTCAGGAGGATATGCATTAGAGGTTGCTAATGGATTCCAGCCAGCAGAGCAAGTGGGGCGATTAGCTAATTTAGCCAGAGATTTTGGCCTTTTAGTCTCGGCAGGAAGCGATTTTCATTATCCAAATCTTTGGGGCGAGCTCGGACTATATCGATCAATTCCGCAGGATTTAACACCACTTTGGACAAAGTTCAGCGTATAATAAAGGCTAATTAACCATTGAGAGCAATCCCATGAGCCAATTTTTCCAGATTCATGTGGAAAATCCACAACCACGTCTGATTAAACAGGCCGCTGAAATTATTGAAAAAGGTGGTGTTGTTATTTATCCAACGGACACCACTTATGCGTTAGCTTGCGCTATTGGTAATAAAGCGGGTATTGAGCGTATAAGACAGCTTCGCCAACTGGATGAGAAGCACAATTTTACATTGATCTGTCGTGACCTTTCTGATTTAGGTATCTATGCCAAGGTCAATACATCGGCCTTTCGCTTATTAAAAACCTACACACCTGGACCCTATACATTTATTCTTGAGGCTACCCGTGAAGTTCCAAGAATATTAATGCACCCTAAACGCCGTACCATAGGTTTAAGAGTTCCTAATTTTCCTATTACTCAAGCATTATTAGGTGAGTTAGAGCAACCATTATTAACAACCAGTTTAATTATGCCCGGCGACAGCTCACCCATGACAGATCCATACGAAATAAGGGATTTATTAGAAAAGCGAGTAGACCTTATTATTGATGGTGGCATGGGAGGATTTGAAGTTTCGACAGTGGTGAGTTTGGTAGAAGATACACCAGAAGTGATTAGGGAAGGGTTGGGTGATCCAACACCCTTTCAATAGCAATGACGGTGACTAATATCCATTTGGGCAATCCTCAGCTTCCCCTTGCGTTAGTCTATGGTGAAGCAGTAGTTGATGTTCCACAAGATCTTTATATTCCGCCTGATGCACTGGAAGTCATTCTGGATGCTTTTGAAGGGCCGCTTGATCTATTATTGTATTTAATCCGCAAACAGAATATTGATATTTTAGATATTCCTGTGGCTGAAATTACCAAACAATACATGACCTATGTAGAACTAATGCGTGCCACAAAGTTAGAGTTGGCGGCAGAGTATTTATTAATGGCAGCAATGTTAGCCGAAATTAAATCGCGTATGTTACTGCCTCGTCAAAATATTGCAGAAGATGAAGAGGAAGATCCACGAGCGGAGTTGATTAGGCGACTACAAGAATACGAGCAAATAAAAATAGCGGCAGAATCGTTAGATGAGCTTCCTCGTCTTGATCGAGACATAAAAACTATTCAATTAGCGGCACCAGAAGCAAGAGCGCGTAAATTATTACCTGAAGTCACTTTGCAGGAGCTACTGTTAACCGTTTCAGAGGTACTAAAAAGAGCAGAGCTCTTCGAACAGCATCAAGTATCCAGAGAGGTACTTTCTACACGTGAGAGAATGACCGCTATTCTCGAAAAAATAACGGGTAAAGGTTTTGTACCTTTTATCCAGTTATTCCAAGCCGATGAGGGAAAATTAGGAATCGTTGTTACTTTTATGGCCGTTTTAGAGTTGGTTAAAGAATCACTCATCGACCTTATTCAAAATGAACCTTTTGCTCCCATTCATGTGAAGGAAAAAGTTGAGGCGGTACAGTATGAACCTGAATGACCCCGTTGAATTAGCTAAGCTATTAGAAGCCTTGTTACTTGCCCATAATCAGCCCTTAACCATTGAGCGGATAGTGGCTTTGTTTGAGGAAGATGAGAAACTAACCACTAATCAAATTAAAGCGGCATTAACTGCATTGGCTGAAAGTTGTCAGGGGCGAGCCTATGAATTAAAAGAGGTAGCTTCTGGCTACCGCTTACAAGTGCATAGTAGTTTCTCTCCCTGGGTAAGTCGATTGTGGGAAGAAAAGCCACAACGCTATTCCAGAGCTTTACTTGAAACATTAGCACTAGTTGCGTATCGCCAACCAGTGACACGGGGTGAAATTGAAGATATTCGTGGTGTAGCAGTGAATAGCCAAATTATTAAGACACTACAAGAGCGTGATTGGATACGTGTTGTAGGTTATAAAGATGTCCCTGGTAAGCCAGCTATGCTTGCAACAACCAAAGCATTCTTAGATTATTTTAATTTAAAAAGTTTAGAAGAGCTTCCAACGCTATCAAGCATTAAGCCTGTTCAAGAAGAGTTGCCAGTATTAGTTGATGAGTTAACCATGGCACTAGAGCAACAACCAGCATTAACTGAACCAGTAATAAAACAAGAACAAGAAAAGAGTTTTAAAGAATTACTCGATGAGTGGGATGATCTAGAGGAAGGGGTTAAAACAGACTTTTCAGATTTGATTGTGGTAAAGCCAGAAATACCTGAATAAATAAAAAAGCCGATTATTAAATCGGCTTTTTAAGCAACAACAAAAATTACTTACGAGTTGCTTTAGTTAACATACGTGCAGCACGCTCATTTGCTTCGTCAGCAGTTTGTTGAGCTTGTTGCGCAGCACTTAAAGCTTCTTGTGCAGTAGTTTGAGCTTGTTGAGCAGTAGCTTGAGCTTGTTGTGCAGTAGCTTCAACAGCATCAAGGCGTTCTGTAGTTTTGCTTGAACAACCAACAGCTAAAGCAGCAACAAGAGCTAAAGCAGATGCTTTAAGAATAGTATTCATTGTATATCTCCTAGTTTTTATTTATACAGCAATTTTAATTATCATCTATATTATTACTTAATATAAATGATGAATTGTATTATAGCCATAAAAAAAGCCAACCAAAAGGTCAGCTTTTAATTTTTCGCAAATAAATTATTTACGAGTAGCTTTAGTTAGCATACGTGCAGCACGCTCATTTGCTTCATCAGCAGTTTGTTGAGCTTGTTGAGCAGCACTTAAAGCTTGTTGTGCAGTTTGTTGAGCTTGTTGAGCAGTTTGTTGAGCTTGTTGTGCAGTTGCATCAACAGCATCAAGACGTTCTGTAGTTTTGCTTGAACAACCAACGGCTAAAGCAGCAACAAGAGCTAAAGTAGAAACTTTAAGAATATTTTTCATTGTAAATCTCCTAGACTAGAATTAAGTAAACCAATTGTATTATAAACGGCTTGTAGTAAAACTAAAACACATATTTATTAGCAAAAAGCCTAAATAAAAACGTTTTATTAAGACTCCTTGATCTTATAGATTAGATTTTTAAAAATCTATTATCTAAATCTACTAGATTAGGCTATTCCCTTTTAAAAAAGTTCCTAAGGGATGATTAAATGATTTATTAACTCATTAAACTGATCAATAATATATTTAGGTGAATAGTTTTTTAATGAGCTAGTTGGTTGAGCACCATAGCTTACAGCAATGCAGTCTATGTTGGCATTATTCGCCATTTGTAAATCGAACGAAGCATCACCGACCATTATTGCTTCTTTATTGGTAAGGCCAAACTGCGTTAATAGTTCGTGTAACATTTTAGGGTCTGGTTTGCCTGCTGTTTCGTCAGCACAACGGGTTGCATCAAAAAAATCAGCCAGCCCTAGCATATTTAAAATACGGTCTAGCCCTACTCGACTTTTGCCGGTAGCAACCGCTAAAAGAATATTTTCTTCTCTTAATTTTTGTAACGTTTCTATCACATTTGGATACAAATTAGGCGCCACTTTCTCTAAAAAATGAAAGTGTTTTGTGTAGTTTTCTAAAAAAATACGCAATTCTTCTTGAGATAACTCAGGGTAAAGTTGACCAATGGCGGTATCTAAGCGCAGTCCAATGATGTTTTTAACCGTTTGGTCATCCAGAATAGGCAAATTTAAATCTTTTGCAGCACCATGCACGCTGTTAACAATGGTACCGATGGAGTCAAGGATCGTTCCATCCCAATCAAAGATTGCTAACTTATACTTTGCCATTAAGGTGCTCCAATACATTTTCCCACATAGGCTCAACAGGTGCCTCAAGAGAAAGTTTATTATTGTCGGGTAGCGTAATAGTTAAGGCATAGGCATGTAAAAATAAGCGTTTGCCCCCCAAGTTACGAATCATCTTACTAAACTCCTCATCGCCGTATTTCGGGTCACCGGCAATCGCGTGGCCTGCATGTTTAGCATGTACTCTAATTTGGTGTGTACGTCCTGTAATAGGGCTGGCTTCCACCAAGGTGGCTATATCTCCAAAGCGCGTTAATACCTTAAACATTGTTAAGGCTTCTTTACCTTCAGGATTAATTTCAACCATGCGCTCGCCAGAGCGTAAGTTATTTTTTAATAAAGGAGCAGATACTTTCTTTTTGCTGTTTGGCCAATTACCACGGACTAACGCAAGGTAGCGCTTATCCACCCCATCCCCCCTTAATTGCGTATGTAAGTGGCGTAACATGCTGCGTTTTTTCGCAATCATCAAAAGCCCAGAAGTATCACGGTCTAAGCGGTGAACTAACTCTAGTTCTTTGGCATCGGGGCGTAGTTGACGAAAAGCCTCAATTACCCCAGCGCTCACACCGCTACCACCATGCACAGCAATACCCGCAGGCTTATTGACTACAATTAGCCCTTTGTCCTCATACACAATGGCCGCTTCTAATCGTTCTAAAATAGGTTGGGAGAAAGGTTCTTTCTCGGATCTTTCAGCTAAGCGTAAAGGGGGCACGCGAACAATATCACCCGTTTGTAATTTATATTCAGGTTTAATACGACCTTTATTAACACGTACCTCTCCCTTACGCAAAATACGATAAATTAAACTTTTAGGAACACCTTTTAGTTGTGTTCTTAAAAAATTATCAATACGTTGTCCTTCATAAGAAGAAGATACTTCTAACCACTGCACCGCAGTTTGATTGGGTGTAGTCGTTGAGGAGTCTGTCATAACGGTTACCTAAAAGCCAAATTAAAAAAACTATTTTAACAGTTTTTAGCGCATTAGTTTCCTATTTGAGTATGTTAAAATAGATAAATGATAGACGATATTTCTTTTCTTTTAGATTCTTTAAACGATGCACAACGCGAAGTCGTTGCGGCGCCGCTTGGCCAACAACTTGTATTAGCGGGAGCTGGCTCGGGTAAAACCCGAGTTCTTGTTCACCGTATTGCATGGCTAATGTATGTTGAGCAAGCCTCACCCTATTCCATTTTAGCGGTTACCTTTACCAATAAAGCCGCGGCTGAAATGCGAGGGCGTATTGAGGAGCTTTTAAAACAACCCACCCAAGGCATGTGGGTAGGCACCTTTCATGGATTAGCGCATCGTTTATTACGTACTCACTGGCAAGAAGCCAAGCTTATCCAAAATTTCCAAGTATTGGACAGTGATGACCAACTGCGCTTGATTAAGCGTGTTCTAAAAGATTTAAATATTGACGACCAGCGTTGGCAAGCCAGAGAAGTGCAATGGTTTATTAACAACAAAAAAGACCAAGGTGTGCGCCCAAGCAGCATACAAGTCTTTGGTGACCTCTACATATCTACCATGGTGCAAGTTTATCAAGCCTATGAAGAAGCCTGCGCGCGTGCAGGAGTAGTCGATTTTGCAGAGCTATTACTACGGGCACTTGATTTATGGCGTGATAATCCAGAATTGCTAGCTCATTATCAACAGCGTTTTAGTCACGTACTGGTGGACGAGTTTCAAGACACCAATGCGGTACAATATGCATGGTTAAAAATCCTTTCCCACGGTACGAAAAGCCTGATGGTGGTAGGTGATGACGACCAGTCTATTTACGGCTGGCGCGGTGCAAAAATTGAAAATATCCAATCCTTTACCAGTGACTTCCCTCAAGCGGGTACTTACCGTCTAGAGCAAAACTACCGCTCTACTAGCACTATCTTAAAAGCGGCTAATGCCTTGATAAATAATAATCAAGGTCGCTTAGGTAAAGAGTTATGGACAGAGGGTAACGAGGGAAGCGCTATTACCCTTTATGCAGGTTTTAATGAACAAGACGAAGCTCGTTACATACTTGATCGTATACAAAGTGCCCATAAAGATGGCTTTAATTACCAAGAAATAGCAATCTTATATCGCTCCAATGCACAATCGCGTGTACTGGAAGAAAACCTATGGCGTGAGGGCATCCCCTACCGTATCTACGGTGGTTTACGCTTCTTTGAACGGGCAGAAATTAAAAATGCGCTCGCTTATTTACGATTAATTCGCTCACGGCAGGATGATAGCGCTCTAGAGCGTATTATCAACTTACCTACACGGGGCATCGGTGAAAAAACCATAGACCAAGTCAGACAACTCGCTCGAGAGCTGAATGTGTCGCTATGGCAAGCGCTCAAAGAAATTGTGGCTAATAAAGGTGTATCGGCTAGAGCCTGTACAGCCCTTAATAACTTTATGCAGCTTATTAATCGCTTAAGCGATGAAACAGCACCCTTAAAACTCTCTGAACAAATTGATGTGGTAATTAAACAATCGGGTTTATTAACTTTTCATCAAGCTGAAAAAGGCGATAAAGGTGAAGCACGCGTTGAAAACTTACAAGAGTTAGTCAGTGCTGCCAGTGCTTTTGACCATGACCAAGAAATTGACGAAAATAATACCCCCCTTGGCGCATTTTTAGACCATGCGGCGCTTGAAGCCGGCGAAAAACAAGCCGGTGATGGTGAAGATTGTGTGCAGCTGATGACCCTGCACAATGCCAAAGGACTAGAGTTCCCTATTGTGTTCTTAACAGGTATGGAAGAGGGGTTATTCCCCCATCAGCGTAATTTAGGAGACATTGAACGTTTAGAGGAAGAACGCCGATTGGCTTACGTGGGTATTACCCGCGCCATGCAACAACTGACCTTTACTTATGCCGAAACAAGGCGCTTACACGGCAACGAGACCTATAACAAAGTTTCTCGTTTTGTCAGAGAAGTTCCTGTGGACTTAATCCAAGAGGTTAGATTATCAGGCTCAGTTAGTCACCCCATTATGCAGCAAAGCCCCAGTGAAAACACAGGGCTAAGCTTAGGGCAACGAGTACTACACCCCGTATTTGGTGAGGGAGTGATTCTGAACGCTGAAGGCTCAGGCGCACATACTCGTATTCAAGTGAAATTTGATAAAGAAGGCAGTAAATGGCTTATTTTAGCCTTTGCTAAGTTACAAGCGATTTAGAAAGAAAAGGCTAGTTTTATTATAAAAACTAGCCTTTATAAGAAATTGTTTATGAGGCTTTTAATACACTAGATCATAGCGAAAATCATGGGGTACATTACCAGCAACGCCATTGTCATATCTTCGATACTCTGCCAGTGGCGTGCCATCCTCTCCCCAAAATTGCCAAACCCCCTTAAGAAAACCATCTTTATTATGGTCTCCCTGAGCTCTTAGTTGTCCGTTGTCATACCAAAACTGCCAAAATCCTATACGGGAATGTTCTACATCTCCTTCGTATGCTTTTTGACCATTTTCGTACCAGTATGTCTCTCGGCCAGATGTTTTACCAAAAAAAGTACCAATGACATTTTTACAGGGGCTAAAACAAAAAAAATCATAGAAATTAAAATAATCAATGAACGTGTAATATTCTTCTTCACTATCAGTGAAGCCTTCACTGAGTTTAAATGTTTGCTGTTGGCGTAATTGACCATTTTTATACCAATAAGACCATAAGCCATACTGATAGCCATTTCTCATCTCACCTTGTTCTTGTAATTGGCCGTTGTCATACCACAAAGAGAAAAGCCCCTCTTTATTACCTTTATCAAAGTCACACTCAAGATAGGGTTGGCCGCTACTATGCCATTCGATCCAATGACCTGTGCCACAACCATGCTCAAAGATTATTTGAGAACATATGTTTTCAAAAGGGTGATACGAGGAGCAAAGCCCTTGTAGTTTATGCTCTAGAAAAAAGGCCTCTAATCGTGGTTTACCATCGGGGTACCAGACACAAAGCTTACCCTCAGCAAGGCCATGCTGATAAAACAGCTCTGATAGTTTTGAACCATCAGGATACCAACTGACCCATAAACCTTCTTTCTCTCCCTCATTGTATTCGCCAGAGAGATAGAGTTGGCAATTGTCGTGCCAATATTTCCATTCACCGTGGGGTAAGTTTTCTTTGAGATAGCCTTGGTATTTAATCTTGTTATTTGGGTACCAAGTTGTAGTAAGCATTAACCCCTGTTCTTTATCTTCAATAGTTTCTCGAATTTTTTGCCCACTTTCATCCCAGCCTGTTCTTATATCATCCGTGGTTTGATAAGCTATGCGCCCATTTTTATGCCAATCAAATCGCTTATAACTTGAAGGCTTATTTTCGGAACCACTCGTATAATCTAGAATACAACTTATTTGCCCGTCAGGGTAATAAAAGACTTCTTGTTTTATTCTTTCTTCCAGCTTATTACCATTAAAGTAATAATGAGTTGGCGTGGGTAATAAGGTTGACTCAACCGTACCATTTAGATAATAAGCCGTAATTTGATTATCTTTAATTGGCAATGCCTTGTAATAGAATTCTTTTTTTTGATGAGGGTAAAAGTATTTTTTATAGTCTTGTTTTAATAAAAAAGGATCGGTGCGTTTTTCACCGGTGGGGTAGAAGTCTTGAACGAGGTCGTAACCATCGACACTGTTTAGTTGTAAGATTTTCCGTGTAAGGCTGTTATTTTCATTTTTATGACTCATGTTTAAGGCTGACTATTCAGCTAGTGGTGGATAAAAATAAATATTCTATCATCCTAACATATCCAAAGACTCAGCGCTATCAAACCTACTCAAACAACAAATAATCCACAGGTACTCTATCGGTTAGCCATACGTGATTATCGGAGAGGTAAAACTTGTAGCCTGTGTTGTGCATGGCGAGGGCTTTTACTTTTAAGATAATCAATTTACCGTGGCGTTGCCCTACGGCAGAAGCGGTCTCTTCATCAGCGGAGAGGTGGACATGGTGGCGCGAACCGGGTTTTAAGCCTGTTTCTTTGATGGAGTCGATATAGCGTGTAGCGGTGCCGTGGTAAAGATACTCAGGGGGTGTTAGTTCTTTGTATTGAATTTCTACCATGCCGGTGGAGTGGCCTTGGGCAGCTCGAATGCTTAAGCCATCTTCTGAAAGGCTAAAGCGTTTTTTATCGGACGTAGCGACGACTTGTTCAATCAATGCTCGATTAAGTGGTTGGCCGTGTTCGTTGGCTTGGGTAATTAATAAGTCAAGTGCAACCCATCCCTCGCTATCCAAGGTAATGCCTATATCTTCTGGCTTATGGCGTAAAATATAGCTTAGGAATTTACTGGTTTTATCAAGCTGAGTAGACATTCTTTGATCCTTGCTTTGTTTATTTTATGTAGGAGTCCAATACTTTGAGTATCACTTCAAGGTCTTTTTCACGTTGGGCTTCGTCGTTTTCATGCACAATATGCACACTCAGATGGCCTTTGATAACCTCGCGCATTAGCCCATTTACCGCGCCTTTAATCGCCGCAATTTGTTGCAATACCGCAGTGCACTCATGCGGTTCATCTAACATTTTTGTTAGGGCGGCGACTTGCCCCTGTATTTTATTAGTACGGGCTTTTAGTTTCTGTTTATCACGAATGGTGTGTGACATGGTGAGATCTCAGCTAGGTAATGACAAGTTTGATTATAATCGTTTAATTATACCCGGGGGTAGTATATTTTACTGGGGGGGAGTATAATTTTTTCATCTTTACTGACGAAGAATTATTTTTATGAACGAATTCTCAACGCTTCTTCAACAAGGCAATGCATGGTTCTTTATCCCTAGTGCTATTTTACTCGGTGCACTCCATGGTCTTGAACCAGGACATTCAAAAACGATGATGGCAGCTTTTATTATTGCCATTAAAGGGACTGTTCGCCAAGCGGCAATGCTTGGGTTAGCGGCTACGGTGTCACATACGGCAGTTGTCTGGTTGATTGCTGTGGGGGGTATGTATGTTAGCCAAAAATTTACGGCTGAATCGGCTGAACCGTGGTTGCAGTTAATATCGGCGGTGGTTATTTTGGGTACAGCTTTTTGGATGTTTTGGCGGACATGGAGAGGGGAGCGCAACTGGCTACAAGAAATGGAAGAAGAGACGTCTCATCATCACTCCGATGAAGTAAAGCAGATCAATACGGATAATGGTGCAGTAGAGTTGTTTATTTTCGAGGAGGGGCAACCACCCCATTGGCGATTGCGTACACTCGATGGGCATAAATGGTTAGCGGCTGATGTTTCATTGGTGATAGAAAGAGCCGATGCACGTATTGAGGTTTTTCAATTTACCGATCGGGGGAATTATTTGGAGTCAACAATGCCCATTCCCGAACCGCATTGTTTTGATGTTCGTCTTTCGCTGGGTAATAATGAGCAGGCGAAAGTATATGATTTAATCTTTGATGAGCATGAACACTCTCATGATCATTCAGCACTTGAGGGGTTAGATATTCATTCAAAAGAGTATCAAGACGCTCACGAGCTGGCGCATGCCAATGATATTAAGCAACGCTTTACAGGGCAAACGGTCACCAATGGGCAGATTTTACTTTTTGGGTTGACAGGCGGGCTTATTCCTTGTCCTGCATCGATTACCATTTTGTTGATATGCCTCCAGTTAAAGGCTATTACACTAGGGGCTACGTTGGTGTTGTGTTTTAGCATTGGGCTGGCGCTGACACTGGTAGCTGTGGGGGTTGGTGCTGCACTGAGTATTCGTCATATTGCAAAGCGTTGGCAAGGGTTTAATACCATTGCTAAACGAGCACCTTATTTTTCCAGTGTATTAATTGCGGCGGTGGGGCTTTATATGGGCATCCATGGCTGGCTTGGTCTTGTTGGTTGATGTAATAGTTAAAGTAAATTTAAGTTAAACCGTGACGAAGTTTTTTTTAATATTCCTCATCGTTATGCTTTGCTTAAGCTGAGTGAAGCATAAAAACTGGTTTTGTAACGCTACGCTATTTTATAAAAAACTTGCTCCCTTTTATGTCTCCCCTTACAATAAATCCGCTATAGCAAAATCTATAGTGCGAGCTTGGTCGCTCGCCTCACGACAGACTGCCATTAGTTCTCTAATTGGTAGATACATTGCTTTGCCTAAAAAAATGGCGAGCTGTGTGCGGGACACTCTTCGGAGTGTGCCGATTTCTGTCGTGATCGGTCGACCAACCTGTGCACAGTTCCGCCTCCCTCTTTCTATAGCAAGGGGAGGTTTGATAAGGATAGGCAGGTACCGATTATGGTCAAGTGTGAAAAAAAACCTCTTTTTGTTCCATTAAGCCCCGCCTCGCAAGCCGTGGGTGAGAATGTGTTGTTTTTTAATGCTAATGCGTCGATGGATGCGGTGTATGAGTGCGCCAATGCAAGGTTTCAAGCCATTATTAATTTGTTGGATATGTTGCATGAGTTTAAGAGTTCATCACCCAATAATGCGGCGGTGGTTTCTAGTGTGGCCAGTTTTTTGTTGAATGATGCGAATACGTTGTTTGAGGAGTTAAGCGGTTTAGCGTTGAGTTATGATAAATCACAACTTGATGTGTAGGTTGGGCGTTTTTATTGTGTTGTGTATAAAAAAGCCCCAGTCGTTAAACTGGGGCTCTTGCGGGGTGTTTCTATAAAGTTAGGCGGTTGATTAGAACTTGTAGTTTAAGTTTAATTGACCTGCATATTCTTTATATTTGTTGTCGCCCCATGTTCCACCCACTTGTGCAGAAACACTGAATTTAGGTGTAATACTGCCCACTAAACCAACTTTGGTTTCATAGCGGTTATGAGGTACACCATTACTTAATTTCATGCCATTAAAGTTAATATCATTTTTGGCACTGTTGTTAATCCAGTTAAATTCTGCAAAGGGTTCAACAGGGTGTTGTAGTTGTATGTCTTTGGCTTGTATTCTAAGACCTACACGTGTTACTAAACCACTGCCTTTGCTGTTTGTTACATTGAGAACATTAGCTTTGTCGTAGAGGTTATCTGCATGGTAGTAGTTATAGGTTAATTGTGCTTGTGGTGTTGCTGTCCATTGTAGGTTGTCTTTAGTTCCTAACACTAAACCATAGCCAGTTTCAACGGATGTGCTCCATGTATTGCTGTCATATTTTTTGCTACCAGATACGTCTTTACCAGAGGTTTCGTTACGATACCAACCGTATTGGCTCCATGTATCAACATAAAGCCCTTTGTTTGAATCATCGTTTTGGAACCATGTGGCATAAACGCCTGCATTGTAACCTTTAACCTTTGAATCTGCTTTTGAATGAGTGTCTTCTACTGTGCTGGTGTTTTTATAATCACCGTATCCTGCCATTAAACCAACATGGAGGTTACCATCATTAAGTTTCCAAACACCAATATCACTACCCATTTGAACCATGTATAAGCGGTTTTTGTTGTTGATGCTATCACCTAAGCTACGGTAGCTACCATGAGTCATCTTGGTTCTCATCCACAAGGTGTTGAGTTGAGATGTATCTTGGCTAACAGGCATTACCAATAAGCGGTCTCTTAGTTGTTGGCTAAACATTTCTGTCGCTGCTGTTTGGTTAGCTAGGTAGCCACCAACAACAGGGTTGAAGTTGTTGTTTCTTAAGAACCAACTTTGTGAGGCTGCTCCACCCGCAGCATTTCCTTGGTATAGGCCGTATTGGTAAGCCCCATTCATGACTGGTCTACCTAGGGCAAAGGCATTGCTAGATGATGTACCGTTAACTGTAACGACTTCAATACCATTGCCTGTTAAATTACCATAGACTGAGTTGGCTGTTGGGTTCACGTAAACCTTTGTCGCGCCACCTGTACCTGTGGTTGCGTTATCTACAATTAGTCTATCGCTTGTACCTGTAGACCCGTTGAACTGGGTATTAACGATTAAACTCCCACCATTAGATACAAAGTTACCATTGCCACCATTGGTTACTTGAAGTGTGTTACCAACAAATGAAGGTGCACCTTGTGCATTGGTCGTTAGGTTAATAACGCCTGCGTTATCAAAATTAGCTACGTTGTTGAACGTGGCGGTTGTTATGGTACCTGTATTGTTTGTTTCAGCAAAACTAATGGTTCCTTTGTTATTAAAGGTGCCATTGGTACCAAAATTATTATCAATAGAGGATTTAGTGTTTGTTCCATTGAGGTTTTGTAGAACAATAGCCCCATTGTTGCTGAACGTAACAGCACCTGTACCGGTGAAGTTTGTATAACCTGTTATTTTATTGTAGTTGTCAATGGTTGTTGCCGCATTGCTTGTTCCAAAAATAGCTTGGTCGTTATCAGCACTGATGTCAGCGTAAGAGGTAAGTGTTTGATTACCTGTGGTGCTTGCCATATAGACTCCACCACCATTTGCGCCAGTCCCACCTTCAATTTTTGTATTGCCGAGGGTAATGGTATTGGTACCTGTTTGGGTGGTTGCGCTGATTGCTTGCCCGTTACCAGTGGCTTTTACTACATTGACGTTGTCAGAAACAACAATCGATGATGTCCCAGCTCCTGTTACTTGCGAACCGATTGTTTGCACTGAGCCTGTATCTGATTGCGCTGTGACAGAATTAATGTTATCTAACGTAATACTGGAATTAGCACCATTCGTTGCTACAGTATTTATAGCTGCCGCTTTACCTTGTTGGCTGACTGCGTTGATATAATCTGCATTGGTTATATTTACTGTGGCGCTGTTACCTACATTACCTGCACGAGCTAAAATCCCTATTGTTTGTTGGGCTGCTGTATTGCTTGCTGATGTTACGGCAATGTGTTTATCTGCATTATCAACGGTAATGGTGCTACTTCCATCGGTTACATTTGTTAGTATACCAATACCTTGTTTAGCATCAATATCAATATTGCCTGTGGTATTTATGTAAACATTACCTGTTGCGCCATTTTTATTGGCATAAATACCTTCAGTTTGTGCTGTGTCACCGCCTGATGTAGAGATGTCACCACCTTGATTTATAGTGATATTACCACCATTATTGGTATTGAGTGCATTTATACCATCAGCGTTGTTGCCTGTGGTTTGGATAATACCATTTTTAAAGTTGATTTCTGTACTTCCGGTACCACCACTGCTAGAGCTACCTATCGCTATACCATTGCTGCTGTTGATATTGATGGCGCTAATGTTGTTAATATCTATGAGAACATCACCACCTACAGCGTTTGTTTGGAAAAAGCCATTTGGCCCATTAGCACCTTGAGTAGCGTTGTTGCCTGTAACAGAGATGGTGCCGTTGGCATCATCATAGGTAATGATACCTTTTCCTTGAGTTTGGTTGTTTAGTGCAACAGCCGTACCAGCAGAAGCCCCTGTACTATCAAGGGTAATATTGCCTGAAACGCTTAATTTTTGATCATCGGTTGCAGTAGTGTCTGTAGCATTGACTATGATGCCGTTAGCATTCGCACCTGTAATAGTGATATCACCTGTGGATGTTACATCTTCTGTGCCAGCGTTTACTTTTATTGCTGTACCATTGCTACCTATTATATTTATTGTCCCTTGATTGATAACGGTTGCTTTTTTGAGAGAGCTATTGACATTCACACCTACTTTCGAACCTGATGCTTGTTCTGCATTAATAGTAATATTACCATTGTTTTGTAAGAATGCATTTTGTCGGGCATTTAAATTTAGTCCTGACATTGAGTTATTCGATGTAGTGGTGTTATTTAATGTGATTTGGCTATTTTGGTCTGTCGTAACACTAACTTCACGGCCCGCAGCAACGACACCATTTGAGCTACTTCCTGTGCTTACGTTTATGTTGCTACCACTTTGTAAGTTGATATTTACTTTACCGTTTCCAGTAGCTAAGTCTCCATAGTTTTCTGCTAATATTCCGTTTGTCCCAGAGGTGCTTGTGCTAGTGGAATTGATCGAGAGGCTACCTGCATTATTTACAGTGACAGTTGCATTAGGTGAATCTGAGCGTATATAAAGTCCAGTGGCAACACCGGCTGTTTGTACTGAAACAGTTGATTGGTCATCAACGGATAAAGTTAAGTCTCCATAATCTTGGCCCGAGAGACTTAATGTACCATTGTTACCACCGATACTAACGGCTGATGGCCATGATATGCCAGATAGTTGACCACCTGTTACCGATACTTGGGTATTTTTGACTTCTAGATTATTAGTAGCAGTACCCCCTTCTGCTATAGGCGAGGTTACAGTTTGATTTTCATAGACGACAGTATTTGTTGCCGCTGATGAGGTGTTAGTGAAAGTGAGGGGCGATAAAGAAATCATAACAATAGATATTGTTAATTTGTTTAGACTATGGCGCATGTTACTCTCCATCGTGTCGACCACGAATATCCGTATATAATGTAAAAGACTAGTATGATTATACTAAAGTATAAAAAAGGAAAATATTATATCGTTTTTTGTTTTTTGTGTAGTAAAAATTGAGAGTAAAAGGGGCTATTCTTACTTTTTTAAGATACTGGTTTGGCTTTTGTTCATTTTTGAGTTTTTATTAGGGATGATTTAGAGCCATGAATATTAAACTTGTTATATAAGTGCCTAAAGCAAAATAATTGTTTTAGTATTATTAAATAGGGTCTTGTTACGTTTGGTATAACGAGACCCCGCGAGGTTATTATTTTATGCCTTGTACGGCTACCTCTAAGCGATAAAGTGTATTGCTTCCTGTGATATAAGCAACGTTTTTACCATTGGGAAGCTGGTTGAAAATGATATTAGCAACGGTTGTGGGGAGTTTTATGCTGCCTATTTCCTTACCATCCGGCGCGAAAATATGAATATATTCTCCACCCGTTACCCAGATATTACCTTTCTCATCTACTGCGATTCCATCAGGAACACCTGTGGTGATATTGGCCAAGTCTCTACCATTGGAAAGGTTTTTGTTATTGTCTATATCGTAAGCGACAAGGTGATGACGTAGTGAATTGTCGTTAGGGTTGTGACCAAGTTGTGAGTCGGCTATATAGAGTGTTTTTTGGTCTGGACTTAAGGCTATGCCATTAGGTGTTTTTACTTCTGGGGTATTTAAGCGAACAATTTTTTGTGTTTCAGGATTGTAGCGATAACTAAATTCACCACCGGCTACTGGGTTACCACCGTAACCTTCTTCTTTCTTAAGTATGCCAAAGGTTGGGTCAGTAAACCAAATTTCGCCCTCTTTATCAACAATTAGGTCGTTGGGACTGTTGAGTTTTTTA
Organism: Entomomonas moraniae; assembly: GCF_003991975.1. Taxonomy (NCBI): domain Bacteria; kingdom Pseudomonadati; phylum Pseudomonadota; class Gammaproteobacteria; order Pseudomonadales; family Pseudomonadaceae; genus Entomomonas; species Entomomonas moraniae. The sequence continues at coordinate 2,730,165 of NZ_CP029822.1, forward strand.
TCTTCATATAAGTCAACTAATACACGCCATGAACCATCTGTTTCTTGTCTCTCAATAGCTCTTTTTCCGTGGGATGCTGCAAGGATATGTCCTTTGTTATCCATCGCATGCCCGTTGTGGAATTGAGCAGGGTAGAGCCACGTTGTGGTGCCTTCTTTTTCGCTCCATTGTAAAACACGGTTATTGACAATATCGCTCCAGATAACACTGTTATCTTTTAATACGAGCGGGCCTTCACTCCATTTTGCGTTACTCTCTAATATCTCTAATTTCGCTTGAGCTGGAATCAGTTGTTGCAGTGCCTCTGAAGTTTTAGTTGCTACTTTAAAATCAGCTGTGGGATGAGTTTCTGCGAATGCTTGTGATGATAAGCTGCCAGCTACTACTAGAGCGAGTAATCCTTGTTTAAACATTGTGTTTCTCTCCATTGTCAATTTTATAAAAATAGTATAACGAATAATATTAACAACCTGTTGTTTAATAGGGCTAATTTTATTTCATTATATGATTTTTATAAATGGATACTTCTAATCTATTGGCTATTATAGTACATTAATTAAAACGATCGTTTATTGGTGGGATGTTATGCAAGTAAAACGTAAAGATTTAGAAAAAGCGGTTGAAATAGATATTCTTTCCTCAAGTCAGGCAGAGTCTTTATGGTCTTTTTTAAGAGCTCAAAATAAGGATATTCCTAGTTTTCAGATGACGCATATTCTTTACTATTTTGGTGGTATGATTGCTATTGGTGCTATGTCTCTTTTCATGACATTAGGATGGGAACGCTTTGGTGGTTTTGGTTTGTTTGTTATCTGTGTGATATACGCCATTTTGTTAATTATCCTGACAGAGGTGTTTTTAATACGTCAGCTAGTCATTCCCGCAGGTATTTTTGCAACATTGGTTGTGGTGTTGGTGCCATTAGCTGTTTATGGTTTGCAAGCCAGTTTGGGTTATTGGGACGATCATACAAGTTATCGCAATTATCACCGCTATATTGATTGGCGTTGGGCGATTATGGAGTTGTCTACGTTAGCCATTGGTGTGTTTATGGTTTATCGCTATCGTTTGCCTTTTTTGGTTATGCCTGTTGCTGTTACTCTTTGGTATATGAGTATGGATTTAGCGCCATTATTTGTACAATTATTTGGTTGGGTGCATGCAAAGGATGATTTTTTTGGTAGTTATTGGGAGTTAAAACAAAATATCTCTCTATGGTTTGGTTTATGGATGATAGCCGTTGCTTTTATTGTCGATATTAAAAATAAGACATCTAAAGATTTTTCTTTTTGGTTGTATTTTTGGGGTGTTTTAGCATTTTGGGGGGCTTTGAGCTCAATGCATTCAGACAGTGAATTAAGTAAGTTCTTTTACTGTTGTATTAATGTCCTGATGATTTTTGTAGGGGCGATGATCGGTAGAAAAGTATTTGTTGTATTTGGTGGGTTAGGGGTCGCTTTTTATTTGGGGCGTTTGTCCTATGTTGTTTTTGAGGATAGTATCTTATTTCCCTTTGCATTGACGTTTATAGGTTTACTCATTGTCTCTATGGGTATTTATTGGCAACGCCATGAGGAGCGAATACATCATGTGCTGAAACAAATTTTACCTCTACAGTTAAGGATATTGCTGGAGAAGAGTAGTATGAATTAATTCTACATGAATAAATAAGGCTAGGTCAGTTCGATAACATCTAGCCTTGTTTTATGATAGAAAAATTAATGAGCTTGCTCCTATGATAAGCAATTCCTACCTGATTAATTAAGTATTTGTTTAAAGAGTGGTTCTAAAAACTTTATTCCATAGTGACTTAAATGATTATCATCGAAATATAAAGGTTTGTTGTCATTCGTTAAGAGGCATTCTTTGCCATTAGGGCATAAATAAGGAACAGGATCGAGTAGTTGAATGCCACAATCACGTTTTGCCTGTTCCATGACTTCTATAACAAACAAGCTTTCTTCTTGATATTTTTTAATAGAAGATTTTAATGATATGTTTTTAGATGTGATTAAAGAAATAGTCATTTTTTTAGGAACATTGTACTCAGGCGTTGGAATAGGCTTTAGAACATAGACAGGTCTAATCTTTGCTATATCGCACATTGTTTTAATATAGGCCTCACGATATTGCTTTTTGAAGTCATCCAAGTCATTTGCAGGATGGGTAATATAAAATAATTGATCTTTATCTTTAAAATAAGAAGTTAGATAATTAATAAAAATCACCGGTGTATTTTGATAGTTGTCTTTATTTTCTAATAAAGAAACTTTATCTTTAATGAAATTTTCACAGCTCGCTCTTGGTTGATAAAAATGCACACCCTTAATAATAGGACAAGCCATGCTTGCCCAGTATAATGCGCTCCCTTTTGTATTGGTTTCATAGATTGCAGGGAATAAGGCGCCAGCATGGCTATCACCAAGAACAATTAGTTTTATGGGGCCATTTCCTTTTCGGCATTCTGGAAATGAGGAAGTATAGTGTTTATCTAATAAACATTGTTTTGTTATTTCGGTATTTTTGTGTGCAACAATGTCATCGATTGATCTAAATGTATCTGAGAATAAAAAGTTATTTCTTGCTAGCTTGCTGTGTTTTACAAATGATCCCATTGAAGCGGCTGATATCAGTACAAATAAGATAATAAGTAAATATTTAATGACTTCAAACAGTTTGTTTGCTTTTAATTTAAAGCGTATTTCAATAAAGTAATAAGAAACTAAACCCAGTAAGAAAGATACTAAAATTCCTATCATTACAAAAATTGCATTTGTTAAATAACCGGTGATGTATAAGAGCACAGCAACTGGCCAGTGCCATAAATAGACAGAGTATGAAATTTTTCCTATGCCTTGAGCTAACGGATTATTAAGGATCATATTATCTTGCATAGAGTAAAGTACAAGCACTGAACCTATGATAGGAATGATTGCTAAAGAGCCTGGCCAATGTTTATTGGTTAGAAAAATAATAGAACCAACAATAATGGATAAACCAATCCAATTGAGAGTTTTTTTGTATTTTTCGTTTATATTTAATGGATATAAAAATACTAATCCGCCTGCTAGCATTTCCCAAGCTCGAGTTGGTAATAGATAGAAAGCAGCCGCAGGGTTGATGGGTGTGTAAACCACAGATGTAATAAAAGAGCTAACAGCGATAAAAGCGAGTATTTTTTTAGTTAAGGGTAGTCGAAAGAGCTTTATTAAAACTAAAATAATGATGGGATATAGTAAATAAAACTGCCATTCTACGGATAGTGACCATGTGTGTAGTAGCCAGTTTTCTTGCGCTATAGTGCCAAAATAATCAGTTTCTTTGTAAAAAGCTAAGTTGGAAATAAATAAGATAACTTTTCTAACGAGTTGCATTAGTTCTCTATAATCAGGTGTTAACAAATAAAAGTAACCCATAATTATAAAAAATACGCAAAGTACGGCGAGTGCAGGTATGATTCTTCTAGCTCTATGTAAATAGAAGTCAATTAAGGAAAATTGCTCTTTTGCTAAGCGAGTAAAAATAATACTGGTCATTAAATAGCCAGAGATAACAAAAAAGATATCTACACCAGAAAAACCGCCAGAAAAACCAGTTATTCTAAAATGATATAAAACTACGGCTAGTACAGCAAATGCTCTAAGCCCATTAATATCTTTCCTAAATCGCATTTACTACTCCGTAATTAAAAAATTTGAGCATAATCTTTTTATTGTTAATGGGCTTCATCCCAGTTATTGCCGATGCCTACATCGACAACTAACGGTACAGAAAGTTCTGCTGCTTCTGCCATAAGCATTTTTATTTTATCTGAGATTGATTGTGTTAAATCTTCGCGAACCTCTAATACAAGTTCATCATGTACTTGTAGAATGACTTTTGCATCAATTTTCTCTTGTTGTAGCCATGTGTCTACGTTGATCATTGCACGTTTGATGATATCGGCAGCTGTTCCTTGCATAGGGGCATTAATAGCGGTACGTTCTGCTGCTCGGCGAGTATTAGCATTGCTTGATTTGATGTCGGGTAGGTAGAGGCGACGCTTGAAGAGAGTCTCCACGTAACCTTTTTCTGCTGCTGATTCTCTTGTTCTCTCCATATAAGAAAGAACACCAGGGTATTGGGTAAAGTATTTATCAATATATTCTTGTGCTTCTTTTCGATCGACACCTATTTGTTTAGCTAAACCAAATGCGCTCATGCCATAAATGAGCCCAAAGTTAATGGCCTTGGCTTTACGGCGTTGGTCTGCAGTAACTTGATCAACACTAACACCAAACACTTCGGCGGCGGTGGCTTTATGAACATCTAGGCCATGTTTAAATGCATCCAGCAAACCTTTGTCTTGTGCTAGGTGTGCCATAATTCTAAGTTCTATTTGTGAGTAGTCAGCAGCGAGCAGTTTGTAGCCTTTGGGCGCAATAAATGCTTGGCGAATACGACGTCCTTCAGGTGTACGAATGGGAATGTTTTGTAAGTTAGGATCGCTGGAAGACAAACGCCCTGTAGCAGTAACTGCTTGGTGATATGAGGTATGAATACGTCCTGTTCTTTGGTTGATTTGCTCAGGTAAGCGGTCTGTATATGTTGATTTTAATTTACTTAAACTACGATACTCCATAAGGACTTCTGGTAACTCATAGCCCTGTAAGGCAAGCTCAGCTAATACGGCTTCTGCAGTCGACGGTTGACCCGTGGCTGTTTTACTGATAACAGGTAGCCCGAGTTTAGTATAGAGAATTTCACCAAGCTGTTTGGGTGAGCCCATGTTGAAAGTTTGCCCTGCTAATTCAAAGGTTTTACTTTCAAGTGCAATCATTTTTTCGCCAAGCTCTTGGCTTTGCGTGGCTAGTAGTTTAGCGTCTACTAATGCCCCATTGCGCTCAACTCTTGCTAACGCTGGGATGAGTGGGATTTCTATGTGGGTGAGTACTTCTGCTTGATTAGGCTCTTGTTGAAGTTTGGCCCAGAGTGTTTCGTGAAGACGTAAGGTGATATCTGCATCTTCTGCTGCGTAAGGGGCTGCCTGTTCTAGACTGATTTGGTTAAAGGTGAGTTGCTTAGCGCCTTTACCTGCAATATCTTCAAATTTAACGGTTTGCTCATTGAGATAGTTGTTGGCTAGTGTATCCATATCATGACGTGAACCCGTAGCATCAAGGATATATGATTCCATCATAGTGTCATATTTGACACCTTGTACATCGATATTGTAATGATTTAATACATTGATATCGTATTTAGCATGTTGACCTACTTTGGCTTTGTTGGGGTTTTCTAAAATAGACTTTAGTTTAGCTACAACATCATCACGCGATAGCTGTTTTGGTGCTCCCATATAGTCATGGGCAACAGGAATATAGATAGCTTGATAAGGCTTTATAGAAAAGGATAAACCGACTAACTCGGCTTGTTGTGCATCAACACTGGTTGTTTCGGTGTCAAACGCAATGAGTTCAGCCATGTTCAGCTTTTCAACCCATGCATTGAGTGTGGCTGTATCGGTGATCATTTGATAATCACGTACATTAGATACTTCTTTTTCTATAGGCTTAGTTTCTTCGTTTAAAAAGATTTCACCTTGTTGCATTTTTACTTGCTGTTGCTTGGGGGTTTTACGAAGAAGTACATCAAGCCATTGTTTAAACTCTAATACTCTGTACAGTTCGATCAACGTTGTAGCATCTTCTTCCGAGCGATTAAGTTCGTTGATGGTGATATCTAATTCTACATTGGTTTTGATGGTAGCTAATTGATAAGAAAGGTAGGCCATTTCTTTATGCTCCTCTAACTTAGTGGGCAGTGATTTTGCCCCACGAATCGGTAAGTTAGGAATTTGGTCTAAATGGCTGTAAATTGTATCCAATCCACCGTGTAAGCCTTGGATCAGGCCAGCAGCTGTTTTTTCTCCTACCCCTGGCACACCCGGGATGTTGTCAGATTTATCGCCCATGAGTGCTAAAAAGTCGATAATAAACTTGGGCTCAACGCCAAATTTATCAACTACACCTTGAGGATCTAGCCTTGTACCTGACATTGTATTGACGAGTGTGATTTTATCGTTTACAAGCTGTGCCATATCTTTATCACCTGTTGATATAACCACAGGGCGCTCTGTTTTTTCAGTCGCAATAGCAAGTGTTCCTATGACATCATCCGCCTCTACACGATCCACGCATAATAGAGGAAACCCCATGGCTTTAACACATTGGTGTAAAGGTTCTATTTGTGAGCGCAAGTCATCTGGCATGGGAGGACGATGTGCTTTGTAATCGGCAAATAACTCATCTCGAAAGCTACCCCCTTTGGCATCGAAGACGACGGCGATAGGGCTGTCAGGGTATTGTTTAACAAGGCTTTTCAACATGTTAATTACCCCTTTTATTGCACCGGTAGGCTGGCCATTGGCGGTGGCTAACGGAGGAAGTGCATGGTAAGCTCGATAAAGATAAGAGGAACCATCAACTAAAACGAGAGGGGCTTGTGACATAAAATGACCTTTGCTCTATTATTTTAAAATGTGTATATGGAGCTATTATAAATGATAATAGCTAGGTATTGAGCATAAATCCGTTTTGTTTTTTAGTATTAAGTGGTGTAAACGTGTAATAGATAGAGAGTTAATGTAAATCAATAAAGATTACAATACAAATAAAGGTATCGAAATTTTTTTTTACATTATTTTAATTGTTGGTAAAATAGCCGTCAATTATGTCACAGGCCTTGTATATGAAAAAAACTCTTCTTTCGTTTAGTCCAATTATTGTTGCAGTAATTACCATGCTGATTCCAGCACCAGAAGGCCTTAGCCCTCATGCGTGGTATTTTTTTGCAATTTTCCTCGGTTGTGTGGTGGGGCTAATTTTAGAACCATTACCCGGTGCTGCGGTCGGTTTTATTGGTGTGGCTGTGATTGCACTATTCGCTAACTATGTTTTATTTAGTCCGGAACAATTGGCTGAGCCTGGCTTTAAGTCAGCGAATAAGGCATTTGAATGGGCTGTTTCAGGCTTTACAAACTCAACGGTTTGGTTAATCTTTGGTGCATTCATGTTTGCCTTGGGTTATGAAAAAACAGGGTTGGGGCGTAGAATTGCTTTAATATTGGTTAAATCATTAGGTAAGCGTAGTTTAACCTTAGGGTATGCGATTATGATTGCTGATGTGGCACTTTCTCCTTTTACCCCTTCTAACACAGCGCGTAGTGGCGGCACTATTTATCCAATTATTAGCAACTTACCTCCTCTTTATGGTTCTAAGCCTAATGATCCTTCAATGAAGAAGATCGGTACGTTCCTTATGTGGACAGCTATTGCTTCAACCTGTGTAACGAGCTCATTGTTTTTAACTGCTCTTGCCCCTAACTTATTAGGTATTAGTATTGCAACTAAAACAACGGGTATTACTATTACGTGGATGGAGTGGTTCTATGCTGCTGCACCTGCTTGTATCTTGTTGGTTATTATCACGCCTTTCTTATGTTATATGTTTTGTCCTCCAGAAATTAAGTCAGGAGATGCAATTCCAGACTGGGCTGCTACAGAGCTTAAAAAACTGGGTGGTTTAACAGCAAAAGAAGTTTTATTACTTGTGTTTGTTGTGATTGCGTTGATGCTATGGATTTTTGCAGATAAATATGTGGCTGCTGCCCTTGTTGGTATGCTTGTTATCTCCGCTATGCTACTTTGCAAAGTGATTACGTGGAATGATATTTTATCTAATAAAGCTGCATGGAATACATTTGCTTGGTTCGCCACATTAGTAGCATTGGCTGATGGATTAAGTAAAGTGGGCTTTGTTGATTGGTTTGGTGGCTTAATGGGAGCCCATATTAATGGTTTCTCACCTATTATGGTAATGGTTATCCTCACCATTGTATTTTATCTGTTGCATTATTTCTTTGCTAGTACGACAGCCCATGCCACAGCGTTATTACCTGTTATTTTAGGTGCTGCTAGCCATGTGCCAGGGCTTGATATGCATACATTCTTATTGATTTTATTACCTACATTAGGACTTATGGGAATTATTACTCCGTATGGTACTGGTCCAAGCCCTGTTTATTATGGTAGTGGTTACTTACCAAGTAAATTATGGTGGTTGTTAGGGCTTGTATTTGGTTTACTATTCTTGGTTGTTTGGTTAGTTATTGGTGTACCTTGGGTACTATTTATTGCTTAATTGCCATAACTAGTAAAAAGGGTCAATATTAATTGACCCTTTTTTTATGACCGATAAAAATATTAGTCAATAAGTTGGCCTTGGTATTCCTCTTTAAATTGTTGTAATGAACTACTTACAACAGTTGCCGCACCATCAATTAACGCACAGCGACCACTTCTAGGTAGCAAAGTACAAAGACTTTCTAATGCATGTAAGTCTGTTTGAAGTCCAGAGCCTGTATCAATGCGGCGTAATAAACGAGATAGCTGATAGGTTCCTGTCTTACAAGAAGTACATTGGCCACAAGAGCCAGCAGCAAAGAAGTCAACATACTCCGCTACTTTACGTACAATGCTCGTTCCTTCAGAGATAACAATCATTGCTCCTGTACCAAGGCTAGATCCTTTGGCTTTTAATGAGTCAAAGTCCATGCAGACATCTAAGTCTTCATTGGTAAGGAGTGTATTCGAAGGCCCCCCAGTGAAAACGGCTTTAAAAGGAGATGAGCTTAGCATACCGCCGCCATAATTAAAAACCAACTCACGTAAGGTTGTACCCATTGGTAACTCATAAAGACCAGGTTTTAATACATCACCTGACAGGGAGAATAGCTTGGTTCCTGATGCATTGCCAATACCAAGCTCGTTATACCATTTTGCACCATTTTTTAGAATATGAGTGACCGTTGCAAAGGTTTCTACATTATTAATCAATGTAGGCATACCATGAACACCGCTCTCAAATGGATAAGGAGGTTTTTGGCGTGGGAAAGGGAAACCGCCTTCTACAGTAGAAATAACCGCCGTTTCTTCTCCTCCAATATAACGTCCAGAGCTTTTGACAATTTTTAACTCAAGAGGTCTTTTTAAGTAGCTTTCTATTTCTGTAAACAATGGGTTCTTTATCCATTGTTCAACGGCTTTAGACATCGACTCAATAGCATCTGCTTGGTGTGGATTGATATAAAGATAAACATGATTAGCGTTAGTTGCTATGGCAGCAATTAATGCACCTTCAATAATTTGATGAGGTGTTTCTTTTAATAGATAACGGTCTTTAAAAGTTCCAGGCTCATCTTCATTCCCATTACAAAGAATGTATTTTTCCTCGTTGATTTGGTCAGCAACCGCTTTCCATTTTCTATAAGTTGGGAAGCCAGCACCGCCCATACCACGTAAATCAGAATTTTCAATTATATTAATAATACTATCTGGATCTTTTAATGCGTTTTTTAGGCCAAGTCCACCATGTTCGCTTAGCCATTGATTAAGATCTGCACCAATACGTGTTTTGGCAGTTAATAATACAGGTTCAAATGTCATAATCTTATCCTAGTGGCTATCGTTGTTACTTTTTACTGAGTGTTTAGTGCGAGTTCTTAAGCTGATTTCTTTATGAAAATCAAAGTTGCCATATTCAGGAAATAAAATCGGCCCGTAAACATCCGTAGGTACATTAGATAAGATCAACTCACGTTGCCAGTTGTAAAGATGGAAAAGTCCTACTTTAGGTGCAGGGTATTGGTTAGCTGTTAATGCAGCATGTTCACCTGCACGACGCCCAAAGGTAATAATTTCTTGTAAGGCGTTACCCATCATACGGTTACGACCATGGATACCACCGCTCATTTCCCCAACGCAATAAAGGTTAGGAACAGTCGTCATACCATTTTCATCAATCACTACGCCACCATTTTGATAATGCAATGTAGGACGTACCATGACAGGTTCTTTAGTTAAATCGATATCACATTGTTTACCTAAATGACTAAGGCTGACTAAACGATCTTTTAAAATACCCGGATTACGACGTTCTAAATCCGGTACATCTAAGAATACGCCAACCTTTCCTTCTCTCTCAACACCACGGCCTTCCGCACATTCTCTTAATATGGCAGAGGAAACAATATCTCTAGGTAGGAGTTCATCAATAAAGCGCTTACCTTCACCATTGACCAAGTAAGCACCTGCGGAGCGTGCAGCTTCAGAAATAAGACCACCTAAACGGAATGATGGCCAAGCGACACCCGTTGGATGGTATTGGTATGAGTCTATTTCACGTAGTTTAGCACCAATACGGTAAGCTAAAACCATACCGTCAGCCGTGGCGCCATAGTGATTAGAAGTTGGGAAGTTATTAAGATGTAAGCGTCCTGTACCTCCTGTGGCCAAAATAACTTTACTGGCTCGTACTAACATAAAGCGGTGGGTGCTTAAATCATAAACAACGCCACCTACACAGTTACCATCTTCATCAGAAAGTAGTTCAACGAGTGGGCAACGATTCCATACAATAATGCGTTCGTCGAGCTCAACAGCTTCGCGTAGTACACGCATCATTTCAACACCTGTATAGTCTTTAAAAGACAAAATACGTGCGCGTGTTGCTCCCCCCGGTTTTTTTCTTAGTAATTTGCTAGAAAGGGATGATGTATCTTCTCGATCAAAGCTCATGCCTTGCTCAATTAGCCAACGAATAGTTTTTGGTGCTGAGATAGCAAGTTGTGCAACCAGCTTTTTATCAGCACATAAATGGCCTGCTTTTAATGTGTCTGTATAGTGGGTTTGCGGGCTATCATCTTCACCTACGGCGGCTTGAATGCCTCCTTCCGCCATGACCGTGTTACTGTCACCAATTCTAAGTTTTGTAGCTAAAATGACTTTACGCCCTGCGGCTGAAACTTCTAATGCGGCAGCGCAGCCTGCCCCACCAGCCCCAACCACTAATACTTCGGTGTTGATGACTAAAGCACCCGCTAAGTCGGCATCGGTAATGGGGGCATTACTTTGTAAAAGTTTTGCTAAAGTTGTTGGGCATGCATCACCTTTATTTGCACCAACTACTAGTTTTTGTGTGCTGCCTTCTTGATAGTCAGGATGATATTTTTTGAGTAGTGATTGTTTATCTGTAAGCTCTGGGGGAGAAGCATAATCAGATTTTCTTAAATTTGCTAATGCTTGTTCGTACGCTATACCAGCCATAATTCCTCCTACTTAATTTCTGCATCAAGATCAATGGTCATTTCACCAGAGTCAATCTGATGTAAGCGGCGTAGTAGGTCGCTTGGACGCAATGTCATGGCTGTTGTTAGGCGTCTAACATAAGTACCTAAGTGATTTGGTGAAATCATTTCAGGGCAAGCAATGGTACAAAGATTACACATAATGCATTCATTAAAAATAGCTGCTGCATTTAAATCACCCTCAGCAGCCATATTGACGCCTTTTTGTACTTCAAGGTGTTTAGGGCAAGCATTATCACATCCGCCGCAATGTCTGCAGTGTTTTGCTTCAGGAAATACTTCATTGATACGTTGGAGGATATTCCAACTTTTACCTTCCCAGTCATTTGTTTTATAAACATGCTGACGATGATTAACTGGAAGGTGGTCTAAGAAGCTGACTTGTAGACCTTCTTCAACTTTTGTTTCACAGGCCAAAGTAGAGATTATTTTTTTTTCATCTTGTCGTCTTACTAAAACCCGACAAGAGCCACAAACGCCTTGGCCAGAACAGCCAATATTGTCTGTGACCGTTTCACCCGACTTCATGACGGCCTCTAAAATAGAGCATCCTTCATCGGCTTTTAATTGTTTACCATTAACGACTAAGCTAACACAGTTATTTTCTTTCATGATGATCCTAGAATAATGAATCAAATTTTAGTTATACACCCTGCTACTATACGCGATATTAGTTATTTAAATAATAAGTCTAATTAACTAAGGTTATTTTTTTGTAGAAAAAAGTAAATTTATTGATATTAAACAAATATTTTTACAGACGAGGTTTGTGTTAGGCAGACGGTTGCTATTCTAATTTTTTATAACTAATGACTATAGCATTTGACTGTATAATATTCTAAAGCGCTATTCAGCAATAAATTTATCAAAGTAAAAGAAATAAAGTACTCGTTACAATCGATGATACAATTGTTGTTTATGTGGGTAGTCTTGTTTGATGAGATATATGCTGTTGAGGTCATAAAGAAGAAAAATATACCCAAATAGTTTAAGCCGGCTTAAATGATAAAAAAGCTAGCTACCTTAAATGAAGTGCTAGCCTTTAATGGTCATTAGACATTAAAACTTATAGTTAACATTCAACTGCCCTTGATAGTTACTAAAGCTGTTATTACCCCATTGACCCCCCATTTGAGCTGATACACTCCATTGTTTGTTAATGTTGCCCTGTAGTCCTATTTTGGCTTCTAAGCGATCTTTAGCAAAACCATCTTTGTAGGATTTTCCATTGAAGTCAAGCTCGTTCTTAGCCGTAGTGTCTAGCCAGTTAACTTCTATGAAGGGTTCTATCAGGTCTTTTTGTATACCACGAGCATGGAAGCGTACACCTAGGCGTGTGTCTAGCCCACTGGCGTTGTTGTTGGTGATGCTGAGGTTGTTTTTGTCGTGTTGGTTGTCTGCATCGTAGTGGTTGTAGGTAAATTGTGCTTGTGGTGTTGCTAGCCATTGGTAGTCGCCACTCTCGGTAAGTGGTATGCCATAGCCAAGTTCAACGGAGTTGCTCCATACGGTGCTGTTGTATTTTTTTGTGCCTTGTTGGGCTTCACCTGAGATTTCATTACGATACCAGCCCATTTGGCTCCAGAGGTCTACGTATAAGCCTAGGTTGGTGTCTTGGTTTGCGAAGTAGGTGCCATAAACACCGGTGGTATAGCCTTTAACTTTGCCATCTGTTTTGGTGCCAGTACTGTCTGATTTGTTGGTATTTTTGGCATCACCATAGCCTGCCATCATGCCGAGGTGGAAGTAGCCACCATTGTCAAGAGCCCAGACGTTTAGGTCTCCTCCCATTTGGAGGCTGTAGCTACGGTTGCGGTTGTTGAGTTGCCCATGAACGCTGTCGTAGCTTCCGTGGGTCATTTTGGTTCTCATCCAGAAGAGGCTTTTGGATGCATCGTTGTTTTTGCCATCTGAGGAGGAGATGAGTCGATCAAAGAGGGTTTGTTGGAACATTTGGACAGCGGCTGTTTGATTCGCTAGGTAAGCACCTATGGCTGGGTTGTATTGGATGATACCATTTCCACCAGCGTTGCCTTTGTAGTAGCTTGATAGATACCAGCTGTCATCGCTTTGACCTTGACCAAGAGTATACTCATAAGCACCTGCGACCACTGGGCGGCCTAGTTGGAATGCATCACTAGAGGAGGTTCCTTGTACTTCAACTACTTTGATGCCATTTCCTGTGGTGAGTTGTCCTAAATTCGCTGTACTGGCAGTTGGTGTGATATAAAGATTTGTTGCTCCACTGCTTGTGGTCACATTGCCATTGACGATGATAAGATCACTGGTTCCTTGACCACCGTTGCTGGAGGCATCATCTAATAGTGTGTTTAGGTAGATGCTACCCCCATCTGAAACATAGTTACCATTGATAGTAAATGTATCACCAACAAGGTTATTGGCTCCGGTAGAGTTTTTACCTGTTAAATCAATAATGCCTGAGTTGTTGAGGGTGGCTACATTGAATATAGCATTGGTGGCTGTGCCATCGAAGTTTTCGTCAGCAAATTTGATGGTGCCTGCATTACTAAATGTACCGCCACTAAACTCGTTAGTTATGGTGTTTTTTGTAGTACCATCAGCGCCAAAATTTCGCATATTCCAGAGGCTACCAGCTTCATTATTTAATACAAGTTGTGCTTTTCCTGTTGAGGTAACATAACCTGTTATTTGTCCTTGGTTATTAATGGTTACTTGATTCCCAGTATCAACTTTAATCGCTGTGTCATTACCCGAATCGATAGTAACATTGTTACCAATATTTACGGTATAAGAAGCATTGGCATTATTGTTAGTTGAAAAGTAAAGCCCTGCTGAGTTATAGACAGAAGAGTCACCGTAACCACCTGATAGTTTAACGGAACCTGTTGCACTATTGTTGTAAGAGCCAATAGTGGCTTGGCCATTATTGCCACCAGAGGTGATAGCAAGGGCTGATCCCAAACCTGATTGAACATCAACATCTATTTGATTATAGCCGCTATTGCCTAATTTTACATTTGCAGCATTGCCATAGTTAATAACGCTTATGCCATGATGTAAGTTATTGGTAACATTATTAGCATTAGTGGTAATATCTAGTGAGGCACTATTGATATTAGTGTCTACTATACCTCCTCCAGTTATATCAATACCTGTACCTCCATTCGTTTTAATTGAGCCCGTTGCATCAAAATTAACCCAAGTATTGGTTGTGTAAAGATGGATAGCGTCAGCCCCTGTTCCATTGGGTGTATCGATAGTGATATTTAAATTATCGTGGAGATTATAGTGGCCATTGCCATTAGACTGAAAGATAATACCTTTACCTGCTTTATCACCGCTCAAATTAATAATGTTATTGCCAGTGGCATTAAGTGTTTGAGTTCCATTATTGTTGCCAGCCCATACATTGACAACACTGTTATTGTAGTTATTTAATGTGATGTTTGAATCATTCAAATTGACCGTGACGGTATTATTGGTAGCAGGTATGTAATAACCCTTGTCTAAATTATTAAGATCAACGGTTTCAGGATTTTTATTACTTGAACACGTATAACTTGTAGTATTTTCTGTACAAGTCATGCCATAACTAAAAATAGGGGTAATCCCTAAAAAACCAATTAATATTTTGCTAAACATACGCTACAACCTATAATATCAAATATAAATGCGGGTAAATCAACAGTTGATAAATATGGCTATGGAAGCGAAAGTGGATTTACCTTTTGACTAAAAGCTCGTGATTTAATTTAAATTCCATTTAACTAATAAGATTTATTAAAAAGTAAACGGTATATTATGTGATATTCACTGCACTTTTATAATTATACTACTAATAATTAGATTATATTTAATAAAAGACAGATTTTTATGGATTTGTGATGAATATTGTGTTGATTTTAATAAAAGGCTAGCAAAACACTAGCCCTTTTGTTTTATTATTTTTTATAGTTAGCAACTGCTTTTTTAATTTCTTCTTTAGCTGCGTTAGAATCTTCCCAGCCTTCTACTTTAACCCATTTACCTTTTTCTAAATCTTTGTAGTGTTCAAAGAAGTGCTTAATTTGATCAAGAAGGAGTTTTGGTAAATCAGTGTATTCTTTTACATCATTATAAAGAGGTGTTAATTTTTCATGAGGCACAGCAACTAATTTAGCATCACCACCAGCTTCATCAGTCATTTGCAACACACCAATAGGACGTGCACGAATAACAGAGCCAGCAGCAACTGGGTAAGGCGTTACAACTAATACATCTAATGGATCTCCATCGTCTGCTAGTGTATTGGGAATATAACCGTAGTTAGCAGGGTAGAACATGGGAGTTGCTAAGAAACGATCCACAAATAAAGTGTCAGAATCTTTATCGATTTCGTACTTGATAGGTGTGTGATTAGCTGGGATTTCAATAGCTACATAGATGTCATTAGGAACGTCTTTTCCTGCTGGGATATTGCTATAACTCATTAGAGTGCTCCGAATTAATATAGGCTGTTAGATAAAAATATTCGATTAGAATGTTTCACTATTCTAATCAATGTTGTCTTAATTGAGGGTAATTTTAACGCAAAATAGGGCTGTTCGGTAATTATATTATTGCCATTTGCTATTCAAGATTAATCTGGTAGGTGATCCATGGGGTTTTTTTGGCTATTTTATTGTGAAAAGCTTGGGCTCTCAGATTAGTTTCTTTTGTTTTCCAACGAATGAATAGCCAGCCTTTTTCTTTGCCCAGTTGTTTTAAGTTATCTATCAGTTGCGGAGCTATCCCTGTGCCACGATAAGCTTCAGTAACAAAAAAATCCTCTAAATAGCCTGTTAGCCTGCCGTTGAGTGGTGAGTAAAGTTCTTGCGTATGCGTTAAGCCAACAAACTCATCATCAACGATGGCAACAGAGCAAAAGATTTTTTCTTGTCTTATCCAATTCCAAAGAGTAGTAATACTATTATAATCGATAGTCTTTCTACCACAAGATTTGATATAGCCTGTATAGAGCGTTAGCCATTGCTCATAATCTTGTGGTGCTATTGTTCTGATAATAGCATTAGTCATGAATAACCTTTAGCGTACGATAATGCCTTGTTCAGCCATAAATGCTTTTGCTTCTGGAACAGTGAATTCAGCAAAATGAAAAATGCTGGCTGCAAGTACTGCATCAGCCCTACCATGAATGATTCCATCCGCTAAGTGTTGTAAGTTGCCGACACCACCTGATGCAATGACGGGGAGTGTAATGGCTTCACTAATTGCACGTGTAACGCCTAGATCAAACCCATTTTTCATGCCATCTTGATCCATACTAGTGAGCAGTATTTCGCCAGCACCTAAATCTTCCATCTTTTTTGCCCAAACAATAGCATCAAGTCCTGTTGGCTTACGGCCTCCGTGGGTAAATATTTCCCAACGGTCAAGTTCTCCTGCAGCAGAAACTTTTTTTGCATCAATGGCTACTACAATGCACTGTGAACCAAAACGCTCTGCAGCCTCTTGGACAAACTCAGGATGAAAAACAGCTGCTGTGTTTATTGAGACTTTATCAGCACCAGCATTGAGTAGATTGCGTATATCTTCAAGGTTTCTAACACCACCTCCAACTGTGAGCGGAATAAATACCTCACTGGCCATTCTCTCTACTGTGTGGAGAGTAGTATTACGGTTATCTACCGAAGCGGTAATATCTAAAAAAGTAATTTCATCGGCACCTTGCTCGTTGTAGCGACGAGCAATTTCGACAGGATCGCCTGCATCACGAATATTTTCAAATTTAACGCCTTTTACAACGCGACCATTATCGACGTCTAAACAAGGAATAATACGTTTTGCCAGTGCCATGTTAACTCCAGATTATTTTGCTTTGTACTTATCACACAATGCTTGGGCTGCTGCTAAATCTAGGGTGTCTTCGTAAAGTGCACGGCCTGTGATCACCCCTTTGATATTAGGTTGATTAGCATCCAGTAGTGCTTGGACATCGTCAAGGGTATGGATTCCACCAGATGCAATGATAGGGATCGATGTGGCTGCTGCCAGTGCTGAAGTGTGCTCTATATTGCAGCCTTGTAGCATGCCATCGCGACTAATATCTGTATAAATGATGGAAGAAACTCCAAAATCTTCAAAGCGCTTAGCGATATCTTCAACACGATGAGAGCTAATTTCTGCCCAGCCATCTGTGGCAACCATACCTTCTACTGCATCAATTCCCACAATGATTTTATCGGGGAAATTATTGCAAGCTTCTTTAATGAAGTTAGGGTCTTTAACTGCTTTAGTACCAATAATGACATAGTTAACCCCTGTCATTAAGTACTCATCAATAGTTTCTAATGAGCGTATACCACCGCCGACTTGAATAGGTAAGTCAGGGAATTTATGGGCAATCGCCTGTACAATGGGTGCACTAACAGGTTTTCCCTCAAAGGCTCCGTTTAAGTCTACGAGGTGTAATCTTTTACAACCAGCTTCCACCCATTTGGCTGCTACGGCAACAGGGTCGTCAGAGAATACAGTAACATCAGTCATTTTACCTTGGCGTAATCTAACACAGGCACCATCTTTTAAATCGATTGCAGGGATAACTAGCATAATTCACCTTTAAGTAATTTATTTATCAGGAGTGTGGTAGTCAGCCTACCAACGACCATCCCAAGTAACGAAGTTCTGTAATAATTGTAGTCCATTGGTATGGCTTTTTTCTGGATGAAATTGTACAGCAAAGCAAGAGTCTTTTGCGACAGCTGCTGAAAAATCAACACCATAATGTCCTGATCCAACCAGCTGTTGCTGGTTAGTAGTTTGGGCGTAATAGCTGTGTACAAAATAAAAGCGACCATTGTCTGGAATATTATGCCATAGCGGATGAGGTAGGTTTTGTTTAACTTCATTCCAACCCATATGCGGAACTTTTAAACGTTCACCATCCGTCTCATGTAGGTTCTTACCGAAAAATTTTACATCACCTGAGAAAAGTCCAATACCGTCAACACCACCATTTTCTTCACTGCTATCAAATAAGGCTTGCATGCCAACACAGATACCAAGAAAAGGGCGGGTACCGCTAATTTCTTTGACTAATGTATCAAATCCCAGTCGGCGTATTTCTGACATGCAGTCACGTATTGCCCCTACGCCCGGAAAAACAACGCGATCGGCATCTCTTATGAGATCTGTATCGCTAGTAATTAAAACGTGACCTGCACCGACTTGTTCTAAAGCTTTTGCTACGGAATGTAGATTACCCATACCATAATCAATAACGGCAACTGTTTGCATTATAAGCATCCTTTGGTAGATGGTACTTGTTCTGCCATTCTAGGATCTTGCTCAATCGCCATACGTAAAGCACGGCCAAAGGCTTTGAAAACGGTTTCTATTTGGTGGTGAACGTTCGCGCCACGTAAATTGTCGATATGTAATGTCACTTTTGCATGATTCACAAAGCCTTGGAAAAACTCCCCAAATAGCTCAACGTCGAATTTGCCGACAGTATCTTTAGTAAAAGGAATATGCATTTGTAAACCGGGACGGCCAGAAAAATCGATAACAACACGTGATAAAGCCTCGTCTAAAGGAACATAAGCATGACCGTAACGACGAATACCTTTTTTATCACCAATTACTTTATTGAGTGCTTCACCTAGCGTAATACCAATGTCCTCAACGCTGTGGTGATCATCAATATGAGTATCTCCAATACACGTAATATCAAGATCAATTAAACCATGGCGTGCTATCTGATCAAGCATATGCTCAAGAAAAGGGATGCCCGTATTAAATTTAGCTTTACCCGTACCATCTAGATTGATGGAGGCTGTTATTTTTGTTTCATTTGTATTACGTGTAACAGTTATGCTACGCTCAACCATTGTTGCTCCAACCAGTCGTATAAATATTTATTATAACGAAATGTTAAAATAAATACGCAATTAGACTAAAAAATATAGAATAATAAGGTTAACATACTATACTGTATAGCAAACCGCTTTGAAATGGAAAAAATTATGAAAGCAATAAAATATATCTGTTACTTTATTATAGGGATTGTCCTGTTAATATTGGCGTTGTTCGCTTGTTTAGTTCTCTTTTTTAATCCAAATAACTATAAGACTCAAATTGAAACGCTCGTTAAAGAGCAAGCCAATATAGAGTTAAATATTGATGGTGACATAAACTGGACATTCTATCCTTGGTTAGGGATCTCTATTCAAAACACGAGTGCGGCCAGTGTCGATACACCAGATAAGCCCTTTGCTAAAATCAAAGAGTTAGACTTATCTGTGAAATTAATGCCTTTATTTAAAGGCGAAATTCAAATGAATGATGTTAATATCAATGGCCTCACTATTGATTTAGAAAAGGATGCTAAAGGCAAGACAAATTGGGATAAAGTAGGCGAAACAGCAACAGCTGAAAATACCCAATCTACATCTGATAAGCCTGAAGAAAAGAAAAAAGAGGCTGAAACTAAAGGTACGAGCAGTATTAATTTAAATGTTAATAGTGTGACAGTTAACGAAACTAAAATTATTTATAAAGACGTACCCGCAGGTCAAGATTATCAAGTCAACAATGTGCATTTATCAACAGGGCCAATTGTTATTGGACAACCTATTATTATTAAATTAGGAGCTAATTTTAATAGTGCCCAGCCTAAATTATCTACTACTATTAATTTAGAAACTACTGTGGCTTACGACCTTGATGCTCAACGTTATGAGGCTAAAGACCTTAATCTAAGTAGCAACATCTCAGGTGATATGTTTAATGGTAAAACAGCTAAATTTACAGCTAGAGGTGACTTGTTAGCAGATCTTAAAGCGAATACGGCGGCGTGGAATAAGCTACGTTTAACGTTAGATGATCTAAAGCTAAGTGGTAATATTAATGCAACAGATATTACGGGTAATAATCCAGCGGTAAAAGGTGCGTTAACAGCAGATACTTTTAACTTGCGTACAGTGTTAGCGGACATTGGTATTAGCCTACCTACTATGGCTGACAGCAAAGCATTAACTCAGGTTGGATTTTCCACAAACTTATCAGGTTCAACCAAAGCAGTTGCTTTAAATGACTTAAAAATCAAGCTTGATTCAACAAACTTTACTGGAAGTGTTGCAGTTACAGATTTAGCAAAACAAGCGATTAAAGTTCAGTTAAGGGGTGATACTATTAACGTAGATAATTATTTACCCCCCGTGGTAGCGTCTAAACAGGACACAAAAACAACGACCACAACGACTGGGCAGGGTAAAACAGTAACGGTTAACCAGCCGGCATGGAGTACAGATCCTTTATTTGATCCTAAAAGTTTACAAAGTTTAAATGTTGATGCTGACTTTAGCATGGACCAACTCACTGTAAAAAAACTACCTTGGCAAAGTTTTAACGTGAAGCTCACGGCTAAAAATGGAGTGATCAATCTACAAAATGCAGGTGGTAAATTATTTAATGGGGCTATTAACGTAAAAGCATCTCTTAATGCAAGCACTAATACACCACAAATAACTTTACAGCCAACTGTAAGCAATTTAATGATTGAGAAATTATTGGCCAGCCAAGAAATTAAAGATGTCCCTATTCGTGGTATCTTTAATTTAAATGGTAATTTACATACAGCAGGGCTAAGTGAAGCCAGTTTAATTAAAAACTTAAATGGTACGGCTAGCTTTTTTGTTAATGACGGTGCACTAGTGGGTGAAAACTTTGAGTATCAAGTATGTAAAGCTGTGGCACTGGTTAGAAAACAAACACTAA
This sequence comes from Entomomonas moraniae, assembly GCF_003991975.1. Lineage (NCBI taxonomy): Bacteria > Pseudomonadati > Pseudomonadota > Gammaproteobacteria > Pseudomonadales > Pseudomonadaceae > Entomomonas > Entomomonas moraniae. The sequence goes on from NZ_CP029822.1 coordinate 2,751,088, forward strand.
CTTCGCAGTTTAATCGTACAGAAACTAAGTTTAAGCAATTAAAAGGATCACTTAACTTTACCAATGGTATAGCAAGCAACCAAGATCTAACCATTGCTGTTGCTGGTTTTGATGCAAAAGGAAAAGGAACCTTTAACTTACAAACCATGATGGTAGACTATAAAATAGGTCTAGCGTTAACCGGTGAGCAAGAGGTAGGTGGTGATGCTGCATGTAAAGTAAATAAAGATGTTGCGGGTATTGATTTTCCATTGATTTGTAAAGGTTCTGTACTTGCAGGTGGTAATTTGTGTGGTATAGACTCTTCTGCGATAGGTCAAATGGCATTAGATGTAGGTAAAGCTAAAGCCAAAGAAGAAATTAATAAACAACTTGAAAAACAAAAAGAAAAACTAAACGAAAAGCTCGAAGAAAAATTAGGCGATAAAGCACCTAATGTGAAAGGGCTTTTAAAAGGTATTCTTAAATAGTGACTGAAAAGTCTTTTGCCCAAAAGGTGCTTGCGTGGTATGAACAACATGGACGTAAGCATCTTCCTTGGCAACAGGACATAACTCCTTATAAAGTTTGGGTTTCTGAAATTATGTTACAGCAAACCCAAGTTTCAACTGTTATCAACTACTTTTCACGTTTTATGGAAGCTCTGCCAACAATTAAATCATTGGCTGAGGCCCCTCAAGATGAAGTCCTACACCTATGGACTGGCCTTGGTTATTACACCCGAGCGCGTAATCTACAAAAAACAGCACAAATCATCCAGCATGAATATCAAGGAAATTTTCCTAATACACTAGAAGCCTTAATTAAACTTCCGGGTGTTGGCCGCTCAACAGCAGGAGCTATATTAAGCCTGAGCATGAACCAACGAGCAGCTATCTTAGATGGTAATGTAAAGCGTGTTTTATGTCGCTATTTCGCTATAGAGGGTTACCCCGGGGATGCTAAAGTTTCCAATAAACTATGGCAGCTAGCAGAAGATTTGACGCCTTATGAGCGTGTTAATCATTACACACAAGCCATGATGGATATAGGTGCTACTGTTTGCACACGAAGTAAACCAGTTTGCCTTATTTGTCCTGTACAAACCGATTGCCAAGCAAGAAAATACGCTAGTATTACAGACTATCCTCATCCTAAGCCCAAAAAAGAATTACCTAAAAAGCAAACGGTCATGCCTCTATTTAAGTGTCAAAATAGCGTACTGCTTTATCAGCGTCCTAATATAGGGCTTTGGGCTGGGCTATGGAGTTTACCTGAATTAGGGAGCTATGATGAGATTGAAAAATATGCACAGCAACAAGGCTTGCAAATGATTAAACTAAAGCCTTTAGAAAAATTAATACATACCTTTAGTCATTTTCAGTTAACAATAGAACCTTATCTTATTGAAGTAATACCAGCAATAAATGAGATAGCCGAAAGCAAAAAAATCTGGTATAACTTAATAGAACCACAACGTTTAGGTCTTGCAGCCCCAGTAAAAAAGCTATTAACAAAAGTAATTTAGAAAATAGGAGTACGCTATGTCTCGCATGGTTTTTTGCCGTAAATATAAACAAGAGCTAGAAGGGTTAAATACCCCCCCTTACCCTGGTGCTAAAGGGCAAGATATTTACGACCATATATCCAAAAAAGCATGGGACGAGTGGATTAAAGAGCAAACTATGCTTATTAATGAAAAGCACTTAAATATGATGAATGCAGAACACCGCAAGTTTTTACAAGAGCAAATGGATAAATTCTTCATGGGCGCAGATTATGAAAAAGCACAAGGATACGTTCCAACTAAAGGTTAAATAATTATTTTTTAATCTGACGCTTGACATTAGGTGCTAAAAACAGTTTAATAGCCACCCACAACGCTCGGATAGCTCAGTCGGTAGAGCAGAGGATTGAAAATCCTCGTGTCGACGGTTCGATTCCGCCTCCGAGCACCATATATAAAGCCTAGTTAATTGATTTAACTAGGCTTTTTTATTGATTAATGTTTTTTGTACCCTCTTATGTACCCCCATTATAAATTATTACCAGCTTTATTCTGGCCTAACATCGGGGTTATCCGCATCGTAGCGACGGGGCAAGGGGTGGTCTTTCATTAAGTTAGGAAATGTTATCCCTTTGTTTGCATCCAATTGTCTATCGAGTCCTACATAAAAAGCAGCTTGCTCTGGGGCAGGAATATAGCCTAAATTAAAAATAGGGGCTGGATTTTCTAAAAACATATTTGTTAGTACCATCATTCCATCTATGCTACCCAGTGATGCGGCTTTTTGATAGTAATAGGCGGCCAAAGCTTTATTTCCTTTAGCTATTTTATAAAACTGTGCTACTTCAATCAATGCCTTAGTATTGTCTTGTTTACCCGCACATTTAAAATATTGTTCAGCGATATCATAGCGTTGTTCTCCACGGGGTAAGCTAAAGGCATAGTAATTGCCCCTACTGGTCAAGGCTAATGGATAACCTAGCTCAACGGCTTTACCAAAGTATAAGGCTGCATTGGCATCACGCACGTAACCGTTGTTGATGTCCATGGCAAAGGTGTAATAACCCAGCGGGACTTCAAGCTTAACCATTTGATAATGTAAAGCAACCATTTTATCTATATCTTTTTTTACTGCGGTTGGATGATCGACTTCATCATTACGCTCATATTCACCAGTTTTGTAATGGCCTGCCAAATTATACATGGCTTTCCAGTGATTTTTTTCAATGGCCTTTTCATAGAGCTGAACTATTTTAGGTCATTCTCCCCAAGCATTCGCTTTTTCGAGTGCTACCGCTTCTTTAAAATACTTATCGGCTTCGGGGTCTAGGAGCGGGTTATGGTCTTTTTCTAAGGCACAGGTATAAGGAGGTGGTGGTGTGAACGCTTTGAGCGTATCGTTTTTTTTCTCACAGGCGATTAAAAAGATCGCACAGGTTATGATGAGTAACGATTTAATCGTAAACTTAAATATAATCTATATGTCTCAGGCTACGATAGGTTAGTTAAATAGCCTCTAGGCATTGTTTAGAATATCATTTCCAACATCCTTCTTTAGATGCTTGCCTTGTTCCATCACTGTAAAGCTGGAAACTACCACAAGAGTCTGTCACTTGAGAGCCAACAGGTGTTGCAGTAAGAATATAGCTTTTCCCGTTATTAGCTAATTGAATACTTAATTGATAATATCCATAATCGGATTTATTAGAACGTAAGCCTAATTCGCCTAATGAATCTGTGTATTTGTATTTGAAAGAATAATAACTCTCTTGGGTTCCTGCAGTATCTAATAATAGCTTCATTGCATCAGTACGATGTGAGCGTAATATATAACTTTGATAGCTTGTTATAGCAATACTGGCTAATATAGCCAATATGACTAAAGTAATCAGTATTTCAATTAATGTAAACCCTTTTTGTTTCATAGAAAAACCTTAGTTTTTAAATATACTATCGCCTTGGAAGATAACTCGATTAATCCGTATTCGATCAGGATTATTGATCATTAGTGGGATTTTTCCTTCATTATTTACTGCCATCGGATAATGACCACCTTGTAGAATACTTTTACTATCTAATAAGATACCACTAATAATTGGATTATCGACACTGCTACCTGTTCCATTTAAGTCGAATACAGGAAAGTTTGGAGCCTTACCTGTTGACGGATCTAAAGCCATCAACCAATATTTAGGAACTGGTTTGCAGGGATCTGAGGAATCCATTACCATTATGGTAAAAAATACAACACTTCCCATGTAGTAAGGTTGGTCTACAACTAGCTCGCCAACGGGTAAATCAATATAGAAGCCTTTATCCGTAGTTGTGATAGCGCCACCACTAATTTCTCTGACGGTATAGGAAACATTGTTTTTTGTTACGTATATTTTATCTGTAAGTGTTCTTACTTGAAGTTGGTCAATCGTAGTATTTTCATTGATTTCATTATTACCTTTAACAACTATACCGTAAATACTATTTCTAGCTGTTAAAGCACTCACAGAATCTTGCTGCTCGAAATATTTACCTGTTCCAAAGAGTAGAATATCCGTAGTCCGTCTCATTAAGCTTACTCTTGCAAGCTCTGGTGATGCAGTGATAGGTTGAACGTATTTAACTCCATCTATTTCTCTCGTTCCTGGGATATTAGTTAATAACTTATTTCCTTTTGGTGCGCTTGTCGAAACAGAATATAATGGATTGGAGATATAAAGCTCTCCTATAAGATTACCCGCATATAAGGTATTTCTTTCTATTCCAAAGTGGCTATAATCTGTATTATTACTTTTCATCCCCACAGCACCTGAGAAGCCTAAATCTTCACTATTAGGTGATGCTACAGGATTTATAGCACTTGTTAGTTTGCCTGTTGCTATTTCTATCGCAATAGTACTGCCCTTTGTATAGACAGGCTCATTATTCTCGGTTGTTGAGGTTGGGCCATATCCATTACCAAAAACAACATAGTCAGTTACAGTATCTCCATTGTATAAAGGGCCTATGATAGGTGCAGAAAGGATATAGCCTGGAATCTTACTATTAGAGAATAGTTTTGTTGCTGTATCACTATTAAAATCACCATACTCCCATAGGAGCTGAGGTTGTTGTGGATTTGTGACGTCTAATGCAAAAAGGCCTTGCCCCCCACGTCCTAATGTACCAACCAAAACTGTGTGCCATGCATTATTAAAGTAAACATCGTCCGTTACTAATGGACCATCAACAAAAAATCTATGTTTAGATGAGTTGCTAGTTGTCTGCTTGTTAGTGGCGCTGTAATCTTTATCTGATAGTAAGTTAAGCTTACCTGTTATCCCCGCGGGGATAAAAGCCCATTTTTCGTTGCCTTGCTGATCAAAAGCATGCAACATTCCATCATTAGCGCCTATATAAACATAAGTAGGTCTTTGTCTTTGTGCCTCTTTGAACTGAGAGTAGTTCTGACCACGACTATTCATGTAGTAAGAATTACCTTGAGGTGGTTTTATAGCCATTGGTGTATTGTTTACAATGTCTCCCAATAAGTAGCCTTTATAACGTTCTCTAAATAACGTACCTTCATTTTTAGAGCTGCCCCTTAGCCACTCTAAACGTAGCTTACCTAGTGCTTCTCCCGTGGGGGCATTTGGTATGTCAAGGGAGCGCTGTAAGTCTTCTTTTTGTTGTTTAGAGAGTCGATTGTAGTTGGCGGTGGTAAACTCAACCATTTTTCCTTGAATAGAGTCAAACCCTGTATTGATATATATAACTCGGTCAGAGCCTTGTGAGGTAGTGCTTGACTTAAGTTTTTCGTGGAAACCGATGCCATTTATTTTATTTCCATCGTTATCATATTGGTATTGGGTAATCATACCTATCCAACGAAGCGAGTCGAATTTTGTTTCGTAGTAATAAGCTTTACTATCTGCAATAGAACTATCACTTGATACAGTGATAGTCGTTGTCTCACTTTGTAAAGCTCCTGACATCATGATGTCATTACGTATTTTATCCCATATTAATAAGTTATTGTCCCATTTATAAATATCTTCAGCATTGTATATTTGACCTCTGCCATTCAAAGCAGCATGCCAACCATCTACAATCGTTTGTGCTGTTCCCCAATCATCGAGATTGGCAATAATCCCTTTAATATTGTCACACCCACCATAGTCAGCACCAACACGAAAGGCAACACACCAACCATATGCACCAGGAGTTACGGGCCAACTTAATATGCCTTTTAATAAGTCTTGATAAGAACCATTATATGTTCCTTGATCCCAGTTTAGATTATATGCAGCTGATTTTTTCATAATCCCACCCACACTTAATACATACGTGTTAACATGTTGCCATGTGGCTGGATCATTTTTAGGATTCCAATAGTTTTCGTCGTCGCTACCAGAGTCATCTCGATAGATAGGTGCTAAATTATTAGGCAAATCTGGCCTTGCATCAACTGCCCAACCTTCAAATGCATAATCTGAAAGTGTTTTCGCATATTTTTCTTTTTGAACATCGTCTTTATATGGTGGTCTGGGTGTATAAACTTTATCGTCAGGAAGTGTGTATGATTTATTAACGATTTTAGACGTTATTCCTGCTTTAAAACGAACATCTTTACTAAAGTCTTGATTGACGCTAGAGCGCGCACTACTGAACAGTATATTATCTTCTGCTTGGCCAAACTTTCCATGTGTAGCAATAAGATGCACTGTAGGACGACATCCATATTCTTTGCTATTTGCATTTCCGACTTCCTCGCGGTAAGGGCTCCAGGCACCTTTGATTTTAACATAATCATTCACACGCTTCATGGCAGCTCTATGAGGGTTATACTCCCCATCTTGTTTCATCAAACCGTGTAGAAATGTGTAAAAATCGGCTTTATGTTTTCCTTTAAAAGGAGCCAATGTTTGGCTAACACCGTAGCAGCGGTAAGGTTGGGCATTACTCCTAGTATAGCCATTTTTATCATCATTCGCATTAAATTGTGTTGAATAACATCCTTGGACTGATTGCCAAGTTACTCTAACATCTTCATCTAAGTCTGCCATTACAAAAGCCAATATTGTTTTAACACGATTCATTCTAGAGGCATAGTAAGCTAACCAATTTGAGTAATTTTGTTGTTCTTTAGCAGAGGATATTCTACCACCATCAATCCAACACTGTTTTTTGGTTCCTATTAGACTTTTATTCGTTGATAAACGAGGATCTGAGCCGCAACCTGCATCTGGATTCCATCGATAATAGTGGCTATTTGTTGTACTGTTATTTAAAGTCCATGTTTGGTAGGCTGTTTCATCCCAACCACGAGGTACCACCTTATTTAAATTCCATGCACCAACAGCACTATAATCTGCCCTTCGGCTTTGGTTAAAAATTCCAGTATATAAATAACCATCAACAGTTGCATTAGAAAAACTAAACTCTGGGTAACTAGTTCTTTTTAAAACACCATTATCCATAATAAAACGGGGTGGAACTTTATATTCATAATCAGGGTTATAAAATAGTCCATTATAATCTGGTGAAGCTAAATTATAATTGGGATCCCACGTTTCTTGTCCCTCAGGTGAGTGTGTATAGCCCATATTCAAAGTATCATCAATGGTGATAATTAAGTTCATTGGTACTGTTGACTTAATCGATAATGGTGTTTGTGATGGTTGAGCAGCCATAGAGATATAACTATACCCTAAAGAGTAGACGATCATGCTAACAATCAATTTATTATGAATTTTATTTGCGTACATAAGAATACTCTACTGTATATATATATCCAAAGTCACTTTCTTGAGCATCGGTACTAGGATTAGGACCAACAGAAAACATTTTTACTAAATAATCGCCAACGCCTTTTGTATCACAGCTATTAATACCTGATGTACTATAACCTTGTGTATTACAGCCTGCTACGATGTACCATCTAGGCTGCTCTGATAGGTAACCAATAGTGTTAGACCCTAAACCATACTGACGAGCATTACGTACGATACTGTTACTCCCTGTACTAGGGCTTGGCAATGCATATTTAGGTGTTATAGGGCAGGCTAGAACTTTATTTTCTGTTACTGCTCCTTTATAACAGTCATCACTATCAGTAATCTCTATTGTTTTATTATAAGCCGCCTGAAATGCTTCATTAATAGCCGAGACAGATGCATTCTCCGAGAGTATGTTGAGCTGAACGGAAGTGTTATAATTTGAACTTAATAATTGACTTTTGATAGCTGTTAAACAGAATATTAATAAGACAGCCAATATGACTAATGCAACAAATAATGTACTACCTTGTTGTTGTTTTCTCATTTCATTAACCCAAATGTTTTATTAACTGTCGTGCAAAGTTTTTTACTATTTGTAGAAAGCATTTCCATGGTATTTAATGGGTTTATGTAGCTACAATCTTCTTTTAAAACGTTTTTTCCAGAGCTCACCGTTAAACTGATAGAAACAGAGTTTTTAGCATCGATAAAGTTTAATGAATCAATGGAGATCTCTGATTCAGCAGTATAGCTTTTGATATCGCTTGGATTACTTTCGATAAAAGAGGTACAAACTAATTGACCATTTTGATCTGTGTTTAGCTTTGTAATTAACATTGCCTCTTTTTCAAAACTATTATAAATAGATGAAAAATAGAAAGCCCCGCTACAACTTAAAATACCTTGCATTTCTGCTTTACTACTGTTTGCCCCCCAATCTGGTCCACCATTATTTTTATCGTTGTAAATACTACTATTTGATGTAGGAGGTAAATAGTTTCGAACACACAGTATTTTATTATCTGTACTTACGGCTGTCGTTTGTCCAGCACTAAAATTACAATCATTTGTGCTTAACGCAGGAAAAATAGTTTCAAGATCATCAAAAGCAATATCAGAGAGTAGTGGCTCACCTTTAGTCATATCCCCCAGTGTTTCTGAGGGTACATAGCCAGTCCATTTTAAGCTATTTTTTATTTTACCTAAAATAAACTCAATTTCTTTCTCATTGTTCATTTTCGCTTCTGATATCTTAGAGCTTTTAAAAATACTGATAAAAAAATCGCTCAGTATCAGTAGCAAAAACATAGCAATTGTTACGGAAACCATTAGCTCTATTAGTGAAAATCCACATTGTTTTTTTATTTTTGTCTTCATGGTTGTATTGCTGCCTTAAAAAGCCTTATTCCAACGGCTGAATCATTCACACAGCTATTTATACTAGTGTAAGATCTATTAGATAAAGTATCGCATTCTTTACTATACCAAGCCATTTGAGCGAGTACTAAAGAGCCCGAGTTAGTGCAAGTTTCACCATTATTACTCTGACAGATAAAATAATATTTCCGTAGCAATGTATCATCAACATCCATTGTTTTAGAAATTTGTGAAGACCAGCAGCTAAGAAATGCAGTTGCTAATTCAGAGCTATTATTTGTTTGTGGATTACAAGCAGACTCTATAGAGGGAAAACTGTCATTAGCAGCTTTAAAAAAAGGGGAGTCACTATGTAGTACTTGATCAGAGTACCATTTGTAATTAGAGGTTGAAATCTCAGTAAATAAACTACTTATAAATTGTTCAGCTAAATATGATTGAGAGGTTTGAGTAACACGTGCATTATTTTTTAATTGCAGAACAGCCAGAGCAACAATGCTGACTGATATAATAACCAGTGTTACCAAAACTTCAATCAATGTGAATCCTCTTTCATGTCGATACATAATGAGGTTATTGAGATGCTTTACTGGCATTGTTTAAACTCCCCACCTTTACCTAAGCAAAAAGACTTCGCATCAATTATATTATTCAAAGTTATGGAAAACTTGACATGATCTAGTTCAGAATAATCAAATACTTGATAATATTTTGTTGTGTTTGTAGTCATAATATCACTTAATGAGGCACTGCTTGGTGCAATATTCTCACCATTTAAAATGAAGCCATTTGGATAAAAACAGATCAATGAATGACTAGCGCCTGATACATCACTTAGAATATCTTGATTACTCTGCAGCCTTAAAATTTGAGTTGTTTTAACAGTACTCTCTTCTGTTGGCTCTTGCTCTTTTAGATAATGTTCTTTCAGATATTGCCCTTGACTGTCTGTTGTTTTTTCTACACAGACATAGCGTTCTGTTAATATTGCTTTATTACGGACATAGGCAATAAAACCCTTGGATTCATTATAAAAGCTATCTGTGCTGTGTTTTCTAATCCAATATAACGATGAAATAGCTAATGTAATAATTATAGCTAATATAGTTAAAGTTATGAGCAGTTCCGTTAGTGTAAAGCCTTGTTCTTTATTATTAGACATCTTATTTCTGCACTTTAAGCTTAATAGAACAAAGTAAAGTCTTATGTGATTATGACGTTTCTTTATATCTATAATTATGTATCTCCATAATATTATTATAAGTCAAAATGCCAAATATGATAAGTATGTCCTTGTGACTTATTTCTCAATACAATTATAATCTGATTTAAATCAAACTACATTATTATGAGGGCCTTACATTATAAGGTTTTCTTAATTTATGAAGATAAGGAAATTATCGCCTAAGTTTAGTTTACATTAAAAGTTTTAGGGGCATAAACTTAATATTAAATCATGATCAATCCTTATACTTTCAATTGGTCAGAAACGATTCTTTAAAATAAATGAATGATCTTGTGATATATTAAAGTCTAATAAAATGTATAAGCAAACATTCATATTTAGATTATTTATTGGTTGTTCAATTTAAAAGTAAACAAGCTAAATAATTTGGATACTCCAGCCTGTTAAGTTTGGAGTAGTTCATGGGAAGGTGCTTTATATAAATAAGCATTTTGGTAGTGACATATGGAGCGAAATATATTTAAATGGTACGTTCTTTTTCTTTTCCCATACTTTTAATAAGTTTGTTGTTTGTTACTATTTCATTGTCTTCTCTCAACACGCAAACACCATTATGGCTAACTAAATACCATTTTTCAGTATGGCAGGTAGGCATTGTAGGTTCTAGCTATTTTGTGGGTAATTTAGTGGGTGCATTAGTTGCCAATTGGTTGATATCAAAACTTAATGTAAAAAAGACTTATGCAGGGACCTGTATTTTATTTGCGATAGCAACATTAGGGATGAGCTTGTCTATTAATCTTATTTGTTGGTCTTTTTGGCGTTTTTTGATAGGAATAGCATGTGCAATAACGTGGATTATTGTTGAAAGTTGTATTTTGGTGACCAGTAGAAGTAAAAATAGGGGCAGGATGTTTGCTATTTATATGACAGTCTATTATTTGGGTACTGTCTTTGGGCAGGGACTATTACGCTATTTTCCTAAAACTATTATATATTTTGCTTTAGTTGTTGTATTGCTGATGATTTTGGCTATTTTATTTATCTTTTTAACGAATTATCATTTACCAGTGAGAAAAAAGAAGATATTTAATATAAAACCTATGTTGATGTATCAACCAGCACGTTTAGGTTTAATCGGTTGTATTATTGCAGGTATGATTATTGGTGCAATTTATTCTTTATTACCTGCGTATTACGAGTATTTAGGATTTTCTGATGATCAAGTAGCAAATTGGATGATATTGGTGATTGCTAGTGGGCTTATTGCTCAAATACCTGTTGGGTATTTAGCTGATAAATATGGAACCTTATGGGTTTTGGTCGTTGATAGTTTTTTCTTTGTGTTTGCATGTTTTATGATTATTAATAATCATTTTGTTATTTTTTCGACGATTATTATTGGCGCAACGATTTATACCGTATATCCACTATCCATGGCTTGGGCGTGTAGCACTGTTAATAAACAAGATATTGTATTAATGAATCAGACGATGTTATTGGTTAATACTTTAGGTAGTTTAGTTGCCCCAGCTATTATTTCAATTTTTATGAATGAGTTTGGAAATAATTACTTATTTGTTAGTTTTATCGTTATTGCTTTGTATTTTATAGCCGTGCTTGTTTTGAATAGTAAAAAATACGCCATGGAGGCTTAATGAATTGCTAGTGATGTTCGTTTTTAATATAAGAAATGGTAATCAATGGTGGTATGTTTGATTTAGTTGATGTCATGATTGTTTTTATAAAAATTGTTTGTAGAGCTAGCTTAATTTAATTATCAAATAAGTGGTTGCTTATTAAAATCAATATGTTAACGAATGCTTACTAATTAAGCTTATGCTGTACAATTAATACTGTAGTACAATGGTCAAGTTCTTTGTATAAAGATCTATAAATTTATCAAATTAAAATAATAATAATTATTGTCTTATAATTATTGGAGATTGATTGTGAAATTATTAAAAGACCTACAAGAATCATTAAAGCCAAAAAAAAATTATCAATTATTTATTAATGGAAAATGGCAAGACAGTAGTGATGGTAAAACATTTACAACAGAAAATCCTGCAACAAACGAACATTTAGCCACACTTGCAGCAGCTACTAGAGAGGATGTTGATTTGGCTGTAAAAAGTGCATGGCAGGCCTTTCCTTCATGGTCTAAAACATCTCCTGCTGAGCGATCAGCAATCCTATTAAAAATAGCGGACTTATTAGAAAAAGAAACAGAACGCTTTGCAACGATAGAAACGTTGGACAATGGTAAACCTATTCGTGAAACAATGAGTGTTGATGTTCCAGCTGCAGTTGACCATTTCCGTTATTTTGCAGGGGTAATTCGTGCCCATAGTGATGAGGCTGATGTTATTGATAACGATACATTGAGTTTAGTTATTAGCGAGCCTATTGGTGTTGTTGGACAAATAGTTCCATGGAACTTCCCTCTATTAATGGGTGCTTGGAAAATAGCCCCAGCGTTAGCCGCAGGAAATTGTATTGTCATCAAACCTTCTCGTGAAACATCTCTTTCCTTATTGGAACTTGTACGTATTTTAGGTGAAGTTTTACCTGAAGGTGTTGTAAACCTTGTTACTGGCGCAGGTTCTACAACAGGTCAATATATGCTACAACATGAAGGCTTTAGTAAATTAGCCTTTACTGGTTCAACAGATATTGGTTACGGTGTTGCTAAAGCGGCGGCTGAAAAACTTATTCCTGCAACGCTTGAGTTAGGTGGTAAATCTGCCAATATCGTTTTTGAAGATGCCCAAATGGATAAAGCTGTTGAAGGTGCAGCACTGGCTATTTTATTTAATCAGGGCCAAGTTTGTTGTGCAGGTTCACGCTTATTAGTACAACGTCCTATTTATGATAAGTTTTTGGCACAATTAAAAGCTAAGTTTGAGTCTGTTAAAGTGGGCGATCCATTAGATCCTACGACTCAAATGGGTTGTCAAATTAGTGAAAAACATATGAATAAGATTCTAAGCTTCGTGGGTATAGGAACACGCCAAGGTGCTAGACTATTAACGGGTGGAGAACGCTTTGGTACAGAAGGTGCGTTTGTAAAACCAACGATTCTTGCCGATTGTAAACCTGATATGGATATTTCTTGTCAAGAAGTGTTTGGCCCTGTATTAGCCGTTATTCCTTTTGATACAGAGGAAGAGGCCATCACAATTGCAAATAATTCTGAATTTGGCTTAGGTGGCGCTGTTTGGACACGCGATATTAATTGTGCTTTACGTGTTTCTAAAGGTGTGAGAACCGGTAGAATGTGGGTTAATTGCTATAATCAATTGCCTGCACATGCTCCATTTGGTGGCGTTAAAAAATCAGGTATAGGTCGTGAAACACACAAAATGATTTTAGAAGCTTATACTCAGAAGAAAAATATTTTTATTAGTACCTCTGAAAAACTAACAGGATTGTTTTAGTTGTGAAGTTTTCAAGGGCAAGTAAATCTTGCTCTTGAAAGTGTTTTATAAGGTAAATAAAAACACTTTATGATTAATGTATAAAAGTTTTAGAAAAAATGAACTTTCTAAACTCGTTGTGTTCTCATAGTAAGTAAGATTTAGTTTAGTTATTTATTGTATGACTGGTTTTGTTGGATTTCCCCTAAATCCAACAGCTTAGATCCTGGGCTTCTCCTCCTCCCTAATTGAAGTCTGGGATTTTTTTTATTTAAATTTAATCAATCAATAAACAGCCCATTATTAGAGCATCTTCGTAGCCTTGTTTAGCGGGATAGTAGTTAGGTCTTCTGCCTATCTCATTGAAACCAAAACTTTCATAAAGCCGATAAGCAGCGAGATTACTTTCTCTAACTTCTAAAAAACATTCATCTGCACCTAGTTTTTTTGCTTTTTGCATGAGATGAGCTAATAAATATTTTCCAAACCCATTGCCTTGTTGGTCGGGTGTAATAGCAATGTTGAGTAGTTCTGCCTCATTTAACACAATTTTTAATATGCCATAGCCGATTATTGGTTGATTTTGTTGTAATACCCAACACCTATAATGATGGATGGCTTCTTTGATTAGTGTTTCGCTCCAGGGGTGGTAATGAGCTTTTTGCTCTATCTTGTTTACATCGTTTATGTCAATTTCCGTCATCTCACGGAATAAAAGATTAGTTAGTTCTGCCATAGTGGAATTAGCTTACGAATAGCTTGCCATAAAGGGGCTTTCAAGTGGGGGGAGGTCGTCAGTATATCAAGGCTAGGGCTAAGCAGTATTTGCCCATAGGGCTCAATAATGGGTGACTCAAAATAGTTTGTTTCATTTAGGTCAGTTGCATGGCAAATACTGTCTAATCCAATTAACCATAAGCACTGGGTATCAATAAATTGCTCTTTATAGGTGATGATGAAGCTTTGTAAAAACTCTTTGGCTTCTTTCTTTCCTTGAGCAATTGTGGAGTGTTTAAAAAGGGGCCATTGTATGAGGTCACCTAATGGTTGAGGGCTATCGGGTAGTTTGGCTGCATATAAAATATTGCGTAATAGTTGATAGGTTGGGTCTTTTATGTGAAAGGTTTCTGCTATTGGTCGTTCGATTAAAAGCAGGCAACGTCCTACTTGCATTAGCTGTAATGAGAAATGGGGGGCGGTAGTTGGAGTATTATTTTGTAATGGAGTTTCTTCTACAAGAGTCTTTTCTTTAAAAGCTGCTATCGGTGTGGGCGTTTTTTGCTCCTCTATAACAGCGATCGTTTCTATTATAGGGGGCTCTGTTATAGAGGTTAACAATGAGTTGTCAGATTGCTTAGCGAAAGGTAATGGTGCTCGGGGAAGCCATGTGTTTATTTGCATGGCCGATAAGTAGTTTTCCCGTTGCTTTGTTTGTATCATAAAGCTATACACTGTGCTTGAGTTGAGAGAATTGGTGCTGAAAAATACACATTCTGACTACATCACGATATTCACCATTAACAAAAAACTCTTGTTTCAAAATACCTTCTTGCTTAAAACCTAATTTGGCATAGACATGAATGGCTTTGTCGTTATTTACATCAACCAGTAAGTAAAGTTTATAAAGATTTAAAATATGAAAGGCATATTCCATTGCTAGTTTTGTTGCTTTACTGGCGTAACCTTTTCCTTGGTGTGCTGGATCTATAATAATTTGAAACTCAGCATTGCGATGAATATAGTTGATTTCGACGAGTTCAACGAGTCCTATTTTTGTTGTTTGATTTTGGATAATAAAACGGCGCTCACTTTGATCATGAATGTGCTTGTTATATAAGTCAGCAAGCTCTACAAAGGCTTCATAAGGCTCTTCAAACCAATAACGCATAATATTGGCATTATTATTTAGTAGATGAATAAACTCTAAATCTTTTTTTTCAAGGGGACGTAGTTGAACAGAGTTGCTTTCGATAATTGCCATAAAATCTCCAAAAGAATTTATATAGCTATTTTAATATAAGGCATTGTATAACTACTTTTTACTTTACAAAATAGTTGAAAACAAACCCAGTATTACTGGGCTTGTTTTTGAAAGACTAGTTTTTGGTGATATTCTCTTGTTTCATGCGTTCTAATTCTTGAGCATAGAGTGCATCAAAATTAATAGGAGAAAGCATAAGGGCAGGGAAAGAACCTTTAACAACTAGGCTATCTAATGTTTCACGAGCATAAGGAAATAATAGGTTTGGACAAAATGCACCTAGCATATGGCTTATGTTATCAGCATCTAAGCCTTTAATCATGAAGATACCGGCTTGTTGTACTTCTGCGATGAAGGCCACATCATCATCAATTTTTGCAGTTGCTGATACTGTTAATATAACTTCATAAACACCTTCTTCAATGGTGTTTTGGCGAGTATTTAGTTCAAGATTAACCGCCGGTTTCCATTCTTTTAAGAAGATGGCCGGTGCTTTAGGTGATTCGAAAGACGCATCACGTATATAAATTCGTTGGATTGAAAATTGTGGTTCTTGAGCATTATTTTGTTCAGTCATTGTGTTAAATATCCATAAATAAATTAAATATTAATGAGTTGCCAATAGCTTGTCTAACTTTCCTTCATTCTCGAGTGCAACAAGATCATCGCATCCCCCGACATGAAAATCATTAATCCAAATTTGAGGGACAGAGTTACTGTTGGCTTTTTGACTCATCTCTGCACGTACATCAGATTTGCCATCAACAGAAATTTCTTGGAATGTTACGCCTTTTTGTGTAAGGAGCTGTTTCGCTCTTATACAGTAGGGGCACCAAGCACTGGTATAGATAATGATATTTGCCATGGTTATGCCTTTGCTTTCTTTTTAACAAGAGGTAGGCCATCCGCTTTCCACGTGGCTGTACCTCCACCTAGTTTAGCAACATTAAAGCCAGCTTTTTTTAAGTCGCGGCAAACAGTGCCACAATGCTGACCTTGTGCATCGACAACAACGATTACTTTATTTTCTTTAAACTTATTAAGTTCCACCATGCGTGTCGCGATTTTTTCAAGCGGAATATTGAGCGAGTCTGTAATATGGCCTGCTCCAAAGTCTTTAGACGAGCGAATATCAACAATAATAGCCTGTTCGCTATTAATCAGTGACGTTAATTGAGCAGAACCAATACTGCGGCCTCCACGACGAACTTCTGTTATGGCTAATAAAACCAATAAGACCAGAAAAATACCACATAAAATATAGTGGTTACCAATAAACTCAATAAATCTTGAAGTATCCATTAATTAATTCCGCAATAAGTAATTCTGTCAGTATACACGAAGTTTATCCAATGCTTAATCTATACATTGAAACGGAAATGCATAACATCACCATCTTTTACTATATAATCCTTACCTTCTAAACGCCATTTTCCTGCTTCTTTGGCGCCTGCTTCACCTTTGTATTGTACAAAGTCATCATAAGCGACTACTTCAGCACGGATGAAGCCTTTTTCAAAGTCTGTATGTATGACCGCTGCAGCTTGTGGTGCTGTTGCTCCAATTTTTACTGTCCATGCCCTTACTTCTTTAACACCCGCAGTAAAATAGGTCTGTAAGTTAAGTAATTGGTAACCTGCACGAATAACACGGTTTAAACCAGGTTCTTCTATACCAAGTTCAGCAAGGAACATGTCCTTTTCTTCTCCATCATCCAACTCAGCAATTTCAGCTTCTATTTTATTACAGATAGGAACAACAACGGCGCCTTCTTCTTTTGCAATTGCCTGTACAATATCGAGATGAGGGTTATTTTCAAAACCATCTTCTGCCACGTTAGCAATGTACATAACAGGTTTTACTGTGAGTAGATGGAATGATTTGATCTTTATTTTTTCATCAGACGTTAAGTCTTTTAATAGGGAACGTGCAGGTTTGCCATCTGTAAGATGTTGTTGTAGTTTTTCTAATAAATCTTTACTAGCAATTGCTTCTTTATCACCACTTTTTGCTTGCTTTTGAGCACGTTGTAATTGCTTTTCTATACTATCAAGATCAGAGAAAATTAGCTCAAGATCAATAATTTCAATATCTCTTTTAGGGTCTACACTGTTGGCGACATGGACAATATTGTCGTCTTCGAAGCAGCGTACTACATGTGCAATTGCATCTGTTTCTCGAATATTAGCTAAAAACTGATTACCTAATCCTTCACCTTTGGACGCGCCTTTAACAAGACCTGCAATATCCACAAACTCCATAGTGGTTGGCAGTACTCGCTCAGGTTTAACTATCTCAGCCAATATATTTAGGCGCATATCTGGCATTGCTACAACACCACTATTTGGTTCGATTGTGCAAAATGGAAAGTTCTCAGCACCAATACCTGCTTTGGTTAGTGCATTAAATAAAGTAGATTTACCAACATTTGGTAAGCCAACAATACCACAATTAAACCCCATTGTTTGTATCCCTTAAAGTGATTAGTTTATGCTTTTTGACTGTGTAGTTGTTGCATTGCCTTATCCCAGTTACCAGCGATAATATCAGGTAATACATCAAGTGAGTGTTCTATACTGGTAGCCAGCAATTGGCGTTCTTTGGGAGGTGCTTTGCTTAGTACAAAGTTAGAGACTAAGCTTTTATCTCCAGGGTGCCCAATACCCAGTCGTAAGCGATAGAAATTATTTTGATTTGAGCATTGCGCAATAATATCACGTAAACCATTATGTCCACCATGTCCACCGCCTTGTTTTAGTTTTGTAACGCCAGGGGGAAGATCTAGCTCATCGTGGGCAATAAGGATAGCATCTGTTGGTATACGAAAAAAATTTGCTAGTGCGGCAACTGCTTGACCACTACGGTTCATATACGTTGTTGGAATCAAAAGTTTAACATCTTGATTATTGATATTAAAACGTCCAACCAAACCATAGTATTTACGTTCTGAAATTAGTGGAACATTGTATTTTTCTGCAATGCTCTCAACGAAAAGAGCCCCTGCATTATGTCGAGTTTGTTCATATTCTGGTCCTGGATTACCAAGACCTACTATCAACTGTACAGCAGACATATCAGGGGCCCTCTTTATACAGAAGAATTATTCTTCTGTAGGTGCTTCAGCTATATCACCTTCTGCGGCAGGTTCATCATCTACTTGTGCGCGTGGTGTGTAAATAGTTGCTACAGCAAGGTCATTTTCATGAGATAAAGCAACTAGTTCAACGCCTTTCGGTACATTAAGTTCTGATAAGTGGATAACTTGGTCTAGCGTAACATTAGCCATATCAACAGTGATTGACTCAGGTAAGTCTTTAGGTAAACACTGAATTTCAACTTCAGATGTCATGTGAGATATCTCACCACCATCTTGTTTTACGCCTATCGCAATATCTTCATTGATGAAGTTTAAAGGAATAGTTGTAGTAATTTTTTGGCCTGCAACCATGCGTTGTAGGTCAATATGTAAGACAAAACCTTTTGAAGGGTGACGTTGTAATGCTTTAATTAAAACATTTTCTTTTTGTCCAGCAACATTGATGTTTAAAATGTGGCTAAATACAGACTCGTTTTCTAAAAGTTTAGCAAGATCTTTTGCTAAGATACTTATAGATTTAGGAGCTTTGTCTCCACCATAGATGATGCCTGGAACCATGTTTACGTTACGACGTAGGCGGCGGCTCGCACCTTTCCCTAAATCATCACGTGATTCTGCGTTTATTGTAAAATCTACCATTTATAAAATCTCCAAAAAAAAGAGCTCAAAAACGTTTGCGACCAGCGTTTGAGCTGCTTATAAAAAAGCCTACCAATGATAGGCTAGGTTACAGTGCTAATAACGGAACATAGCACTAATAGATTCTTCATTACTGATACGTCGAACAGCTTCTGCGACGATCGGTGAAATATCAAGCTGACGAATTTTAGCACAGCCTTGTGCTTTTGCCGATAGGGGAATTGTGTTTGTAACAACTAATTCATCAAGTAATGAACCATTAATGTTTTCTATCGCTGCACCTGAAAGAATAGGATGTGTACAGTAGGCAAGAACCTTTGTAGCCCCGAAGTCTTTTAATGCCTTAGCTGCATGGCAAAGTGTACCTGCTGTATCAACCATATCATCGACTAATATACAAGTGCGGTTTTCTACCTCACCAATGACATGCATAACCTCAGATTGGTTTGCTTTAGGGCGACGCTTATCAATAATCGCTAATTCTACACCGAGTGATTTTGCTACCGCACGAGCCCTTACAACACCACCAATATCTGGAGACACAATTAATGTATTCTCGAATCGTTGAGTAATAATATCATCGACTAAAACCGGTGAACCATAAATGTTATCAACAGGGATGTCGAAAAAGCCTTGTATTTGGTCGGCGTGTAAGTCAACAGTAAGAACACGATTTATGCCCACAGTATCTAGCATATCAGCAACTACTTTTGCTGTGATTGCAACACGTGCTGAGCGAGGTCGACGATCTTGTCGTGCATAACCAAAGTAAGGAATAACAGCGGTGATACGGCTAGCAGATGACCGTCTAAATGCGTCAGCCATCACAATGAGTTCCATTAGGTTATCATTGGTTGGAGCACAAGTTGGTTGGATTAAGAAAACATCCTTTCCTCGGACATTTTCATTAATTTCTACACTGATTTCACCGTCTGAGAATTTACCGACAGAAACGTCACCCAATGGAATATGCAACTGACTAACGACTCGCTTTGCTAGGTCAGGATTTGCATTCCCTGTGAATATCATCATCTTTGACATGGAGGTGATACCTAAATAGGTTATCTAAGAATATGGCAGGGGTGGCTGGATTCGAACCAACGCATGGCAGGATCAAAACCTGCTGCCGTACCGCTTGGCTACACCCCTATGATTAAAGTAGGTATTTTAGTTTTCTTGTATATCAAGAATTGGTGCGCACTTTAATAGTTAGTTGGGTTAATGTCAAGCATTTATCTATTTTTTTTCAAGAAAACTAATAATTAATTACCCTCAAATTAAAAATTTAGACATTATTATAAGTTTACTATAGACTTTTTAAATGTTATAAGTTGAGTTAGCTTGTATTTTTCTTACTTTAGCTAGTTAAATGCAGAGTGTTTATTGGAATTAATTAGATGTATGAAAGAAAATTTAAAATACCGATCTTCTAAAGTATTTTTTTTGTGGATACTTTTGGGAATTTTTGGCTCGCTCCTTGTAGCTTGTGATGCGGATCTATCCTCTGTAAGTGCATTAGAAAAAATAAAACAAGAAGGGGTCTTACATGTGGTTACTTACAATAGCCCGATGACTTATTTTGAAGACCGCTCTGGAAAAACTGGTTTTGAATATGAGTTGGTTAAAAAGTTTGCAGAGAGTTTAGGGGTAAAACTGCAAATTGAGCAGGTCAATAATTTAGATGATGTTTATAGCAGTGTAGAAAGTAATGCACATTTTTTAGGAGCTGCTAATTTAGTTAAAACAAGTTATAGAGAGCAACAAGTAACTTTTTCAAAGCCCTATTTATTAGTTGATGCATTGGTGGTTTATCATAAATCAGCGCAGCGCCCTACAAGAGTGGAAGACTTATTGGGTAAATCTATTCTCGTTGTTAAGGGGAGTAGTCAGGCTGACGAACTAAAAAAGCTAAAAGAAAAATACCCTGATCTAATGTATCAAGAGTCTGATGTAATTGATGTTATTGATTTATTACAACAGGTAGAAGATCAAAAAACAGATATTGTGATACTTAATAAAAACGTGTTAGCAATGACACAAGTTTATTACAGTAATATCAGAATTGGCTTTTCCCTAATTAAAGACCAGCCGATGGCATGGATAGTTGCTAAAAATGATGACAGCAGTTTAATTGATGCTGTTGATGCGTTTATAGACGAGTCTGAATCAAATGGGTTATTAGAGCGATTAAATGATCGTTTTTTTGGGCATATTGATGTTTTAGGCTATGTAGGAGCCTATTCATTCGCTAAACATTTACAAGAAAGATTACCTAAGTATGAAAAATACTTTATTCAGTACGCTAAAAACAATGATTTGGATTGGAAGTTATTAGCGGCTATTGGTTACCAAGAGTCTCACTGGAACCCCGATGCTGTTTCTCCCACAGGCGTGAGAGGGCTTATGATGTTAACGCAAAACACAGCAAAAGCGATGGGGGTTGAAAATCGTTTAGATCCAGGGCAGAGCATCATGGGCGGAGCAAAACTCCTTAGTATTTTAAAAGAGGGTGTCAGTAAAGATGTTGTCGGACGTGATCGTACTTTTTTTGCATTAGCCGCTTATAATATGGGGCAGGGACATTTGGCAGATGTTCAGAAAATAGCTGAGTTAAATAATATGAATCCCAATGCTTGGCGTGATGTTAATCAGGTATTGCCACTAATTGCACAGAAAAAATGGTATACGCAAGTGCGTTATGGGTATGCGCGAGGGCTTGAAACAAAACAGTTTGTTCGTAATATAAGGCGCTATTATGATATTCTCAGTTGGTTAGGTTATTCACAGCGTGAGGTCATGACGGGGCTTCCTAAATTACATGTGCCATCACTAAGCCGTAAAGAGCTATCTGAAACGACCTCACTGCTTTAATCGTCTTTCCTTAAAAAAACTTTTGAGTAGGTTGCTGCACTCCTCAGCGAGTACACCGCCTTCGATAATAGGGCGGTGGTTAAGAAAGCTCTTTTCAAAAAACTCATCTTGGCTTGTAATAATGCCAGCTTTTGGTTCAGTAGTACCAAAAACGAGGCGTTTAATACGCGCATGGACAAGTAAGCCCGCGCACATACTGCAAGGTTCTAATGTGACATAGAGGGTTGTGTCAGGAATGCGGTAGTTTTGTAATGTTTGGGCTGCCTCATAGATAGCAATCATTTCAGCGTGGGCACGAGGGTCATTTTTTGTAATTGGTTGGTTAAAGCCTCTGCCTATAATAGTATCGTTATGGACAACGACAGCCCCTACAGGAACCTCCCCTAGAAGAGCGCCTTCTTTTGCCAGTACTATTGCCTGTTGCATAAAGTAGAGATCTTGAGCGCGATTAATGACGATTGGCTTTACCATATTAATAACGCGTTGCTTCTAAGTTAATGGGGTAGGCAGACTCATCAAGTCTTGAAATACCCGTATCGATAGTGCCATCATTGAACAATTTGATCCAACGATAACCAGGAGCCTGTGTATCGATTTTAAAGTCTGCTGAGTTAGGTGCAAATTGTATGCAAGTAGACGGTGTCGCAAATAAGTAAGTGCCTCGATAGTAGACTTCAAATTCTTGATGGATGTGTCCACATAGAATAACATTAGCATTGAGATGCCCTTCTAGGCGCTCTAAAAGCTTCCAAGAGTCTTGCAGCTTAATCTCATTTAACCATGTGTTTGTGCATGAAAAAACAGGGTGATGAAGACAAATAAGGTGGAAGCGGTCGGGGTGATCTTTCAACGATTGTGATAGGTTGTTGAGTTCATCTTCTGAGATTCTTCCGCAATTTTCACCGATGGACTGAGAGTTAAGCGTAATAATACGCCAAAACTCACCAAGGTTTTGTTGTTTAGTGAGATATTGCTGAAAAGTAAGGCGATCTTTTACACATGAAAAGTTATCATGGTTACCCGCCGCCCATAAAGAGGGCGTTGCGAGTTGGTTGAGTTGCTCTTGGAAAAGTTCATATGATTCAAGGCTGCCATCTTGAGAAATATCGCCTGTAGCGAGTACTAAATCAATATCCGAATGGTTTTTTTGAATCATAGCAACAACACTATTTAAACTTTCGGCGGTAGGTATACCTAAAAGGGTTTTTTTGGCATCAGCAAACAGATGACAATCGGTTAGTTGTATGCAAAGAGAATAGTTTTTTGATTTGGCTATCATGATAGAAGAGCATGGTTATTTAAAGGTTTTAGTATAGCCGATAAAACCCGCTCTTTTAATAGCCCAGTTGTTAGAAAGTTGATAATTCTTTTAAGCAGTTGCCGCGCGTTTCTAGTGTTGTCTGTTCAGCGATACAGTTTGATATAGCTTTTATCTGTGGTTCTTTTGAAAAGTCATCCACGCAAATATCGTTGAACTTAGTGTCGGAGCTTATGTCTTCAAGTTTAGTGATAAACTTTTTTGTTTGCTCATATTCTTCTGGTGTAATATTTTTTTCTTGAAACTCTTTATCATTTGTTTGTCGTAAATAAAACGAAACATCTTTGATATTGGATCGGATTGTTTGGCAGGATGCTCTTTTTAATCTGAGTTGTTGTTGAGCCACTTCCTGTTCTTTTTGATCAGGTGTTTTTTGTTGCTCTTCAAAAATAATTGTTTTCGAATCTTTAGCTACTTCTAGCTTCTTTGGGGGAAGGTCTGACGGTTGTGGGGGCATTTTTGAGTAATGCCATTTACCTGTGGCATCTTGCCATTTATAAAGTGTTTTATCGTCGGCTTTTTGTCCGATAGCCAATGAGGCGCTCATTGCTAATGTAAGCCCAACGAAACTAAGAGTAATTATGTTAGTAATGCGCATCATGATAAAGTCGTATTTAAAAAATATTGAAATTAGTTAAGATCAAAGATTGCATAATATGTAATAAAATGACAAATTGTGTCATAAAATTAATCGCATATTATTTTTTTGTTACAGTACTTACCTCTTCTATTAACCAGTTAATTTGCCATTTTCCAGTATCTTCCGTTAAAACATTCGTCAGAAAAGGCAATAAAGAAAGTAGTTCACTTTCTAATTTCCAAGGTGGATTTGCAATAATCATTCCAGAACCGTTAAGACCTAAGTCATTATCTGTAGGTTTTATCATTAATTCCGCTTTTAATAGTTTAGGAGCGTTTGATTGTTTTAGACTATTATAAAAATGATTAAGTGTTTTTTGATCTTTTATTGGATACCAAATAATAACGATAGCTTGACGCATACGTTTGATAGACTCAGTAAGACTCTTAACACAAAGTTCAAGCTCATTTTCCTGTTCAAAAGGAGGGTCGATGAGTACGACAATTCTTTTTTCCTTTGTCGGTAATACTGCTTTAGGCAGTAACCAACCATCTTGGCAATGAATGGTTGTGTTTCCATCATGTTTGAAGTTCTTTTTTAACACTAAGCTATCTTCTGGGTGTTTTTCATTCAAAATTATATGGTCTTGTGGTCGCATTAACACTTTTGCTATTGTAGGAGAACCTGGATAGTAGCGTAAGGTGTTTGAGATATTTAGTGCTTTTATGATGTCGATATAGGGGGTTATTAATGCTGGAGGATTGGGTGTATCAAATAAAGGTTTTATTCCTTCGAGCCACTCACCTGTACGACTGGCTTCAGAAGCTTGCAGGTCATATAAGCCAATGCCTGCATGTGTATCTAGATAAGCAATAGGGGTATCTTTTTGAGTGAGTAGCGTTATTATACGGCTTATAACAATGTGTTTTAGCACATCGGCGTGATTCCCTGCATGGAATGCATGGCGGTAATTCATAATAAGGTCCTGTAAATTCAAAAAGATAATATCTTTTTAATGTTTAAATAGGCGAACATTGTCAGATAGGGTTACAATACACAAAAATAGTATTACTTATGATGTCTAATTATACGATTGAACATCAAGTATAATATTTCATGTTTATATTTTATATCATTAATTGTTAAGAAGCTTATATATGGTTGCTAAAAATACTCACTCTACAATTGCTACAATAGATCTAGGCTCTAATAGTTTTCATATGCTATTAGCAAAAATAGATGATGATAAAGTGCGGGTGCTTGAACAATTGGGAGAGAAAGTGCAATTGGCCGCCGGTATTAATCAAGACTTACAATTAGATGAAGCCTCGATGGAGCGGGGATATGAGTGCTTAAAGCGTTTTGCTCAGTTTGTAAGTGATATGCCATTAGACTGTGTTCGAGTCGTAGGAACTAACGCACTAAGAGAAGCAAGAAACCGAAAAGTATTTATTAAGAAGGCTGAAGAAATTTTACAACATCCGATTGAGATTATTTCTGGTCGAGAAGAGGCAAGATTAATTTACGTCGGTGTGGCACATACATTACGTAGCTCCAAAGAAAAGCGATTAGTTATTGATATCGGTGGTGGGAGTACAGAGATTATTATTGGTCGAGACCTGGATACTTTGCTATTAGAAAGTTTGCAAATGGGTTGTGTTAGCTATAATAAGCGTTTCTTCATGGGGGAGAAATTAACAGCAAACCGTTATGCACAAGCTTATACCTCTGCTCGTTTAGAGCTTATGTCGGTTGAACAATCGATACAAAAAATGGGCTGGCAAGAAATAGTAGGGTGCTCAGGAACTATTAAGGCTATAGCGAACGCTTGTAAGTTTGCAGGTTTCACAACACCTGATGCTGATATTACAAGGGAAGGTATTATTTGGTTAAAGCAAGAAATTTTAAAGCTTGGTGATGTGGAAAAATTAAATATTGATGGGATTAAAAATGATCGTAAAGCGATTTTACCGTCAGGTTTAGCTATTCTAGAAGCTGTTTTTGATGCGCTTAATCTAGATAAAATG
Organism: Entomomonas moraniae; assembly: GCF_003991975.1. NCBI lineage: Bacteria > Pseudomonadati > Pseudomonadota > Gammaproteobacteria > Pseudomonadales > Pseudomonadaceae > Entomomonas > Entomomonas moraniae. Next base: position 2,776,822 of record NZ_CP029822.1, read on the forward strand.
ATTTATTCTGAGGGCGCTTTACGAGAAGGTGTTTTGTATGATCAACTAGGCCGTGATTCCAGTGAAAATGCTCAAGAGCGCACCATTGCTTCTTTGCAAGAACGTTATCGTGTCGATATAGAGCAGGCAAAACGTGTCTCAGATAAGGCTTTAGAGGCGTTAGCACAAGTAGCTGACGTATGGGAGCTAGAGGATGAACGATACGCAGAGCTCCTTGATTGGGCTGCTAAAGTTCATGAAATAGGCTTAGATATTGCTCATTATCAGTACCATAAGCATAGCGCTTATTTATTAGAGTATTCAGATTTATTAGGCTTTTCTAGACGAGAACAACAATCGTTGGCCTTATTGGTTAGAGGGCATCGTCGTAATATTCCGAGAGATAAGTTTGAGGACGCGGTTGAGGACAGTGAATCATTGCTTAGACTCTGTATTTTATTAAGATTTGCTATCTTATTCCACCATATTAGAAGTGATCAGAATGGTCCACAAGTCAAGCTTATTGCCTCTAATAAAAAATTAAAAATACAATTCCCTGAGGATTGGTTAGAGAATAATCCTTTAACCTTTGCTGATTTTACTCAAGAGGCTGTTTGGTTAAAGCGTATTGGCTATGAGTTAGTTGTTTCTTAGTGTTAACCGTTATGATTAAGTTTAGAGTCTATGTCTATTTATTAATTATAGCGCTAGCCTCCAATACAATATTTGCCAAGAGTAGTGTTTGGGTGGTAGAGAAGAATGGGCATAGTATTATTATAGCGGGCAGTGTTCATTTAGTTCACCCTTCTCAGTTGCCGCTACCTCCTGAATACCTTAAGGCATTTGCCTTTTCTAAGCGTGTGGTCTTTGAAATAGATTTAAGTGAAATGAATCAAGGTACGTCGTTAGCAAAAATGATACAGACATTTAAGCTAAAGGGAACAACTTTAGATAAAACCTTAAGACCCGAAGTTTGGCAAGAGCTAAATGTAGTAATGAAGCAGTACCGTGTCCCCCATTCTTTACTAGCCTATGATGCTGCTTTTATGAGTTTTTCGTTGCCTTTAATTATTTGGCAAAATCAAGGTTATCGAGAAGGGATCGATAAACTATTATATGATAAAGCCAAACAAGAAAATAAAGAAATCATTGGGTTAGAAACATTTGATGAGCAATTAAAGGCATTGGCTATTCTCCAAGAAATAGATCCTAACTTATTGATGCAAGAGACATTAAGAGAAATAACAAATCCACAATTTTCTTTAGATGCTTTAATTAAAGACCTTTATCAAGGTCAGCAAACGGTTTTGAATGAACAATTAGCAATTTATAATACGAAAGAAATGGAACCTTTTTATCAAGTCCTCTTAGTTAGTCGTAATAAAGCATGGATTCCTAAAATTGATCAATTTGCAAAGGATTCAGTAAAAACAATGGTTATAGTAGGTGCTATGCACCTAGCAGGCAATGATAGTGTTTTGCAACTATTAAAGGCGCAGGGTTATAAGATTCGTTATTACGAGTAGTAAACTCTCTGCTACTTTAAATGACGTCCACCATTAATATGCAGTATTTCTCCTGTGATATTAGTACTTTCTAATAAGTAATTAATTGCTTTAAAAATTTCTTGTTCACCCGGAACAATGCCCAGTAATGATTTGTTAATTGCATGCTGTTTATAGTCATCTGAGTCATGTTCATTAAACATCACTAAGGCGGGGGCGATACAATTTACTTTAACATGAGGTGCAAACGATTTTGCAAAGGATAATGTTAAGTTTGTTAGTCCAGCTTTACTAGCACAATAAGCGATATGATCAGCACTGCCTTTTCGAATGTTATCATCTGTAACATGAATGATATCTGCTGAGGAAGAAGCCATTAATAAGTGTTTGCAATGTAGATTAATTAAATAGGGAGCTTGAATGTGTACCGCTAATAGCGTGCTCATTGCCTCTCCAGTTGTATCATCTTTAACCCATGTTGACGCATTGTGAATAATGGCGCGTAGTGAAGATGTCGTCTTTTTTAGCTCATCAATAAAGGTGAGAATACTTTGGTTGTCTTGAAAGTTAGCCTGAATTAATTGTGCACCTTTATCTCTTAATACATTAAGCGCATCACGTTCTTGACGGTAAGTCGCTATCACAGGAAATCCTTGTTCTAGCCATTGCAGTGCACAATAGAATCCTACACGTTGCCCTGCACCGGTAATTAAAATAGGCGATGTTTTCATGTTCGGTTTCCTAAGTCGCGCTAATAGTTTATGAATGTTATTATAAAAGGAGTACACTATCAAAGTGAAACGAATCCGCTTAGTTAATCATGGTTAGATAGGCCATTGGAATAGATCAAACGTGTAAGAGAAATATAATGGCTGACAAAGAACATACTCCTCCCATTATTAATCAATATATTGAAATGCTTTGGCTAGAGAAAGGTTTGTCAGAGCATAGTCAAGCTAGTTATTTAAGCGATCTACGCCATTTTCATCAATGGTTGACTAAGCAGGGGCTGACAATTAGTGAAGCACAACGAGATAATATATTAAGCTACCTGTCTTTACGCTTAAAAAAAGGCTATAAGGCAAGATCAACCGCCAGATTATTATCTGCATTACGTAGTTTTTACCGTTATCTTGTTCGAGAAGGCTTACGTGAGTCTGACCCAACACTACAAATAGAAATGCCTAAATTAGGCCAACCTTTACCTAAAACGTTATCTGAGCAAGATGTTGAGGCGTTATTATCAGCGCCTGATACTGAAGAACTAATAGGCTTAAGAGATAAAGCAATGCTTGAAGTGCTTTATGCTTGTGGTTTGAGGGTGAGCGAGCTAATTAGTTTAACGTTAGAGCAAGTTAACTTAAGGCAAGGGGTATTAAAAGCTTTCGGTAAGGGGCGTAAAGAGCGGCTTGTTCCTCTGGGTGAAGAGGCTATTATTTGGCTTGAACAATATTTGCGATCAGGTAGGGCGTTACTTTTAGGGGGGAAGATTAGTGATGTACTCTTTCCCAGTACACGTGGTGATATGATGACAAGGCAAACGTTTTGGCATCGTATAAAATATTATGCCAAAATAGCAGGTATTAACAAGTCGCTATCCCCTCATACCTTAAGACATGCTTTTGCGACACATCTTTTAAACCATGGTGCTGATTTGCGGGTGGTACAAATGCTCTTAGGGCATAGTGATTTATCAACTACACAAATATATACACACATAGCTCAAGCGCGTTTACAAGATTTACATGCTAAACATCATCCGCGGGGTTAGCCGTAGGCAACTAACTTAATGAAGAAGACGATATGGAAAAGCTAGACCGTTACGATTTACACATTTTAGAGTTATTACAAAAAGATGCGAGTTTGTCTAATCATGAGTTGGCTAATCAAATAGGGTTGTCACCCTCCCCTTGTTCTAGACGTATTAAGCAATTGATTGATGCAGGGTACATTTCTAAACAAGTGGCGCTACTTAATCCCAAAAAATTGGGATTGAGTTTAACCGTTTTTGTGTTGATAGGGATGGATCGTCATACACCTGAGCGCTTTGACCATTTTCAATCCATTTTAAAAAAGCATCCTGAGGTGATTGAGTGTTGTTTGATTACGGGGATGGACGCAGATTATCAGTTAAAAGTGATTGTGCCAGATATCGACTGTTATCAAAAATTTTTACTGGGTACGTTAACTCGAATTGAGGGAGTAACCAGTGTTCGATCTTGTTTTGTACTTAATCAAATTATTTCTAAAACACAGATGCCTTTAAATTTTATTACTGAACAGAGCAAGGAGTCATCATAGACTCCTTTATTTAGATAAAAGCGTATTGGTTAGGTATTTATCAAAAAAGGCTGCGCTAGTATTAAAATAACGTTTAGCTTCTGGTGAGTCAGGTATCATCAAATATTGAGCATGAGAAAGCCCTTCTAATACTATTAAGTCTGCAATACTTCCTGCATCGCGTAGCTTTAAATGCATTCTAATGGTATTGCTTAAGAAGAGATCTCGTGTTCCTGTTACGAGTAATGTGGGAGGAAAGCCTGCTACATTACCATAAATGGGAGAAAGTAATGGCTCTTTCAGGTCATGGCCATTAGCGTAAAGTTTGGCTGCATCTCCTAACCAGCCGTCATAGCTCACCAAGACATTATCAATGCCTTCATGGGTAAAATAAGAGTCACCTGTTTTAGTTAAATCTGTCCAAGGTGTTCCGACTACAATAGCCGCGGGCATGGGTAGATTATTTTCTTTAATTTTAAGCATCAGCGCTAACGTCATGCCACCCCCAGTGGAGGTACCAAACACACCAATATTTTTTGCTGGGTAGGTTTTTAATAATGCTTGATAGGCTGCCAATGCATCATCTATTGCCGCAGGAAAAGGGTGATCGGGTGGCATACGGTAATCGATAGAGAAAACTTTAATTTTTCCATAGCCTGCCATCATGATGGCTTCATCCGTCCCTGCTTCTCCGGGGTTTAAGACATAACCCCCACCGTGTAGGTGAAGTAAAACGCGGTGCGCATTGTTAGCTGCTATTTGCTGCGGTGTAATGATAAAACTGGGTACACCTGCAAGTTTTGTTGATTCAACGCTGACATGCATTTGCTCACGTAAGGCCGGCAGTTTTTTAATCGTGTCATGCGCGAGTTGATTAACCCATTGTTTCCATGCTTGTGGTGTTTTAGGGTGCTCATTCCAATCAGGAAATGGTTGCTCTGACACCAAAGGTTGTATTTCTTGGCTGACCGTTGCAGGTGTTGGAAAGTGTTGTATGTTAATAAGCTGTGCTTGGGCACTTACCAAGTTGCTGGCGCAGGCAAGTAAGAGTAAATATATTGGTTTAAGCTTCATCCTGTGCTCCTTTAATCCATCCGCTCTAAGGTTACGGTAATATTTTGTTTAAGTGCAGCTAATTGCTCTTTACCTGATACGATGGTACCTAGTGCATAGACGCCATTTGCTTGGCCATAACCTTTATATAATAAGGCTAAATTACCCCAAGACGCATAGTAGGTGAAATCACTCTGAGTGGTTTTAGCCAGTGGTGTTTCTTGCAGTATTAGCTTGTTAGGTAAATAAGCAATTTTTTCAGTACGGGCAAAGTCAGATAACGCCAATGAAAGAGGAAGCTGATTAAGTAATTGTCGACTGGCGGAGTTATCAAACAGCGCAATAATAATGGGCTGCTGATTAATGTTCATTTTAATATGGGCTAGCGTTTTTGTTGATGGCGTATTGGCGTAACTATGCAAACAAAATACCATGAGTAGGCTGGAGAGCAGTATTTTATGACGTAACTTAATCATAGCGTCCTCTTTCAATATGGCTGACTATTGCTGTAAGTTTTGTTTAAAGAAGTGGGTTAATTTGTCAAAGGGAATTAAGTTGACTCGATCGTATAGATCAACGTGGCCAGCCCCTTTTACATAATAAAGTTCTTTAGGTTCTGCGGCGCGTTTATAAGCATCTTCACTAAACTCTTTTGAGTGCGCTTGGTCTCCTGTAATAAATAGCAGTGGGCGAGGAGAGATAGTTTCTATGTCATTGAATGGATAGAAATTCATGAATTTAACGTTACTGGTTAAAGTTGGATGAGTGGTCAGCTCAGGCGATTGGCCTTTCGGTGTAAACTCACCCCGTGGTGTACGGTAAAAATCAAAAAATTCACGCTCAATTGGGCTAGAGTTTTCATTGATTTCATGCACAGTACCGCTGGTGTAAAGTGTTTTGCCCCCAGTAAACTCAACATAGCGTTGCTCAGCAGCTTGGGTAATGATTTGTTTTCTTTGTTCTAGGGTTAAAGAGTGATTAAGTGCATCGCGATTGGCTGCCCCCATGTCATACATGCTGACGGTAGCAATGGCTTTTAGGCGAGGATCAATTTTGGCGGCACTGATGGCAAAACTACCACTACCACAAATACCAATCACACCAATACGTTCTTTATTAATAAAGGGGCGTGTACCTAAAAAGTCTACCGCTGCGCTAAAGTCTTCTGCATAAATATCAGGAGAAACAGCATTGCGTGATGTTCCCTCACTTTCACCCCAAAATGAAAGGTCAATGGCTAAAGTAACAAAGCCTTGCTCGGCCATTTTAGTGGCGTAGAGATTAGCACTTTGCTCTTTAACAGCCCCCATTGGGTGGCCAATAATAATAGCAGGGTATTTTTCTCCTTCTTTCATCGCTTTTGGCATAAATAAATTACCGGTTACCTTCATGTTGTATTGGTTTTTAAAGATAACAGTTTGTTTTGTAACACGTTCACTTTGATAAAAGTTATCAGCTCCGTTTGACATGTCTTGCCCCCTTGCAGTAAATGATAAAATAATTCCCATGATGACCATCCATATGGTGATGAGGGATAAATTAAGGTGTTTTTTCATGGATAAGCTCCTTGATTAGTCTCGTAAGATGGTGAGTTTTAGAAGGGTTTCCCCGTGATTGTGTTATACAGTGAAAAGCTTAACTTCATCACCAAAATAGCCAATAGCATAATGCTAGCGGCACTGATAAAGAGACCCCCACTACCAAAGTGATCAAATACCAAGCCGCCCATCGCTGCGGCTAAACCAATAGAAAACTGAATAGCCGCAACGCTAAGCCCACCCATTAGTTCAGCCTTATCGGCCAACGTGCGAGTAATCCATGTTGACCAGCCCACAGGAATAAAGCCAAATAGAAGCCCCCAAAACACAACCATTACTGTGTTACTTGTTATGTGATGTGGCGTGAAAAATAAACTCAGGGCAATGATAGCTAAGAGTAAATGTACTGTAATCATGGTAGGTTTGAAGTAGCGCCCTAAAAAGAGCCCCGCGATGAAAGTTCCTACACAGTTTGCAATACCGAAAATCAGTAGCATCAAGGTAAGTTTGGTTGAGGTCAGCTGTAAATTAAATTGTAAAAAAGGTCTTAGATAACTAAAGAAAACATGATAACCACCATAGCTTAGAATGGTGCCGATAATACCTACCAATACCCATGATTGTTTTAACAAATCAAACATGGTACGAAAACTATTGCCTGCTTGTGCGGGTAGTGACGGCAGTGATACCAATTGCCAGATAAGCGCGGCTAACCCCATCGTAGCAGAAAGGATAAAAACATTGCGCCAACCGATTAAATCACCTAAATAACTTGAAAGGGGAAGAGCAATGATGGTAGCGACGGACACCCCTGCATAAACAATACTCAGTGCGCGGGGTACATCTTTTGGTGGTGCAAGTTGTAAAGTAACTGCTGATGCCATTGACCAAAAACCACCCACACAAATGCCTAGTAACCCTCTGCCTATAAGCATCACCCCATAATTAGGTGCAAATGCTACCATCAGATTTGAGGCAATAACCATTGCAGAGAAACATAATAAAATAAGCTTGCGGTTAATTGTTTTTGTGAGGGGGGAAAGTAATAAACTGGTTATTACAGCAAATACACCCACCATGGTAATGCTCTGACCTGCCACCCCCTCACTAATGTTTAAGTCGTGAGCGATTGGGGTTAATAAACTGATAGGCGTGAACTCTGCGGCAATTAAACTGGTGACCCCCATAAATAAAGAAAAAATAGCTGACCAATAGGCTTGTTTAGGTATTGAAGGATTTAAAGTGATTTTTATTGCTTTAGCCATGTTTTTATAAATACTCGATTAAGATATGCTGTTTTAATTCTAATTACATGGCATATGAATAACAAATACCTATATTTTATGGTATATAATGCTTTTTAAGCATGGGCAAAATTTGTAGAGGATTTTATGGATATCCGAGTGTTAAGGTATTTTCTAGCTGTAGCTAACGAGGGAAGTATTACAGCTGCTGCAAATGCGCTATATTTAACGCAGCCAACGTTATCAAGACAATTAAAAGAATTAGAGGAAGAGTTAGGTAAAAAGCTGTTTCATCGCAGTAATCAGCGTATTAGTTTAACTGAGGAAGGTATTTTATTACGTAAACGTGCTGAAGAAATCTTAGAGCTTGTACACAAAACCAAGGCGGAGTTTGTCGATTTAGATGAAACTATTAGTGGTGATATTCATATCGCCTGTGGTGAAACAGAGGTAATCAGCTACATTGCGCGTATTGCTAAAGAGATGCGAGCGCAATATCCTAGAATACGTTTTCATTTTTACAGTGGTAATGCTGAATACGTTACAGAAAAATTAGATAAAGGGCTTATTGATTTTGGCATTGTAATAGAGCCTGTCGATGTGTCGAAGTATTATTATCTTGATATGCCTAGTCAAGATACATGGGGATTATTAATGCGTAAAGATAGTCCATTAGCCAATCATGAAACTATAAGCGTTAAAGATTTATTACCGTTACCTATTATTTGTTCAAGGCAGTTAATAACTGAAACTTCATCTAAAAATCATGTGAATAATTGGTTTGGTGATCATGTTGTAAAGCTTAATATTGTTGCCACGTATAACTTGATTTTTAATGCAGCAGTTCTTGTAAGAGAAGGGGTGGGTTATGCCATTACCCTTGATAAATTGGCCAATACCAGTGAAGAAAGTGAAATATGCTTTAAGCCATTTTCACCTAGACTTACTTCTGGCCTTAATATTATTTGGAAAAAGGATCAGGTATTTTCTAAGGCGAGCGAGTTATTTTTGAGGAAAGCCAAAGCGCTTTGCCAATCATAAGTGTTTGTAATTCATTATAGAGGTAAACAAGTATGTCATTTAATGCTATTTTATTAGAAAAAAATGAAACAAGTGGATTTACAGCTTCTATTAAAGTCCTGTCAAAAGAGACGTTATTACAACAACAGGGTGATACATTAATAAAAGTTCAATATTCTAGTATTAACTATAAAGATGCCTTAGCGCTCACTAATAAAGGGCCTGTTGTTCGATCATGGCCTATGGTGCCTGGTATTGATGGTGTTGGGGTAGTAGTTAAGTGTGATAGTGGACGTTATAAAACTGGCGATCAGGTTATTCTAAATGGTTGGGGTTGTGGTGAAAATCATTGGGGTTGTTTGGGACAATATGCTTATTTACAATCAGGTTGGTTAATTCCACTACCTGATAAGTTTACTCCTCAACAAGCCATGGCGATGGGTACGGCGGGTTATACGGCAGCGCTCTGTGTGCAACGTATTATTGAGCATGGTGTGAAACCAGAACAAGGCAGTGTTTTGGTTACAGGCGCTTCTGGTGGAGTAGGGTCGGTGGCAATTGCGTTGCTTACCAAATTGGGTTATCAAGTAACAGCGGCTACTTCGAAAACAGGAGAGGTTAATTATTTAAAACAATTAGGTGCGGTTGATTTTATCGATAGCCAAGCTTTTAAAGGAGCCGGAAAGCCATTGCAAAAAGAGTGCTGGTCTGCTGCTATTGATGTATTAGGTTCTCATGCGTTGGCTAATGTGTGTGCACAAATAAATTATGGTGGCATAGTGGCAGCTTGCGGCTTAGCGCAAGGGTTGGATTTTCCGACAACCGTCGCTCCTTTTATTTTAAGAGGGGTAACTTTAGCAGGTGTAGATAGTGTAATGGCTTCTTATGATAAGCGTTTAATCGCATGGAATCTTTTGGCTAAATATATTGATAGTGGCTTACTTAATCAAATTGCTAAAACTATTCCTTTAAGTGAGTGCATGGAGGTTGCTAATCAAATGATAGCAGGACGAATTAAAGGGCGATTTATTGTGGATGTTAATGTAAGTAGTGAGTAGCGATAATTATTTTTTGTTTGTATGACTCCCATGAATGGTTTAAAAATAATATCATGGGAGTTTTTTTATTATAACTCAACGATTTGACGGCCATTAAGTGGTTGTGGTGGTCGGTTATTTTTACTATTTAATAAGGTAGTAAGTTCTTGTATTTGCTCCTTTGACATTTTTGTGAATTGCTTCATTACTATCCAAATAACGCCCTCTGAGCATGGGGGAGTAGTTAATGATCCGCTGTATCGATAATAATGTGTATCTTTTGGAAGTAATGTTTCAAGTTGAAGAGTCTCTTCTATACGATTAACATCATTAATTCCTTTGGGCGATAGATTAATAATTTTATTAATCGTTGGGTTTGCTTCCCCTACTGTAGCCATGACAGCAACAACGGCTAATTGTCCTTCTTTATTAGTATGTACAAAGTGCATTTCTATAGGATAAGAATTTCCATTAAGGAGATTTTCACTGGGTGTGTGAAAGTGAAACTGTTCCATTGTGAAACTTTGCCCGTCAATATTTATTCCATCGCTATTTTTTGTATTTATTTGGATCATGAATATCGATAGGGAACTGGTTTTTCCCCGTTTTACACATTGCCCAATCAGGGCGTAGATCTTCCCAGTTTTGCGGTGCTCCTTTGCCATTATAAGACCAATGTTCTTCTGCAATAGTTGAATTAACTAAAGATATGAATAATACAGATAAGAAATAACCTTTAAATTTCATTTACAATCTCCGATGCGCTAGCGCTATATATTGCTTTGATATTAAGGTTTACAGGATACGATTTAAAAAAAGTTGTACTATGCAATAAATTATGGTCGCGTTCTTTTATACTTTTTAACTATAAAAATTCGAAAGAAGTAGGCGATTTGAGAAAATTAAAGACTAAACCAAATGATCAACAGATCAAGCCAGTAAAGATAGTCTGCTATTGAGGGATTACATATGTATGAAGTTTGGCTATCTATAAACTAACAAAAATAGTCTCAATATGATTAATGACATTTTGTGTTGGTTTATGTAACTAATAAGATTAATAATAGTAAAAAATGACAAAAAATGTCAGGCAATGAAATTTTTTTTGGGGGAGAAAAAAAAAGGTTTTTTAATAACATGTTGAAATTAATTGATTTATTGTTTTTTATTAAAAGTTGGCATGCTATGTGCTTACTATATAATTAGTCAGAAGGCAGATACAGGCAGTAAATGTCTTTGATTAAATCAAAAGTATATTGGAGAAATCACATGAAAGCAATGCAAAAAGGTTTTACATTAATCGAATTAATGATCGTAATCGCAATTATCGGTATTTTAGCAGCGATTGCTATCCCAGCTTACCAAGATTATATCGGTCGTTCTCAAATGGCTGAAGCATTAAGCTTAGCTTCTGGTCAAAAAGGTGCAGTGGCTGAGTACTATAGTTCTAATACTGCTTGTCCAGATAATGCAAAAACAAACTATGAAAATGGTGGTATTGCTAAAAAATCACAAATTTCTGGTAAATATGTTCAAGAAGTAACTGTGGGTAGCGGTGGTAGTACTATTATAATTTCTGGAACGACTAGTGCAACATCAACATGTGATATTAAAGCAAAAATGAGATCCGCTAATGTTGCGCAAGGTATTATGGGCAAAACTTTAACATTAGGTATGGTTCCTACTTCAGGTGCTTTCCAATGGGGTTGTACAAGTGATGCTGATAACAAATTCTTACCAGCTACTTGCCAAAAATAATTAGTTTGGTGTTAAAAAACCCTGCTTAGCAGGGTTTTTTTTGGTTTGGAATAACTTGTTGGTTATTAACTAATATATAGTTAGCAAGTGAGCTGTAAATCATTTAGTTTATTTAACTCGATATATCATATCTTATATAACGTTTTCTTAATTGTCGTTTCATATCTACCGCAATATAATTCGTTCTTCTATAACTAATTAAAAAGATCTAGCCTATGTGGTTTACATAAGATCAGATACTTTATTGGTTTAGTAGATTTTTGTTAGATATATTTTATATCTACTTTAGGCGTTATAAATAGTGGTTTGTATTATATACGCCCCACCATTAAATTGAATATCAAATTAAAAAAGTACTCGGCAACGAATAGTGCCTTTCACTTGTTGTAATTTTTCTTGAGCAAGTTCTGAGGATTTAGCGTCGAGATCTATAACGACATAACCAACTTTTTCATTAGTTTGTAAGTATTGTCCTCTTACATTAATATTATTATCAGAAAATACTTTATTAATCTCACTCATTACACCAGGGATATTTTGATGCACGTGAAGGATTCTGTGAATATTGCTCTGAGATGGGAGTGCAACCTCAGGGAAGTTCACCGCTGTAATAGACGAACCATTATCGCTGTACTTGATAAGTTTTTCTGCAACTTCAACACCAATATTGCGTTGCGCTTCCATTGTTGAACCACCTATGTGAGGTGTTAAGATCACATTATCTAAACCGCGTAATGGGCTCTGGAACTCATCTTTATTACTGCGTGGTTCAACAGGGAATACATCAATAGCCGCACCGCTTAGGTGCTCATCTTTAATTGCATCTGCTAATGGTTCAATTTCAACAACAGTACCACGAGAGGCATTAATTAAAATACCACCTTTTTTCATTTGACGGATTTCTTTTTCACCAATCATCCACTTGGTAGAAGGAAGTTCTGGTACATGGAGCGTGACAATGTCGGCTGTAGCTAGAAGTTCTTGTAAGCTTTCAACAGGATGTGCATTACCTAATGATAGTTTATTAACCACATCATAAAAAATAACATGCATACCTAAGTTTTCAGCAAGGATAGACAGTTGTGTACCGATAGAACCGTAGCCGACAATCCCGAGGGTTTTACCTCTGATTTCAAAAGAATTGGTTGCAGATTTTAACCAACCACCACGGTGGCACCCCATGTTTTTGGCTGGTATTCCACGGAGCAATAAAATAGCTTCAGCTAAAACGAGCTCAGCAACTGAGCGTGTATTTGAATATGGCGCGTTAAATACAACAATGCCTCTTTCACAGGCGGCTTGTAGGTCAACTTGGTTAGTTCCAATACAGAAACAACCAACGGCAATTAATTTCTTTGCGCAGTCAAAGACTTCGGCGGTTAAATGTGTTCTAGAGCGAATACCAATAAAATGAGCATCAGCAATTTTTTGCTTTAACTCTTCTTCAGGGATTGATCCAGAAATAGCTTCTATATTTTCATAGCCCGCTGCTTTTAAAGTATCGATAGCAGATTGGTGAATACCTTCAAGCAGAAGGAATTTAATTTTACTTTTATCTAAAGAAGTTTTGCTCATTGTATTCTGTCCATTTTATTAAAAATCACAAATAATAGTGTTAAGTTTAAACTTTAATAATAAAGGGTGTGTGAAATAGTTCAACTATGCTAGCATATTCTAAAGCACGTAAGAACTGGATATTTTATCAAGTTCTGTATGAATTTTTTGAGAGATTAAGAAAAATGACAAATAAGCTCCTTTTAGAATCATTACAAAAATTGATTGAGCCTAGTAAGATGTTAACGGACACTGAGTCCCTTGAAGCCTATGGTAAAGACTGGACTAAAATTTATACGCCTAATCCGATGGCAATTGTTTTTCCTAAAACGACTGAAGAAGTTCAAGCCATTGTGCAGTGGGCAAATGAGCATAAGGTGGGGCTTGTTCCGTCTGGTGGTCGTACTGGTCTTTCGGGGGCTGCGGTAGCCACTAATCAAGAAGTGGTGGTGTCATTTGATTACATGAATAAAATAATAGGTTTCAATGAAATTGACCGAGAAGTCATTTGTCAGCCGGGTCTGATAACGGAGCAATTGCAAAATTTTGCAGAGGACAATGGTTTATATTACCCAGTGGATTTTGCCTCAGTGGGCTCTAGTCAAATAGGTGGTAACATTGCAACCAATGCGGGTGGCATTAAAGTTATTCGTTATGGTATGACACGCAACTGGGTTGTAGGTCTAAAGGTTGTCACAGGTAAAGGCGATTTACTAGATTTAAATAAAGGGCTAATTAAAAATGCAACAGGTTACGATTTCCGCAATCTTTTTATCGGTGCAGAAGGAACACTCGGTTTTATTGTAGAGGCAACAATTAAGCTAGAACGTAAGCCAAATAATTTAACAGCACTTGTTTTAGCAACACCTGATTTTGAATCGATCATGTCTTTATTGCATGCATTTCAAAGTAAGTTAGACTTGACAGCTTTTGAGTTTTTTTCAGACCGTTGTTTAGAAAAGATTTTAGATCGTGGTGATATTCCTGCGCCACTTGATGATCGTTACCCATTTTATGCATTGATTGAGTTTGAAGCACTCACTGAAACGATAAAAGATGAAGCATTAGCCATTTTTGAAAATTGTATGGAGCAAGGTTGGGTCGTTGATGGGGTGATTAGTCAAAGCGAGCAACAATTAAAAAACTTATGGCGCTTACGTGAGGATATTTCAGAAACTATAGCACCCTTTACACCCTATAAAAATGATTTATCAGTGACTATCAGTAAAGTACCAAGTTTTTTAGCGGATATTGATGAGGTGGTTAAAGCTGATTATCCTGATTTTGATGTGCTTTGGTATGGTCATATTGGTGACGGTAATTTGCATTTAAATATTTTAAAACCACAAAATCTTGCTAAAGAAGAGTTTTTTGCAAAATGTGCCACTGTAAATAAAGATGTGTTTGAGATAGTTAAAAAATATAATGGTTCTGTTTCTGCAGAGCATGGAGTGGGCTTAGTTAAGCGAGATTATTTAGAGTATAGTCGCTCAGCTGTAGAGATAGATTACATGCGTTCGGTAAAAGCGGTATTTGATCCTAATAATATCATGAATCCTGGAAAGATATTTAAATAACATTTTATATGCCACCTTGCTTTTAGCTTATCTGAAGGTGGCTTAAATTGCCTAAGTTAATGCCAATGTGACAGCTTTTTCTGCATGAATAAGTGTTGTATCAAATAAGGGGATAGATGTGTCAGATTGTTTTATTAACATGCCTATTTCAGTACAGCCTAAAATAATTGCCTGTGCCCCATTTTCAACAAGCTTATCAATAATGGATAGATAAGTTTCTTTTGAAGATTGCCTTATAATTCCAGAGCAAAGTTCGTCATAGATGATAGTATGCACTCTCTTTCTATCTGCTGAGTCAGGTGTAATAACATGCAAGCCGTATTGATCTATAAGCCGTTTTTTGTAAAAGTCTTTCTCCATTGTAAATGCAGTGCCTAACAACCCTACTTGTGTAATCCCTTTGTTCAATAATGCATCACCTGTTGCATCAGCAATATGGATAATGGGGATTTGGATATTGTGGGCAATCGTATCGGCAACAATATGCATGGTATTTGTACAAATAAGTAAAAAGTCAACTCCCGCCTTCTCTATATTTTGAGCTGCATCTGTTAATAACTGCCCAGCCTTTTGCCAGTTTCCTTGCTGTTGTAAGATTTCGATTTCGGCAAAATCGACACTGTATAAGACGAGTTTGGCTGAGTGTAAACCGCCTAGTTGTTCTTTGATTTTTGTGTTTATCAAACGATAATAATCGGTGGTGCTTTCCCAGCTCATTCCACCGAGTAAACCAATAGTTTTCATGGAGTCAAATCCTTCTTTCTATTAAAAAATATACAATATTTACTGAGCGTCTTGTGATTATTTACTTTCATCCTCTTCTTTCACATGAAAGCGGGATGAAGCGATACGCACAATTAAGACGGCGATAGATAATAACAAAATAGCCCCGCAGACCTGAATAATACCCCAGCTCGGTTTATGGTTATGGGAGATATCAGAAATCAATAAACGAGTAAGTGCGGTGATAGAAACATAAATAAGAAAACGTACAGGCATTCGCTTAGTTTTAAAGTAAATACCAACCATGGCACCTAGCTCAAGGTATATAAAGAGCATTAAAATACCATCAACTAGCTCTTTATGCGCTGTGAAAATACTTAAGAACTCTTGTAGTGCTGCCCAAGCAATAATGGCACCCACTGCAAACAGAGCAATATAATGAAATACTTCAACAAATAAATTACCGAGAGAGTCTGCTTGCTTATTAAAAGCTTCTCTAAATAGGTCTATTTTATTTTTAGACATTGTTATTTTACCTAACATAATTTTAAGTGCAGGAGTCTGTATTATAGCGGGTTTAATAACGATGGGAGTAAATAAAGTGATGATTAATTTTTTATATTAAGAATTTTAAAGTAGACATTGCAGGATGATTTCACCCTGCAATGGGGATGGTATTTATCGAGTAAACTCTTTGCGTCCATTGTAAGGAGCTTTATCACCTAGAATTTCTTCGATACGAAGGAGTTGGTTGTATTTGGCCATACGGTCACTGCGGCAGAGAGAACCTGTTTTAATTTGCCCAGCGGCAGTTCCAACAGCTAAATCAGCAATAGTTGCATCTTCTGTTTCGCCGCTTCGATGAGAAATAACAGCGGTATAACCTGCTTTTTTAGCCATTCTAATGGCTTCAAGTGTTTCCGTTAATGAGCCAATTTGATTGAACTTAATCAGAATCGAATTAGCGATTCCCTTTTCGATTCCTTCTCTGAGAATTTTAGTATTGGTCACAAAAAGATCATCACCTACGAGTTGCGTTTTCTTTCCTATTTTATCAGTTAATACTTTCCAACCGTCCCAGTCTGACTCATCCATCCCATCTTCGATGGAAATAATGGGGTATAAGTTAGTTAAGTTATCTAAATAATCAGCAAACTCCGCAGAGGTGAAAGATTTATCTTCACCACTTAAAACATATTTTCCATCTTTATAAAACTCACTGGAAGCACAGTCTAGAGCGAGTGTTACGTCTTCGCCTAGCTTGTAACCTGCTTTTGCTACTGCTGCAACAATAGCTGCCAATGCCGCTTCATTGGATGAGAAATCAGGTGCAAATCCACCTTCATCACCAACGGCGGTGTTGAGTTTACGTTCTTTTAAGATAGCCTTTAAATTATGAAAAATTTCAGCGCCCATTCTGAGTGCCTCTGCAAAAGTCGGTGCACTCACAGGTTGAATCATAAATTCTTGAATATCAACATTATTATCAGCATGCTCACCGCCATTAATAATATTCATCATAGGAACAGGCATGCTGTATTGTTTTGGTGTGCCATTCAAATTAGAAATGTGCTCATACAAAGGGATCCCTTCTGATAGAGCTGCTGCTTTTGCAGTGGCTAAAGACACGGCTAAAATAGCATTTGCACCTAAGTTTTCTTTGTTGTCTGTACCATCTAAATCAATCATGACTTGATCAATTTCAGCCTGTTTTACAGGATCTTTGCCAATGAGTGCGGTACGAATGGGATCGTTAATATTAGCAACTGCTTTTAGCACGCCTTTCCCTAAATAACGGGCTTTATCTCCGTCGCGAAGCTCTAATGCCTCACGAGAACCTGTGGAAGCACCAGAAGGAGAACAGGCACGACCAATAATACCATTATCAAGTATTACATCTGCTTCGACTGTAGGGTTGCCGCGAGAATCTAAAATTTCACGACCTTTGATTTCAATAATTTTTGCCATTATTACTCCAAAATACAGCCGTATAGGCCATTAAGCGGTTTGCACAGGAGGAAACGATTTAATTAAATCATCCAGTTGTTTTAGTTGAGTTAAAAAAGGTTCAAGCTTATCTAACGGTAAGGCACAAGGACCATCACATTTTGCGTGATCAGGATCAGGATGAGCTTCTAAAAATAAGCCAGCTAACCCTTGGCTTAGACCTGCTTTAGCTAAGTCCGTCACTTGTGCTCTACGCCCACCGGCTGAATCTGATCTGCCACCGGGCATTTGTAATGCATGAGTCACATCAAAGAAGACAGGGTATTCAAATGCTTTCATAATGCCAAAGCCTAACATGTCTACCACTAAGTTGTTATAGCCAAAACTGGTTCCGCGTTCGCATAGAATTAGTTGATCATTACCTGCTTCTAAACATTTATTAAGAATATGCTTCATTTCTTGTGGAGCTAAAAACTGTGCTTTCTTTATATTAATAACCGCATTGGTTTTAGCCATGGCTATCACAAGGTCTGTTTGTCGTGACAGAAAGGCAGGGAGTTGTATTATCTCGCAAACCTCTGCTACAGGTGCCGCTTGTTCTGGCTCATGAACATCTGTTATTACAGGAACATCAAATGTTTTTTTAATTTCTTCAAAAATTTTTAAACCTTCATCTAAGCCGGGCCCTCTAAATGAGTTGATAGAAGAGCGATTGGCTTTGTCAAAACTGGCTTTAAAAACATAAGGGATCTGGAGTTTATCTGTGACCTTTTTATAGTATTCGCAGATAGTAAGTGCCAGATCGCGAGATTCAAGCACATTCATTCCACCAAATAAAACAAAGGGTTTATCATTGGCAATGTCGATGTTTTTAACACGAATAGTTCTTTGAGTCATATTAGCCCTTTAATTCATGTTGTTTAATTGCTGCTTTGATAAAACCACTGAATAGTGGATGCCCATCACGAGGTGTTGATGTAAACTCAGGATGGAATTGGCAAGCGACAAACCAAGGATGATCAGGAACCTCAATAACCTCTACAAGTGCACCATCTTCTGAGCGCCCCGTTACTTTTAAACCCGCATTCGTGAGTTGCGACAACAAATTGTTGTTCACTTCGTAACGGTGACGATGACGCTCTCTGATCATATCGCTTTGGTAGCAATTGTATATGGAGGAATCTGCCGCCAATTTACAATTTTGTCCACCTAAGCGCATCGTTCCGCCAAGGTCTGATGTTTCAGAGCGCTTCTCGGTTGAGCCTGTTGCATCTTGCCATTCAGTGATTAAGCCGACAACAGGGTATGGGGTGATTTTGTCAAACTCAGTTGAGTTAGCTTTTTCCATTCCCACAACATGGCGTGCAAACTCAATAACAGCCACTTGCATACCTAAGCAAATACCCAGATAAGGTATTTTATTTTCTCGAGCGTATTGAACTGTCTTAATCTTGCCCTCTACACCTCGTAAACCAAATCCACCTGGCACTAAGATGGCATCTACACCCGCGAGTAATTCCGTACCTTTTCCTTCAATATCTTCTGAGTCAATATAGCGGAGATTGATCTTTGTACGGTTTTGGATTCCCGCATGGGAGAGCGCTTCAATAATTGATTTATAAGCATCTAACAGCTCCATGTATTTACCCACCATGGCAACTGTTACTTCTTTCTCTGGGTTGAGTTTCGCATCAACGACGCGATCCCATTCAGAAAGATTGGCAGGATCACATTCTAGCCCAAAGCGTTCCACGACGAAGTCATCAAGCCCTTGTTTGTGAAGAATAGAGGGGATTTTATAAATAGTATCGGCATCTTCAAGCGAAATAACGGCTCTTTCTTCGACGTTAGTAAATAAAGCAATTTTACGACGTGAAGAGAAGTCTATGGAGTGATCTGAGCGACAAATTAAAATATCTGGCTGCAAACCGATTGAGCGTAGCTCTTTTACAGAGTGTTGTGTAGGTTTTGTTTTTGTTTCGCCTGCTGTCGCAATATAAGGAACTAATGTTAAATGCATTAACATAGCACGCTTAGCACCAACTTCTACACGTAATTGACGGATAGCTTCTAAGAACGGTTGTGACTCGATGTCACCCACTGTTCCTCCAATTTCTACCATTGCGATATCAGCATCACCAGCACCTTTAATAATACGGTATTTAATTTCATCGGTAATATGAGGGATGACTTGAATGGTTGCTCCTAAGTAATCACCACGGCGTTCTTTGCGTAATACATCCGCATACACACGGCCTGTGGTAAAGTTATTATTTTGTGACATTGTGGTACGAACAAAGCGTTCATAATGCCCTAAGTCAAGGTCTGTTTCAGCACCGTCATCTGTGACAAACACCTCGCCATGCTGAAAAGGGCTCATGGTGCCGGGGTCAACATTAATATAAGGATCAAGTTTAAGGAGAGTAACTTTAAGGCCGCGAGCCTCTAGTATAGCGGCTAAAGAAGCAGAAGCTATGCCTTTACCCAATGAAGAAACAACACCGCCTGTGACGAAGATATAATGCGTCATGAGAAATCCTAGCATCAATGAAGGTTGATAAATAACCTAAAATAGCAATATATAACCAAAATCTAATTTATTTCAATAAGATAAAGAAATGTGTAAAGGACTTTTGGGTTGAATTGCTTTAAATTTAAGACGGGATAATAGTCTACCTTAATGTTGCTTGTCCGTCCATGATTTATACTCAATAGAGTCGTTTTATCATAAAAAAGTATATTTCTACTTGAAAGTAAAAAAAAATCCCCCATATTTGTTAGCAGTTAAAGTTTGTTTGGATTTTAGCAAGTTCTAGAAGGAGAAACCTATGAGCGAAGAGCAAAAGCAAGCGGCAGAATCAAATGATATTGAGAATACAGAAGAGCAAAAACTAACGAATGAGCAATGTGGTGAAAGTGCTAGAGTTGCAGAGTTAGAGTCAGAATTAGAAGAAGCAAAAAATCAAGTATTACGTGCAGCGGCTGAAGTGCAAAATATGCGTCGTCGTGTTGAGCAGGATATTGAAAAAGCACATAAGTTTGCTTTAGAAAAATTTGCCTCTGATTTATTGCCTGTATTAGACAGCCTAGAGCGAGGTATTGAGGTTTCAGTAGGTGATCATGATTCAGTTGCTGCGATTCGTGAAGGAATGGAGTTAACACTAAAAGTTTTTAAAGATACATTGAAGCGCTTCAATATTGAAGAAGTTAACCCAGAGGGAGAGCCTTTTAACCCTGATACACAACAGGCTATGGCAATGGAACCTAGTGAGAATGTTGAACCAAATACAGTGCTGAAGGTTTTTCAAAAAGGTTATCTGATTAATGGAAGATTATTACGCCCTGCAATGGTTGTTGTGAGTAAAGCGCCTTAAAAAATATATAAAAAGGGCTTGAAATTTACTAAAACGCCCTTATTTATTTAGCAAGCTTAATGTTTAAATATATAAATACGAATTAATTGAAACAACGTTCAACGTTATTTTAGTTTCAGGAGAGTTATAAATGGGTAAAATTATTGGTATAGACTTAGGAACAACGAATTCCTGTGTGTCTGTTTTAGAAAATGGTGTTGCTAAAGTTATTGAAAACTCAGAGGGTGCACGTACTACACCTTCAGTTATTGCTTACACAAAAGATGGCGAAATTTTAGTGGGTCAATCTGCTAAACGTCAAGCAGTAACTAACCCACATAATACATTGTACGCAGTTAAACGTTTAATCGGTCGTAAATTCGATGAAAGTGTTGTACAAAAAGATATCAGCTTAGTGCCTTATAAAATTGTCAAAGCGGACAATGGTGATGCATGGGTTGAGGTGAATGGCCAAAAAATGGCACCGCCACAAATTTCTGCTGAAGTGTTAAAGAAAATGAAGAAAACAGCAGAAGATTATCTAGGTGAGGCTGTTACTGAGGCGGTAATTACTGTACCTGCTTATTTTAATGATAGCCAACGTCAAGCAACTAAAGATGCAGGTAAAATTGCTGGTTTAGAGGTTAAACGTATCATTAATGAACCAACAGCGGCTGCGCTCGCTTATGGTATGGATAAATCTAAAGGCGATCACACAATTATTGTATATGACTTAGGTGGTGGTACCTTCGACGTTTCTGTGATCGAAATTGCTGAGGTTGACGGTGAACATCAATTTGAAGTATTGGCGACTAATGGTGATACTTTCTTAGGTGGTGAAGACTTTGACTTACGCTTGATCGACTACTTAGCTGATGAGTTCAAAAAAGAAAATGGCATGGATCTAAAAGGCGATCCACTAGCAATGCAACGTTTAAAAGAAGCTGCGGAAAAAGCTAAGATTGAGCTTTCATCTAGCCAACAAACAGATGTTAACTTACCTTACATTACAGCAGACCAAACAGGTCCTAAGCACTTAAATGTAAAAGTAACACGTGCCAAATTAGAAGCATTGGTAGAAGATTTAGTTGCTCGTACGATAGAACCTTGTAAAATAGCATTAAAAGATGCAGGTCTTGATGCAAGCAAAATCGATGAGGTCATCCTTGTGGGTGGTCAAACTCGCATGCCTTTAGTACAACAAAAAGTAACTGAGTTCTTTGGTAAAGAGCCTCGTCGTGATGTTAACCCTGATGAAGCTGTTGCTATGGGTGCGGCTATTCAAGGTGCTGTATTATCAGGCGATGTTAAGGACGTATTATTATTAGACGTTACACCATTAACCCTTGGTATCGAAACAATGGGTGGCGTAATGACTCCGTTAATTGATAAGAATACAACGATTCCTACTAAGAAATCACAAGTATTCTCTACCGCGGATGATAACCAAAACGCAGTAACGATTCATGTATTACAAGGTGAGCGTAAACAAGCGGCTCAAAATAAGACCTTAGGTCGTTTTGATTTGGCAGATATTCCACCTGCGCCACGTGGTGTGCCACAAATTGAAGTAACATTTGATATTGATGCTAATGGTATTTTAAACGTATCGGCAAAAGATAAGGCAACCGGTAAACAACAATCAATCGTGATCAAGGCAAACTCTGGTTTGTCAGATGATGAGATTGAGAAGATGGTACGTGATGCTGAGGCTAATGCTGAGGAAGATCGTAAGTTTGAAGAGCTTGTAACGGCACGTAACTTGGGTGATCAAACAGCGCATGCGGCTCGTAAAATGATTACTGATTTAGGTGATAAAGTAACAGCTGATGAAAAAGCGGCTATCGAAAAAGCGATTGCTGATGTTGAAGAAGCTGTAAAAGGTGACAGCAAAGATGATATTGAAGCGAAAGTAAAAGCTTTAAATGATGTAACTGCACCTGTTGCACAAAAAGCTTATGCTGACCAAGCACAAGGTCAAGCACATGATGCCGGCGCTGACCAAAGTAAACAAGGCGATGATGTGTTAGATGCTGAGTTTGAAGAAGTTAAAGATAATAAAGATAAGTAATTCATAGGAGTTATCTTTAGAGTGTGATGCAAACGCGGGTAGTTTATTACTTTCCCGCGTTTGTTTATTTATGAAGGGATCATTTGTCTTTTCACAAAAGTAGTTATTTGATTCCTTTTTAAGGGTAAATCATCTAATCTGTTAGACTTTTATTTATTAAGTGTTGTTTAGGGGTATTAGGTAAAGAGGTTATGGCAAAGCGCGATTACTATGAAGTTCTCGGAGTGGAAAGAACGGTTACAGAAGTAGAGTTAAAAAAAGCATACCGTCGAGTAGCGATGAAATATCATCCTGACCGTAATCCGGACAATAAAGAAGCAGAAGAAAAATTTAAAGAAGCCAACGAAGCTTATGAGATTTTATCCGATAACCAAAAGCGTAGCGCTTATGATCAGTATGGTCATGCTGGTGTTGACCCACAAATGGGTGGCGGTGGTTTTGGTGGTGGAGCTGGTTTCTCAGATATTTTTGATATGTTTGGTGATATCTTTGGTGATACTGGCGGGCGACGTGGACGCAGTGGAGCCCAGAGAGGGCATGATTTACGTTACACATTAGATCTTACCTTAGAAGAAGCGGTAAAAGGCAAAGAAGTTACCATCAAGGTTCCTACCTATGTGGGCTGTAAAACATGTAATGGCTCTGGCGCTAAAGCAGGTTCAACACCAGAAACTTGTAAAACGTGCGGCGGTCATGGTCAAGTAAGAATGCAAGCAGGCTTTTTCTCAGTACAACAAGCATGCCCAGATTGTCATGGCTCAGGTAAAGTGATTAAAGATCCATGCCCAGATTGTCATGGAGAAGGTCGAGTACAAGAAACAAAAACATTGTCTGTCAAAGTGCCCGAAGGTGTGGATACTGGCGATAAAATACGCTTGTCAGGCGAGGGTGAAGCAGGTTCTATGGGTGGCCCAGCCGGTGACTTGTATGTTGTGATCAATGTTAAAAAACATAGTATCTTCCAGCGCGATGGCCGAGATTTATATTGCGAAGTTCCTATTAGCTTTCCTGATGCAGCCTTAGGTGCCGAATTAGAAGTGCCTACATTAGATGGGCGTGTCAAATTAAAAATACCAGAAGGTACCCAAACAGGTAAAATTTTCCGTTTACGTGGTAAGGGCATAAAGCCTGTGCGAGGGGGTTCTGTTGGTGATTTGTTGTGCAAGGTAATTATCGAAACTCCTGTGAAACTTGATAAAGAGCAACGAGAGTTACTTGAAAAACTACGTGAAACAATTGACGGTTCCGCACATCAAACACCACAAGCTACAGGATGGTTTGAGAGCGTGAAAAGTTTTTTTGAAAGTTTTAAATCCTAAGGTATAGATTATGTTACGTATTGCTGTCATCGGCGCCGCTGGGCGAATGGGTAAAAATTTAGTTGAGGTTATTTGCCAAAATGATAAGACTACACTAGGCGCAGCAATTGTTGAGTCTACTAGCTCATTGATAGGTGTAGATGCTGGAGAGCTTGTCGGATTGGGGAAGGTGGGGATTGTTATTGATAGTTCATTAGAGCATCAGCTAGATAATTTTGATGTATTGATAGACTTTACTCATCCCTCAGTCACGATGAATAACCTTGCCCTTTGTGTAAAGGCTAAAAAGGCAATTGTTATTGGAACGACAGGTTTTTCTGAAACACAGAAACAACAAATAGCCGAAGCATCTAAGCAAATTCCCATTGTATTTTCAGCCAATTACAGTATTGGTATTAATCTGTGTTTTAAGCTTTTAGATATGGCGGCACAAGTGTTGGGTGATGATGTAGATATCGAGGTTTTAGAGGCACATCATCGTAACAAAGTAGATGCTCCATCCGGTACAGCATTACGTATGGGTGAAGTAGTTGCTAATGCGCTAGGTAGAGATTTAAACAAAGTCGCTGTTTATGGCAGAGAAGGGCAGACAGGTGTACGTGACCGTGAAACAATAGGCTTTGCAACCGTGCGTGCAGGAGACATTGTGGGAGACCATACGGTATTGTTTGCTGCGGAAGGCGAGCGCGTTGAAATTACCCATAAGGCATCTAATCGTATGATCTATGCTAAGGGGGCTGTACGTTCTGCTTTATGGCTTCAAGACCAAGGAAGTGGTTTATATGATATGCAGGATGTGTTAGGGTTACGTTAGTATTTAAAATCTATTGGGTAGTTGTGATGAAATTGAAAAATGACCGCTTTTTACGCGCTTTATTGAAGCAACCCGTTGATGTAACTCCTGTTTGGATGATGCGCCAAGCAGGCCGTTATCTGCCAGAGTATCGGGCAACGCGCGAAAAAGCGGGTGACTTTATGAGTTTGTGTAAAAATGCTGAATTAGCTTGTGAAGTTACATTGCAACCACTTGAGCGTTTTCCTCTTGATGCTGCTATTTTATTTTCCGATATTTTGACGATTCCTGATGCCATGGGGCTAGGGCTTTATTTTGAGACAGGTGAAGGCCCGAGATTCAAAAAAGTTATTAATACTATGGCTGATGTTAATGCCTTGCCAATACTTGATCCTGAAAAGGATTTAGGCTATGTTATGCAGGCAGTTCGTACGATTTATAAAGAATTAAATGGCCGGGTTCCTTTGATTGGTTTTGCAGGAAGCCCGTGGACACTAGCCACTTATATGGTCGAAGGTGGTTCAAGTAAAGATTTTCGTAAAATCAAGGCTATGGCTTATGATACCCCTGAAATTGTTCATGCTTTATTAGCTAAGCTTACCCAATCCGTTATTAGCTACCTCAACGGTCAAATTTTAGCAGGTGCACAGGCTATTCAGATTTTTGATACGTGGGGGGGGAATTTAGCCTCTAATGCTTATTTAGAGTTTTCTCTTGCTTATATGCAGCAAATTGTTAATGGATTGATTAAAGAACACGAAGGTAGAACTATACCCATTATTTTATTCACAAAAAATGGTGGGCAGTGGTTAGAAGCAATGGCGAATACAGGTGCTACTGCACTAGGACTGGACTGGACATGTGACCTTGGTGAAGCAAGACTTCGTGTTGGTGAAAAAATAGCACTACAAGGCAATATGGATCCTTCTGTACTTTATGCTAATTCACAAGCCATTACTAAAGAAGTGCAAAGAATTTTAGCCTCTTATGGTAAAGGCTCTGGGCATGTGTTTAACTTGGGGCATGGTATTACGCCAGAGGTTAACCCTGATAATGCTGCTGTATTTATTAATGCAGTACACGAGCTTTCGGCGCGTTATCATTCATAATGATCAGCAAATGGCAGATTCATCATGTAGCTCATTTACTTGAGCAAGGTACGGTGGTCGCTTATCCTACTGAAGGGGTTTGGGGTATTGGCTGTGACCCTTGGAATGAGCAAGCAACATTAAAAATTTTAGCTTTAAAAAATAGATCGATTAAAAAAGGTCTTATCTTAATTGCGAGTGCTATTGAACAATTTGATTTTATTTTGCATGATTTACCAACGCAATATCGAGTTAAACTAGAGGAAAGTTGGCCAGGGCCATTCACATGGCTAGTTCCTCATCATAATAGAGTTCCTTATTGGATAACAGGGGACCACGCAACGGTAGCCTTGCGTGTAACGAATCATCCATTAGTTAAAGCATTGTGTGATTTAACGGGCCCTATTGTATCTACCTCTGCTAATCCCGCGGGGCAACCATCAGCTAAAACACGGTTAATGGTAGAAAAATATTTTTATAACACTGGGCTGACTATTTTAAATGGTCGTTTAGGTGGCGCAAAAACATCAAGTCGAATTTGTGATTTACTAACGAATAAAGTACACCGTTAAGTAAAAGATGAAAGATAATTACATCTGTTGTTTAAATGTTTAATTAATAAAGGGACTCTTAGAGTCCCTTTATTAGTTCTGTAGGATGCTAAATAGTATAATTTAAGATACCGTTTTTTTAGGTGCTGTAACTCTTGTTACAGGTCTTTTTACTGGGGTGGTTTTAGATGCTGCTGTTGCCCTAGGTTTTGATGGTGTTTTTGCAATAGGTTTTTTGGCTACGGTTCTTGACGTTTGTTTGGCAACCGCTGGTGCTGTCTTTACTGGGGCTTTTGTTGCAGTTGATGTTACTTTTGCTGCTGTAGGATTTAATAAGGTACTTACGCGCTCTTTAACCCGTGTAATGCCTTTGGCTAAATCCAAACTTTTTGTAGAGTCTTTTTTTAACGTATTAAGGTAAGTAAATAGTTTTTGTTGTTGATTTTGTAGTTTATTATGCGAGTCTTTTAATTCAATAATTGCTTTTTGTGCTTTAGCCTTAGCTTTGGCTTTGTTCGCTTCATTGGCTTTAGCAAGCTTTTCTTCTGTTTTGACTAGCTTCTCTTGTATTTTTACACGTTGTTTTTCTAGTTTAGTAAGTGCTTTTTCTGTTTCTTGCTGCGCCTCAATGCAAGCTGTTTGTAATTGGTTAACTAATGTATCACTTAGATCATGAAGTAGATGCAGAGGTGTTCTAACTGTTTTTTTTGTAGATGACATTTTACATTTTCCCTTAGCGATGAGTTGGTGCAATTTAATTCTTATTAACTAGCCTTAATATCATAGCTCAATTGGCGGTATTGTATAAGATTTTTTCTGTAGGAAATTGTTTTAAAATTAGTATTTTTAGTTAAATATTTCTAGTTAATTCTCTGTAGTGCTGGCTTATGATAGCGGGTTTGTACGCATCATTATTTGACTTGATTAGAATGATTAAAAGATTATCGGTTTATTAGATAAATCAGTATAATAGCGCCATGGAAAGATCGAAAAAAAAACGAGTAAAAAAAACTAAAAAACAATCCAGTCGTTGGCTAGTATTGTTTGGTTGGATATTTAAATTATCATTAGTCGCTATTGTTGTTATTGCACCGTATATTATTTATCTAGATGCTGTAGTTCAAGATAAGTTTTCTGGTAAGCGTTGGACAATACCCGCTAAAGTATATGCACGCCCGCTTGAATTGTATAAAGGTCAGAAACTTTCGAAAGAAGATTTTTTAACAGAGCTTAATGCTTTAGGCTATAGTTCTGTTGTGACAGTAAACAATGTTGGACAGATGCATGTGGAAGGCAATGATGTCAGTGTTTATGTTCGAGGTTTCCACTTTTATGAAGGAAAAGAACCTGCAAAACTGATTACAGTTTCTTTCTCTGGTAATACCGTTAGTCAGATTACAGATTCAAAAAATCAAAAAATTCCGCTTGTTCGCTTAGATCCAATGCTGATAGGTGGGGTTTATCCTGCCCATAATGAAGATAGAATATTGGTTAAGTTAGATCAAGTTCCCCCCTTACTTGTCCGATCCCTTGTTGCTGTTGAAGATAAACGTTTTTATAAACACCATGGTATATCCATGATAGGTATTGCACGTGCTGTTTATACAAACATTGTAAGAAAAAAATTATCTCAAGGTGGTAGTACACTGACCCAACAGCTAGTTAAAAATTTTTATTTGACCAATGAGCGTACAGTTAAGCGTAAAGCCAATGAAGCAATCATGTCCTTATTGCTTGAGATGCATTATGATAAAAATGAAATTTTAGAAGCTTATTTAAATGAAGTCTTTTTAGCGCAAGATGGGCAGCGCTCTATTCATGGATTTGGTTTAGCAAGCCAATACTTCTTTGGACAACCCATTTCTGAATTAAAACTACCACAAATCGCCTTATTAGTTGGAATGGTAAAAGGACCGTCCTATTATAATCCTCGGCGTAATCCTAAGTTGGCTACTGAGCGCCGTAATGTGGTATTGGATGTTTTAGCTGAGCAAAATATTATTTCTGCTAATGATGCAGCAAAAGCTAAAGCTGCACCTTTAGGCGTTATTCCTCAAGGACGTTTAGGGATTAGCTCATTCCCTGCTTTTATCGATTTGGTGAAACGTCAACTTCGTGAAGATTATAAAGAAGAAGATTTAACCGAAGAAGGCCTAAGAATCTTTACCAGTTTAGACCCCATTATTCAAATTAAGGCTGAGCGTGCTCTGGATGGTACATTAAAGCGTTTAGGTAATCGTGCCAATGATTTAGAAGCGGCGATGGTGATCACTAACCCATCAACAGGTGAATTACTTGGTTTAATCGGTAGTCGTGATCGTAACTATGTCGGCTTTAATCGAGCCATTGATGCGATTAGACCTATTGGTTCACAAATGAAACCTGCTGTTTATTTAACTGCATTAGAAAGTTTAAGGTACACGTTAACGACTTTTATTCAAGATGAACCTTATGCCGTTCCTTTAGCCGGTGGTAAAGAGTGGCGGCCACAAAACTTTGATCGTAAGTTTCATGGTAATATTTTCTTTTTTCAAGCATTGGCTAATTCTTTTAATGTTTCTACGGTAAGAATTGGTATGGATGTAGGCGTAGCTAATGTGTTAAAGACAATTAAGCGTTTAGGGGTAAATAATGATTATCCTGCTTATCCTGCCATGTTATTGGGTTCTGCCTCAATGACACCCATGGACGTATCCAAAATGTTTCAGACAATAGCCAATGGCGGTTATGATACAACTGTTCGCTCGATTCGTAATGTGTTAGACGCAAAAGGTAATCGACTTGGTCGTTATCCTTATGAAACACAGCAACGTTTTGATGCAGGTGCTATTTACTTGTTACAGTTCGCTATGCAACGTGTGATGAGAGAGGGAACGGGCCGTTCTGCTTATAATCAAGTACCAAGTTCGATTAATCTAGCAGGAAAAACAGGGACATCAAATGATTTAAAAGATAGCTGGTTTACTGGCTTTGGCCAAGATATATTAGCAACAGTATGGTTAGGTAAAGATGATAATAGTAATACCTCTTTAACGGGAGCATCAGGTTCATTACAAGTATGGTCTAGCTTTATGAAAGAGGCGAGACCAACTTCTTTAAATATGCCATTACCCAGTAATGTGGTTTATGCTTGGGTAGATGCTGAAACAGGTGAGGGCAGTGGTGAAGATTGCCCTAATGCAATACAGATTCCTTATATAAAAGGAACTGCTCCTGCGCCAGCTTTATCATGTAAGAGACCAGATGGGTCTACGACTGATTGGATACGTGGTTGGATAAATTAATATTAGGATTAAAATATGAGTGTTAAGTTGAAAAGAATAGCATTAGCGTTTAGTACGATTGTTGTTTTGTCGGGGTGTGGAACGAATCAACCAGATTCCATTCCTGTTGTTGATGCAAGTTCTCCTTTATCGAACAAGCCAAATCCTCTTGAAAAGAATACAACACCCGTTTCTAGTCCTTCAAAAAATGAAGCTGTTGCACAAGCAATACCTCAGGGGGTTGATGAAGATGTTCAACCTGCTGCTGTCCATGATAGTTCAGCGCTTCCTACAGGTATTCCTGTCAGCAATAATGGTGGTGGCGCACCCTTAGATGATGCAGTGCTTGCATTATTAACAACCGCACAACAACAAAAAGATGCGGGTAATTTGAATGAAGCAGCTGCAAGTGCGGAGCGTGCTCAACGTATTGCTCCAAGCGAACCAAGGGTGTTATATATGCTTTCAGTTATTCGCTTGCAACAAGGTGATGCTGAAGTGGCAGAACAGTTAGCCCGTAGAGCATTATCTTATACGACAGATGGGCAGGCAGAACTGAAATCAAATCTGTGGGAAGTGGTTGCACAAGCACGCGATAAGCAAGGTGACCAAGTAGGTGCAGATCAAGCACGCCAGCAAAAAACTACCAGTATTTAATTTTCTATAAAGATAAAAAGGGAATATGCTGTTCCCTTTTTATTTTCTCGCTTATGTTATTTAACTAATTACTATGTCTTCTCTTAATCCCCGTCAGCGTGAGGCAGTTCATTCAATTAGTGGCCCTTTATTGGTTCTTGCTGGTGCAGGTTCTGGCAAAACCAGTGTAATCACTAAGAAAATAGCTTACCTTATTCAAGAGTGTGGTATCAAAGCACATCATATCGTGGCAGTGACTTTTACCAATAAAGCCGCCAGAGAAATGAAAGAGCGGGTTAGCGGCTTATTGCGTAAAGGTGAGGGGCGAGGCTTAACCGTATCCACCTTTCATAACCTAGGGCTAAATATTATTCGTAAAGAATATCTAACGCTAGGCTATAAAGCAGGCTTTTCTATTTTTGATGATACTGATGTTAAGTCACTGCTGAAAGAAATTATGCATAAGGAATATGCGGGTGACGATGGTATTGATGAGGCACTGAATAGAATTAGTCGCTGGAAAAATAATTTAGTTTTACCTAACGAGGCTGTAGAACAAGCGCGTAATGCCAATGAACAAATGCTAGCGCATCTTTACATGCACTATCAACGGCTATTAAAGGCTTATAATGCAGTTGATTTTGATGATCTTATTTTATTGCCTGTTAAGCTTTTTCAAGGTAATGAAGCCTTATTACAACGTTGGCGTAATAAAGTGCGTTATTTATTGGTCGATGAATATCAAGATACCAATGCAAGCCAATATTTGTTAATCAAGCTATTGGTAGCAGATCGGGCACAATTTACGGTAGTAGGTGATGATGACCAATCTATTTATGCATGGCGTGGCGCAAAGCCAGAAAACTTGATGCAGCTAAAGCAAGATTTTCCCTCTTTAAAAGTGATTATGTTAGAGCAAAATTACCGTTCAACGAGTCGTATTTTAAAGTGTGCTAATCACTTAATTACCAATAATCCCCACGTATTTGAGAAAAAATTATGGAGCGATAAAGGGGATGGTGATTTAATCAGAGTGATTCGTTGTCGTAATGAAGAGGCCGAAGCTGAACGTGTTGCAACAGAAATACAAGCCATTGTGTTAAAAACACAGCGCTCCTATGGGCAGTTTGCAATTCTTTACCGTGGTAATTATCAAGCTCGTTTGATCGAGCTAAAACTTCAACACCACAACGTACCTTATGTCATTACTGGAGGGACAAGTTTTTTCGCTCGGCAAGAAGTGAGAGATATCATGTCTTATTTGCGCTTGTTAGTAAATCCAGATGATGATAACGCTTTTTTACGGGTGATTAATGTTCCACGCCGTGAAATAGGTTCGGTGACGTTAGAAAAGCTGAGTAATTATGCCACTCAACAGCGTACATCCCTTTATAATGCTGCCAGTGATAGAGCTTTGTTAGATACGCTGGACCAACGTTTTGTCGAGCGTTTACAACGTTTTACCAGTTGGATGGACAGCATTCGTCAACAATGCAGCCAAGGTGATCCTGTGGCAGTCTTGCGCAGTATGGTGGTTGATATTGATTATGAAACTTGGCTTAGACAAAATGCTTCCAACGATAAAGTGGCAGAAGCCAGAATGGGTAATGTGTGGTTTCTGATTGATGCGTTAAAAAATACCCTTGAGCGAGATGACGAGGGTAAAATGACCATTGAAGAGGCGGTTTCACGATTGGTGCTAAGAGATATGCTCGATCGCCAAGCAGAAGAAAAAGAGGAAGATGCGGTACAGTTGATGACATTGCATGCCTCTAAAGGGCTAGAGTTTCCTTTTGTATTTTTAATGGGGATGGAAGAAGAGTTACTGCCTCACCGCTCTAGTATTGAAGTCGATAATATAGAAGAAGAGAGGCGTTTGGCTTATGTAGGTATTACACGCGCTAAGCAGCATTTAACTCTGACCTATGCGGGAAAACGTCGCCAATATGGTGAGGTAATTGATTGTTTGCCAAGCCGTTTTTTAGCAGAACTTCCACAAGAAGAGTTAAGATACGAAGGGCTAGAGAATACACCTGTTGAGCAAAAAGCCGAAGCAGGCAATACGGCACTGTCTAATATCCGCGATTTATTAAAGAAGAAAAGCTAATGACTAAAATAATTACTATTGCTGCTGCATGCATTATTGATCCCCTTAATCGCTTATTAGTGGTTCGTAAGCAAGGTTCTGAAATTTTCATGCAACCGGGCGGAAAGATAGAACTTAATGAAAAGCCTATAGAAGCCTTAGTTAGAGAAATTAAAGAAGAATTGTTGTTAGCAATTGATTTAAGTTTGCCGAAGTATATTGGTCAGTTTGAAGCCCCTGCCGCTAATGAGCCAGGTTATATTGTGAAGGCCGAGCTATTCAAAATAGATTTACCTTATAGTCCAGAGTTAACAGTAGCCGCTGAAATAGCAGAGGCTAAATGGCTAACTGAGAAAGAGATAACCACCATTAATATGGCGCCACTGATGCATACCTATGTGATTCCTCTTTGGATAAAGTAATAAAGTTAAGTTGTTTGAATAGAAAGCCGTTGATAGAGCGGCTTTCTATTATGTGATTACTTATGGAATTGCGCCTTAGATACGGATGAACGGCGAAGATAAAGACTTGCCAACTTTTATTATTTTTTTAAATATAGCCAATTTACTTTTATTTATCGGGTGTTAATTATTTAGTTGTTTCTTTGTTCTATTTGAAACTTTAATAAGGCAGTACTCCGATAAAAGCCATGGGCAAATTTACCAAACGGTATTGTTAAAAAAAATGTCATCACACTGGCTAAGTGGATAATTAATAAAATACCCATGGCTGAAGTATTTCTAAATCCAAGTAAGGCCAATCCTGTTACACTAATGATCAGTAATAAGAAAATAAATCCACGATCCATTGGTTTTTGTTTAGCATCACCATGCAGTGGGTCACGCTTGACATTAAGATATAAGAGTCCTACGGGTCCTATTATTAAGCCCAAGCCACCCACTGTACCGAATATGACAGGTAAACTAAAAAATGGATAGGGAGCTTCAAGCCCTAAAAAGTAATGATAACCTGTAGCGAAAATGGTGGCTAAGAAGCACAGTAAAAAACCGTACATTGTGAGGTGGTGAAAGCGGCGGCGAATCAGTGTATAACGATCACTATCTTCATTACAGCCTTTGCCATGCCCCCCATCAAGGTACTTGAGTGTAAGGATATCTTTAGTAGCATCTTTAATATCAACAGCTTTTACCTGATTTTTAATCACTTGAGAGGTTTGTCGCCAAAAATTAGTAAGACCAAGCCCTAGCAGTAAAAAAGCCAGAATAAAGATACTACCAAAAGTGATGGCTAAAAAGTTATGAGGGAAAATACTGTAAAAATTGCCCTGATATAACCCAAATAGGCTGTTGTTATTGAAAAAAGTAGTCACTAATAAAAAGAAAGTAAACGTTAGTGTGAGTAAACTAACCATAGTAATACCTGCTTTTTGATAGAGCTGACCTAAAAAGCGAGGGATTGAGAAATTTTGGTAGGTTTCTAAACGCACTTTTGCCATCGCTTTAGGAATGTTAACGCCGAACTCGTGTGGTGGAGCATATTGGCAAGCATGAAGACAGTTACCACAGTTATGGCAAATATTGGCTAGATAATGAATATCTGCACGATTAAAGGATAGACGATGAGTCATGGCTTGAAAAACAGCACAGAAAGACTCACAGTAACGGCAAGCATTACAAATTTGCAGTGCCGCCGCCGCCTCTTGTTCATTTTTAGACAGCTGAACAACTGGAATTAATTGATTAGCAGTACTCATTAGATGGTCTCTTTTATTAAAGCAGCTTTTGCTGCATTTTTACCTGCAATACGTCCGAATGTCGTTCCAATAGACATGCCAACACCCGCTGTATACCCTTGACCTAGTACATTACCGGCCATCATTTCACCGGCGACATAAAGATTTGGACTTGGCAAGTTGTTAAAACGTACTGCCGAGTCTTCTTCAACTTTTAGACCTAAATAAGTAAAGGTAATGCCTGGGCGTAAGGCATAGGCATAAAACGGTGGTGTATCCAAAGGGGTTGCCCAGTGTGTTTTTGCTGGCGTTAAGTCTTGTGTATGGCAATTATCCAGTACGGTATGATTAAATTCACCTTTTATGCAGGCTTGATTAAAACCATTAACAGTTTTTTCAAGTTTTTCTGGGTTAAGATCGCATAGTACAGCGAGCTCTCGGATAGTATTGGCGGTTTTTCCTGCAAAAACTGGGGGCATAAAGCGACCCAATGATTTCGAATCAATAATAGAAAAGCCAATTTGACTCGGCTGCTTGGCGACAAGTCGCCCCCAAATAGCATACCGTTTAGGCCAAAAGTCTTCTCCTTCATCATAAAAGCGTTGAGCATTTTTATTGACGACAATGCCTAGTGAGACGCAGTCTATACGGGTACAGATTCCACCATCATATAATGGGGCTCTAGCATCTACAGCAACGCAATGCGATTGTGAAGGATCACCAATAATATCAGCGCCTTGATCAATCATGAATTTAAGTAGATTTCCTTGGTTAAAACGTGTACCGCGAATAACGAAGTTATCAGCAATCCATTCGCCCTCTTCATTTTTTCCCCATGCTTCTTTTAGCCAGTTAAGGTTTGATTCAAACCCTCCCGCTGCTAAAACACAGGCTTTAGCTTCAAAGCGTGTACCATCTTCAGCGATAGCTGCTACAAATTTGCTATCGTTTAATTCTAACTCCTTTATTTTGGTGTTGTATCTAATTTTTATCCCTAAGGCAATTGCACTGCGATAATAGGCATTAATCAGCGCTTTACCTCCACCCATAAAAAATGCATTGGTTCGTGCAACATGCAATGCACCTGAAAGTGGAGGTTGAAAATTGACACCGTGTTTTTTCATCCATGTTCGACAGCTTTCTGTTGAGTGAATGACTAATCGTGCTAGTGTTTCATTTGTTTTTCCAGCAGTTACTTTAAGTAAGTCTTGCCAGAATTCTTCTTCAGGATAGGCCTCAACTAAAACATCTTGAGGCGCATTATGCATACAGCGTAGATTGCGCGTATGCTGAGAATTACCACCTCGCCATTCTTTAGGTGCTGCTTCAAGTAGCAGTACAGAAGCTCCTGCTTCCTGTGCAGTAATAGCTGCGCAGAGCGCCGCATTACCGCCACCAATTACTAAAACATCGTACATAGCTAATCCTTTTAATTATTTTTTTATCACTGTAAAGGAAATATAGCTATGCTAGTAAGTAGCAAAAAATGTAGAGGGGGTTAATTTAATTGAATACCCCAACTATATTAAGCTTGTGCCTAACCATGCACCTTGCTGAATTAAATCATTTGTAGAAGCACGTATAACAGATTTTGCTGCTAGTGCTGAGGGAGATAGTACCTCTTCAGAAAGACTGACTAAATAATTAGTTCGTTCAATCGTTGGGTTGATTATTTTTAAACTGTTTAAATGGTGATAGTGTTGGTTAATAAAAATGCTGCTAGGCTGAATAGTAGCAACACATAGGCTAGCAACTGTTTTCATTAATAAACTAAGGCCATCAATTTCATAGATGATGTTGAGTTTTGATATTTCTTTATCAATGAGGCGCCTTAGACCATGGCCTGTGCTGGGTAATGCTAGAGGTAAAGGTTCTATATGGTTTGATGGAAGTGTTTCTTGTTCCAAATAGTTTTCTAAATGATAGAGTTTAAAGAATTCATTATTACCAATCAGTGACATTGACTCATTGATTAGCGGTTCAGATGTCCAGCTTTCATCAGTGGGTTGATTAAAAATAATCGCTAAATCAAGTTGGTGATTATTGATCAGTTTGATGAGGTTACCAGATAAGCTTTCTACAATGTGTACTTTAATATCAGGATAGCGTTCGGCCATCAGCTGGATAAAATGTACACCTAAAATAGAGGCGGTGCTAGGAGGTAAACCAACACTCACATAGCCTACAAGACGTGATGATTGAGCTGCTTCTATCGCTTGGTTAGCATAGCGTAGTACTTGGCGTGCTTGTTTTAAAAAAGCAAGTCCTGCTGGCGTCGGTGTTACGCCTAAAGGGGAGCGTTGTAGCAAGCGAGTAGCAAGTTCTGATTCTAATTTTGATAACTGTTGGCTCAAAACAGAGGCGCCTACATTCAAATGTTTAGCGGCTTTACCTATGCTGCCCTGTTCAACGATTAATATAAAAGAGCGAAGTTGTCGTAACTCCATGATGGCTACCTATTTTTATAACTTAGTCATGTTATGGGCTCAGTAATTTATTAGAGATTGTCACAGTATTTATACGTGTTATTTAAAACAACCGTCTAACGCCTCTGAGATTTAATTATAATTTTGTATTTTATGAGTCGTTAAATATTACTTGATTATGCCACAGTTTCAATAAGGATGGGTATAGCTGTTTATTGCATAGTCTGTGAATATTTCAATAAGCAGATCAGTAATAGGTATTGAGCATGGTCACGGTGAGTATTAACAGGGCTAATAAAATAGCAGCTATTATTGTGCAAAGAATGATGAGTACTTTTCTGGTATTTTGGTCTTGATTGTCAATGGCTGAACTAAATTTAGATAAGCTAAAACCACCGAATAAGGCGAAAACTGTGGCTAGTCCATAAAGAACAATGAGTGAATAACTATTCATTGCAAAGCCAATCGTCAGCCCGATGATAAAGCCTAGTACACCACCAATAATAGCTAACGAAGCAGCAAATAATTTATTCATGTTTTTCCATTCTAATTAGGCTAGATAATATCTAGCCTAAATGGTGAGAGAGTGTATTGAAATTAAGGTGTGTAAATTTGGTCAAAAATAGCACCGTCAGCAAAGTGTTTTTGTTGAATATCTTTCCAATCACCAAAGTTTTCTTTAATTGATAAAAACTCTACTTTAGGGAAGCGGTCAGCATACTCAGCTAATATCGCTGGGTTTCTTGGGCGTAAGTAATTTTTAGCCGCTATGCGTTGTCCCTCATCGGACCATAAGTATTTTAAATAAGCCTCGGCTTCGGGTTTAGTTTTCTTGGTTTCAACTACCTTTTCAACAACCGCTACAGGAAGTTCAGCTTCAGCAGAAACACTAGGGTAAACCACTTCAAAACTACCTTTACCAAACTCTTTAGCAATCATTTCGGCTTCATTTTCAAAGGTTACGAGTACATCACCTTGATGATTTTGCATAAAGGTTGATGTGGCTGCACGGCCACCTGTATCGAGGATTGAGACATTTTTGAAGAGACTTTTTACGAATGCCTTGGCTTTTTCCTCATCGCCACCTTGTTTAAGGGCATAACCCCATGCAGATAAATAACTATAACGCCCATTTCCTGATGTCTTAGGGTTGGGGATGATCACTTCAGTTCCTTCTTTGACAAGGTCTGACCAGTCCTTAATATTTTTAGGGTTACCTTTACGTACAATAAATACCGTTGCAGAGGTGAACGGCGCGCTGTCATTAGGGAGTAACGTTTGCCAGTTTTCAGGTATTAAGTTACCTCGGGTTGCAATTGCATCGATATCAGTTGCCATGTTCATGGTGACAACATCAGCTTTTAACCCATCAATCACAGAGCGGGCTTGTTTGCTTGAGCCGCCGTGTGACATTTGGACTCTGACTTTGTCATCTTTATGCTGTTCATTCCAGTTTTTTTCAAAAGCAGGATTGTAGTCTCTATAAAAATCGCGCATGACATCGTAAGAGACATTAAGGAGTAGCTTATCAGCCCATACTGGGCCAGTAAAAGCGACAGTTAGTGATAAAGCCGCATTGAGTAGAATCCGATTCATGTGTTCGCCTGCTATGAAGTAAGATTTAAAGTGTTTAAAAGTTAATTAATGTTTCAAAGTAGAATGATATAGTAACAAATACTCTAGTGTTTACTAATCATTATTGAATATTTTATTGGAATATCAATATGCATATTTATTATTTAGTGATAAGGAAATTATTTTT
The DNA here is from genome assembly GCF_003991975.1 of Entomomonas moraniae. Classification (NCBI taxonomy): domain Bacteria; kingdom Pseudomonadati; phylum Pseudomonadota; class Gammaproteobacteria; order Pseudomonadales; family Pseudomonadaceae; genus Entomomonas; species Entomomonas moraniae. The sequence goes on from NZ_CP029822.1 coordinate 2,815,078, forward strand.
AAGCTACCTAAATTAATTGTATAAAAATATTGCAAATATAAATGAGAATCATTATATTTAATAATTGATAACTAGTTATTACTAATTTGCCATCCAAAATTTGGCTTATTTTCTATAGCTATACCATGTAGATATTACTAACAGTAGAGTCTTTCCATATTATGAAAAAATATACGAAAACATCACTTAGTTTTGCCGTGGCGTCAGCAAGCTTACCCATGATGGGTTATGCTGACACTAGTGGAGAGAAAGTATTAGAATTAGATACACTAACAATTGAGGGGCATAAAGAGACACCTTATCAAACTAAAAAATTGTCTTCGCCTAAGTACACTCAAGAGTTAGTTGATACACCTCAAAGTATTACCGTTGTGCCTAGGGCAGTTATCGAGCAGCAAAATGCTCAAACCCTTCAAGACGTATTATCGAATGTCCCTGGTGTTACTTTTAACTCTGGTGAGGGCAATGGTGGGGTGGGGGATAGCATAAATATCCGCGGTTTTAATAGTGGCGATTACGGTGGCTCTAATGTGTACATTGACGGCGTTCGTGACTCAGCATTTTATACACGAACCGACATGTATAATATTGAACAAGTTGAAGTGATTAAGGGTTCTAGTTCTGCTGCTTGGGGTGCGGGTGTCATTGGTGGAGCTATTAACCTTGTGACTAAAACACCTAAGCTTGAAGATTTTGCTAAAGTTGGCGCTGGTGTGGGAACGGCTGATTATAAACGCCTAACGTTTGATGGCAATAAAGTTTTAGAACATGATTCAGGAACAGCCGCGCGCCTTAATATGGCTTGGCAAGATTCAGGGATAGATGGGCGTGATTGGTTTAAGCGTAATCGCTGGGGGATTGCACCATCGATTTCTTTCGGTTTAAATACTAATACTCGTAATACGTTAGCCTATGAGCATTTAACAGATAATGGTAATTATGATTATGGTATACCCACAAAAGTCTCTAATAACAGGCCTCACAAAGTAGATGGTGTTAAATGGGATGGTTATTTTGGCTACCGTAATCTTGATAGAGAAGACCAACGCATTGATCGTATTTCATGGAAGTTTGAACATGACTTTAATGATAATATTAGCTTTAATAATCAGGCAACTTGGTCTCAATTACAACGCTCTTATATTGTAACAACCCCTAGTGGTGCTAACGCATCCCTTAGACGTTTGCAAGGTGTTGCAAGGCATACAGATAACCAAACATTTAGCAATCAAACTAATATTATTTGGAAGTTTGATACCTTAGGCGTGAAACACACGTTAGTGACAGGAATGGAGTTAACCCGACAATATCTTGATTATAAGTCAGGAGGGTTACGCTGGCACAGTGCGATGGTTTCTAACTCTGTACCTGCCGATCCTAGCCATCCTGCTTCACAGTTTGTAGGTAACAAAGAAATTGCTTATACCAGTAAAATCAGTGCCGACTCTACCACTAAGGCTTTTTATGTCATGGATACCTTAGAGTTTGGTAAATACTGGCAATTAGATTTATCGGCTCGTCAAGATCATTATAAAGCCCGTATTACAGATACTAAAAGTCGCTCTGCTATTAACTCGGGTGGCAAACCTACAGGCGCTTATACTCCATGGGCGAAAGGTGATAATGAGCACAATAACGACAAACTATTTAGTTACCGTACAGCATTAGTCTTCAAGCCTGTAGAGTATGGCAGTATTTATGCTAGTTTCAGTACAGCGCAACAGCCACAATCAATACGTATTGCGACTTCGGGTAGTTTGGGTGATGATTTATCCCCGACTAAAGGTAAAAGTTATGAGTTAGGTACTAAATGGGATCTATTCAATGAGCGGCTTTCTTTAACTGCTGCTATTTTTAGAACAAAAGTTGATGCAACAGACATGGATGATACTGTAACGCCAATACAAACTTACAGTTATAAGCAAAAAACGGATGGGGTTGAGTTAGGTGTATCAGGTAACATCACAGACCGTTGGTCAGTCTTTGCGGGTTATGCCTATATGGACAGTAAGGTCGAAGGACGAGAAGGTTGGGATGATGGGATTACATTACCCAATACCCCTAGAAACTCAGCTAGTCTATGGAGTAGCTATGAGCTACCTTATGATATAACGGTGAGCTATGGTGTTCGTTATGTTGGCGAAAGAAGTATTCCTGGTGGACGCGGAACTTCGATGAGTCATAGTTCAAAAACGGTTGTGCCTAGCTACAGTGTTCATGATGCAGCCATTGCTTGGCAGGCGAATAAAAACCTTAACTTAAGATTAAATATTAATAATATATTTAATAAGCACTACTGGCGTCAATATAACGGACGTGGTTTTGGATTGCCAGGCCCAGGACAAGGAGCACAGTTAACAGCTGAATACAGTTTCTAATGACGATTAATAGACTCATTAATTTTTCGGTAACAACGCCCCACCAAGCTGCCAGTTTAATACTGGTAGCGGCTAAACAAGGTGATGCTATAGCCCAAGCAAAGTTGGGGCAACTGTTATTAGATGGTTATGGCATTACACAGGACTCAGTGCTTGCCTTTAAGTGGTTTAGTATTTCGGAAAAGAACGGTTGTTTACAAGGCACTAACATGCTTGGGCGCTGTTATGAAAATGGTTGGGGGTGCCCTATAAGTTATGAGAGGGCGGCCTACTATTATCAATTAGCTGCAGAAAAAGAATTCAGCTGGGGGCTTTATAATTTTGCGAATTTATTGGCTAAAGGAAAAGGTGTTGTAAAGGACTTGCAAAGAGCCTTTGACTTATATTATCAAGCAGCCCAAAAAGGTCATGCAAAATCAATGAATTTAGTGGGTAGGTTTTATGAAGAAGGGTGGTTGTTTACCTCTGATCTTGATAAAGCAACTGATTGGTATCGACGGTCAGCCAGTGCGGGAGACTTTAGAGGACAATGTAGTTATGCCTCTGTATTAACAGCACAAGGTAACGTTGATGAAGCAGTGATATGGCTAAAACAGTCGATGCAAACAGCAACGCATGGGTTTTTGCAAAAAATGGCCAGAGCACTCTGTGAGTCTCCGCATCAACCATTAAGAGCACTTTCTATTGAAATGTTTGAGCAGTGTGCACAGTGGGGTGATGATGATAAAAAAGCTTATCAAGCAATTATCGAACAATCTATAGGTAAAAAACATGCTATTGCAAATTCCTAATGTATTTTCTAAAGAAGAGGTTCGTTATATCCGTCAGCGGTTAGAACAAGCTAACTGGCAAGATGGACAATTAACTGCGGGGCACATCGCCATAAACTGTAAAGACAATGAGCAGCTTTCAGAAGAAGATCCTTTTGCTATTGAGCTAGGGGATGAGATTATTAAACGGCTAGGGAATCATCCGTTATTCATTTCCGCCGCGCTACCTCATAAAGTATTTCCGCCCATGTTTAATCGTTATCAGGGTGGAGGAACTTACGGCTTTCATGTAGATAATGCCATACGCAAACCTAAAACCAGCTCACAACGAGTTAGAACCGATGTTTCATCAACGTTATTTTTTAGTGAGCCTGAAGAGTATGAAGGCGGCGAGTTAGTTATTCAGGATACTTATGGAGAGCAACGTGTACGTTTGCCTGCAGGTGATTTAGTTTTATATCCCTCAACCAGTTTGCATCAAGTGACACCAGTAACTTCCGGAGCTCGTTATGCTTCTTTTCTGTGGACACAAAGCATGGTTCGCTCCGATGAGAAGCGGCGTTTATTATTTGATATGGATTGTGCAATACAACAATTAGTGCAAGATGTGCCTAATCATCCATCCATCATTAAATTGTCTGGTAACTACCATAATTTATTAAGACAATGGGCTGAGATATAATCATTTGTAAAATAACTAAATACAATAAGCCTAAACATTTATTACGCTTTGTTTTATTATAGGCTGAGTTTAATAAAATAATGAAGGTAAGAAAATGACAGCACCTCATCTCAATAAGAAAGTAAAAGATTTTACGGCGACCGTTACAGGTACGCCTAATACGGTGACACTCTCTGAATTAGCAGGGAAAAATGTTGTGATTTACTTCTATCCTAAAGACAGTACTCCTGGTTGCACAACAGAAGGTCAAGATTTTCGTGATCTTTATGATGAGTTTCTCGCACTTGATACCGTTATATTTGGAGTTTCCAAAGACAGTTTAAAGTCTCATGAGAATTTTAAGGCGAAACAAAATTTTCCCTTTGAGCTAATCAGTGATTCGGAGGAAGTACTATGCCAACAATTCGATGTGATTAAGTTGAAAAAACTTTATGGTAAAGAGTACATGGGGATTGAGCGCAGTACTTTCTTAATTGATAAGCACGGTACGTTACGACAGGAATGGCGTAAAGTTAAAGTGGCAGGCCATGCAGAAGAAGTCCTGAGAGCGGTAAAATCATTAAAAGAATAGGTTGGAATAACTTATTTTTTAAAAAAAGTATATAATAATTAATTAACTTTTTAGACTCAGGAGTCCTCGGTGGCTGTCGTTTTTGTTGCATCTTCATTACTACCTACCCCTTTTGCTGTATTTACTATGCATGGCTTTTTAGATGAGGAAACGGGGATAGAGCATGTGGCTTTAACTTTAGGTGACGTAAAGACTCCAGCGCCTGTTCTTGGAAGAGTACATTCAGAATGTTTAACAGGGGATGCACTGTTTAGTTTACGTTGTGATTGTGGTTTTCAGTTAGAAGCAGCTTTAAAAGCAATTGCCAAAGAAGGGCGAGGTGTACTGCTTTATTTACGCCAAGAAGGCAGAGGAATAGGGTTATTAAATAAAATCAGAGCGTATGCTCTGCAAGATAAAGGTGCTGATACAGTAGAAGCTAATGAACAGCTAGGCTTTCCTGCTGATATGCGAAAATACACCATGTGCCGTCCAATGCTAGAACATTTAGGAATAAAGATGGTTGAGTTGATGACGAATAATCCTAAAAAAATAGCTGCATTAACCGAGTTAGGTATTACAGTAACTAGCCGTAAGCCTATCGAGTTTGGTAATAATCGCTACAATGAGCGTTATTTAGCAACTAAGGCAAACAAAATGGGGCATTTACTCGGGTTGCAACACCAACAAGAATCACCAACAGATAATCACTGATTATGCCTATAAAGCGGTGGGTTAGTTTCCTTTTATTGTTTGTGACGGTTGTTGCGTATGGTGATGAATTAACCAAGCCAAAAATTATTAGCTTAACCCCCTCTTTTACCGATATGGTGGTTGATTTAGGAGCGACTGATCAGTTGGTAGGAGCATCAATACTCGATAAGCAGCGTTTACCAGTCCTTAAATCGCTTGATTCAATTGGTAATTTTGGAAGTTATTCTTTAGAAAAAATAGTCAGCTTAAAACCTGATATTGTTTTAATTTGGCCATCGGCGATCAACTTAGCACAACAACAACAGCTTTCTTCCCTTGGTATTAAAGTAATCAGCCGAGATCCTCAGACATTGAGTGATTTGGGTAATGATATTATTTATTTAGGAAAACAAATTGGTAAAGAGAAAGAAGGTGAGCAACTTGCAAAGCGATTACAAGAAGAGTTAGTGCAACTTAAAAAACAATATCATCGAGAAAAACCATTAACTGTATTTTACCAGATATGGGATAAGCCTATGTATACCATAGGTAAAAAACAAATCATCAATGATGCATTAAATATTTGTGGTGCTAGAAATATTTTTGATGATATTGATCTATCGGCTCCCCAAGTGGATATTGAAAGTGTGCTAGCGCGTAATCCACAGGTGATTATTTCTTCTAAACAATCGTTACTGAATAGTTGGCGATCATGGACAAACCTTTCTGCGGTGGCAAATAATAAACTCATTTTATTTCAGGATGACCGCATAGCGCGTCCAAGTACAGAGATGGTTGAGGCGATCAAGAAACTCTGTATTCAAATTAACGAGTAGGGCCTGTCTAGTAAGCACTTTATTTATTGAATATAACCATCGGGTGCGGATAGCGGTTTTTATTGAGTTATATTAGATTCTCTCGAGATATAACGTTCTATATTGGGAGCAGAGATTTAAAACTAGTTAAGAATAATGTCTTAACAAATATGATCAGAATGATTTGTTAGAGTAGTTCTAGATATTCTAAGTCTAGAACTACTTTCTTAGCTATCCTTAGCGGTTTCATCTTAATTAGAAACTATAACGATAACCTAAGTTAAACATCGCACTGTCAAACTTGCCACCGGTAGAGTAGTCTACTTCTGTATAAATGTTGTGTTTTTTGTTGATGGTTACATTGGCACCAATGCCATTATCGAACCAGCTAGAGCGGAAAGTATGGCCTTTTTTATCACCATTATTAAAGCGATAAGAAGCACCACCACTCATTTCTCTTACAACACCTGTTTTTACATAAATATTAATGGGGTTTTCACCTTGTATTTGGTAACCAGCAATACCACTGACTCTTCCTAAAGCGCTATTGTAATGACTCAGCCCCACTTTTAACCCATTGCTGGCATGGACTGTATCACCGTTTTGATAGCCATAAGATAGCTGAGCCTGTGGTTCAAGATAAAACCCTTGTTGCTTACTTTCAAGCCAAAAACGTTTTCCTATTTCTGTCGAGAGCATTATCCCTTGGGTTTTTCCTGTTCCTTTAACATTGTTTCCTGCCGTATCTCTTACGTTAAATTGGTTATGCATGCTGTTGTATTTTAGTACATTGTCTACATAGATACCGTTATCGTTTAAGTAAGTGGCATAAAGTCCCGTAGTATAATTCTTCCCTGTACCATTGCCATCTCTATAGTTAGGGTTAGTGCGGGTAAAACCAGCCATAATACCAATTAGCAACCGCCCACTTTGCATATCAATATTCTTATCAATGCCTAATTGTGTACCAGTATATGTCATGTCAAAGCCTTTCATGGAGTTACCGGAGAAAGCCGATAATTTACCGCCAAAGCCTTTTATCCATAGTCCATCGCTCTTAACACCTGCTACTTTGCTATTGCGTAAGTCGCCTAAACGTTGTAGTAGAGTTTGGTTTTCAATGTAAGAAGTTAAATAGGCAACATTAAGAAAACTGGTGGCAGCCTCTGCTGTAGTAGTTTTGCGACCAGTAGAATATAGCTCCCATCCAGTACTATTATTACTGTTATTAATAGACTGACGTAAACTATACTCATAAGCTCCTGCCTCAACAGGTTTTACTAATGAAAAGTTGCCACTATTGTTTTCTGGCGTTTCCACTACTTGTAATACTTCATTGCCTTGAGTTGCTGCTGAACCATTATTTGTAATGGCTAATTTGTAGTTCCCAGTATTCGATAATGTATCCGTTACTGTTAACAGATCACCATCAACCCCAGCCGAACCAATTCTTTCACCTTGATTATTGATTCTGGTAGCAGTAGTGATGCCACCTAAATTAACATGCATTCCAAAGTTGGCGTTATTACCTGCTAAGTTAGCTACCTCTAATGTTTGGTAGTTATTGGGGGTTGATAGGAAGTTAATGGAACTATCATTGGCTGTTAAATTTGTAACAATTGAACTATCAGTCATATCCCAAGTAGTACCCGTCATTGAAAGTTTAGTTGTAGAGTTATCACTGGTACTAACAACGCTTTTTAAATAGGAACCTTGTAATAGATTAAAATCTATTAAGCCTTGGTTTTGGGCAAATAGCCCACCATCAATAGTCATTTTGCTGCCGTCTGTGTCTGTAGTCACTTGACTATTATTCCCATCAACAACCATTGCTATCTCTGAGTTACCACTATTGATAGTGGTATTACCTTTGAATACTACTTTGCCTTGGTTTTGGGCAACTAGACCATAAGCCGTATTACTCGCATTGATAGATAAATTGTTAGCATTAACTTCACCGCCTATCACCCAAAGGGTATAGCCATTACCATTAGAGTTGAGCTCTACATTATCTAAATTAGCTTTTGAGGTAGTACTTTGTACTTGTAATGCAAAGGTTCCATTCGCAGTACTGGTAATGGAGCCATTTTTATAATTAAATAGGCCGCCCTGGAACACACTTACACCGTAACCTCAAATAGCTGTAATAGTTCCACCGTTGATGCTCATATTTCCCCGAACATCTATTGCGTGCCCTTTTGTCCCTGTTGAGCTATCTTGTATAATAGTTAAATTATTTGCTGTCAAAGTCCCTTGAAAATTCTCAATACCTGTTGCATTACTTCCTGTTACTTTTATTAAGCTACCATCACCCAAGTTTACTTCGGTATTTTGCTCGGTATGTATTCCTGTTGAGTTAGTACCAGTTGCGTTTATTGATACTTGATCAGCAGTAAAAGAAGCTTTATCGTTAGGAGAGGCATAAATCATCACACCTGTCCCTGTCGCTGTGATACTTGAGCTCCCTTTTAAATGAACCCTAGCACCATTTTCTATATCAAGTCCATAGGCAGAGTTAGCAGATTTAGATATAGCTGTTATATTGAGATCTGTAGCTGTTAAAGAAGTGCCACTTCCTTTTATCTCGATACCTGATGCATAACCATTGCCATTGGTTACAATAGTACTACCTGAACCTAAATTATTAGCAGCACCATTACTTAATTGAACAGCTGAAGTTATTGAACCTGTCGTATTAATACTGATGGCCCCATTATTATTAACTTGTATCCCCTTCCCACCGGTAGTTAAGTCGCTAATACCTGAGTTACCATTTGAAATATTAACTGTATCTCCATTTTCAAAAGTAATTGGTCCAGATATTGGTGTCGTGTAATTGGTTGCATGTGTATAATAAGGACAGAATAAAACATTAATAGCTACTACAATTTTTTTAAAATTAACCAACTTCATAATTAAATCCTATACTTCTTTAATACTTATTGTACGATTTGCTCGTATTAAACTAATTTTCAAACGGTGAGGTTTTGATCAACCCGTTTTATTGAACTGCGCTATCTTAACTTATTTATACCTGTCAATCATCCTTTGGTATTATATTTTGGAAAATATTTTATTAAATCCATAATGTACTGGCATGCTGGCATTCATTAATACAACTGAATAATAACGTGTTGAATTTATGATATGTTTTAATAGATTTACCAAGCTCTATGCGGATGCTAAAAGATGATATTAACATCGGAGCGATTAATATTAAGACCTTGGTAGGAAAGTGATGCGCCGAGCCTTTATGAATATGCAAAAGATGAGCGTGTTGGTCCCATTGCAGGATGGCCCGTACATGAAAGTGAAGCACAAAGTTTAGAATGCATTCAGACTGTCTTTGCACATAAAGAAGTATATGCAGTTACTAAAAAAGAAAATAATCGTGCAATAGGTATGGTTGGTTTATTAATTGGTAAAGATAGTAATTTTGTAATTGCTGACAGTGAGGCTGAGATTGCTTATTGGATTGGTGTACCCTTTTGGGAGCAAGGTTTAATACCTGAAGCGGTAAAAGTTCTGATGAGGCACGCTTACGAAGATTTGCAAATGCAAGCCTTGTGGTGTGGTTATTTTGTCGGAAATGAGAGATCATTTAAAGTACAGGCTAAGTGTGGCTTTAAATATCACCATACAGAAGAAAATAAGTTTAACCAGTATTTAGGTGATTACTACACTGATCATGTTTCTTATTTGTCACGCGAAGAGTGGCGTAGCAGGTTCTAAAGATAAAGATATAGCTAAATAGTACGACAGAATCACTGTTAAGCTTATTCTTTAATATAAAATCGCTCTGGCCTACCTACATTTCCATAAGATACTTGTATTGTTAAGAATTTAATTTTTATACAGTATTCTAAATAGCGTCGTACAGTGGTTTTACTCATTCCTAGTTCAATTGCAACCGTTTCTGCGGAGTAAAGTTTTTTAGGGTTAGTAATAAAAAGATTTTGGACGCTCTGTAAAGTAATTTCTTCAATACCTTTCGTTTTGTTTTTATCTCTAAAGTCTTTTCTTTGTAAATTAAATAGCTCATCTATTTTTTGCTGACTGAGGTATGTTGTATTCTTTTGTGTCTTAATAAAACTTTCAAATTTACTTAAAGAGTATTTTAATCGCTCATACGATATGGGTTTAATGATGTAATCAAAAGCCCCAAGTCGTATTGCATCGCTACAAGTTTGCATATCGCTAGCGGCGGTGATAAAGATGACGTGACAACCTAAGTTAAGAGTAATGATATTTTGAAATAGATCTATTCCTTTACCATCGGGCAAATAGTTATCCAATAAAATTAGCTGTGGTTTTAGTTTTGGAATGAGTTGTTTGGCTTCTTGTAAAGATGATGCAATAGCAACAGCTTTAAATGCTGGTATTTGCCCTATGATTTCAGCATGGACTCCCGCAAGGATAGGTTCATCTTCAACAATAAGAATATCTATTGGTAGAGTCATTTTATGGTTTCCTTAAGTTGCTTTTGTCAAATCAATTACTGATTACTTTGGAATGAAAATGGAAAAAATAGCACCTCCTTCATCTCCATCGCTGATGGTAATTAATCCCCCTGCTTGCTGAACATAAGAGGAAACTAAGTATAACCCTATTCCATGATCGTCAGAAGCTTTTGAAGTAATGCCTCGTTCAAATAAATGATCGCGAATTGTTGGATCTATGCCTACACCTTGGTCTGCTACTTCAATGACTAGCTCATTGGTCTCGTCAGAAATATATAATTCGATTCTATTATGTTCACTAATGAGTTGGGGCTCTTTTAAGTTCATAATGGCATCGAAGGCATTATCTAATAGATTTCCCATAATAGAAATCAGCATCACTTCTGTAAGTGTGGCAGGAATTTCTTTTAATTGGCACGCAGGGTCTAGTTCTAACTGTAGCCCTAGCTCATTAGCTCTTGAGTATTTGCCTAATAATAAACCACAAACAGCGTGATTTTGAAAACGACTAGAAATAAAATCTAGTATTCTCTGGCTACCTAGAGACTTTGCTTCTAAAATACTGATTGCTTTGTCGTATTCTTTCATGTGCAGTAAACCTGCTAACATCGCCATCCAATTTAAAGACTCATGGCGCATGACTCTTAAATTATCTGCAAAGTTTTTTACCTGGCTTAGTTGCAAGTTTAAACTATTAATATCGTTTTTATCCCTAAAAGAAATCACCCAACCTTGCAATTGGTTATTGATGATGATTCGAGTCCGACTTGCAATGACGGCTATATTATTGAATTGACAGATTTCATCTTTACAATCAGTTGTTTTACTGTCAGTATCTAAAAAATTAGTTGTTTGAATGATGGAGCTCAAATCAACCCCTGTTAACATTGAGGCGGACTGCTTAATACCCAAGATAGATCTTGCTGCGTAGTTGATGGCAGTTATTCTATAGTTGATATCGATAGCAATAACTCCTTCAAAAATGGATTCTAGAATAGCTTCTTGTTGTATGGCTAACCGACAAATCTCTTTAGGTTCAAGACCTAGCATTTGAGATTTTATGCGTCTTGAGAAAAACCATGAAAAAGCAAAAACAGAGATAGTTAAACAGATAAATATAATGATAATAGGTGTAAATTCTTCACTGTATATTAAATGGATATCGTGTTGTAAATACCCTACCGAGACAATACCAACCACTTCCCCATTTTTGTTAATGATGGGGGTCTTCCCTCGTAAAGAAACACCGAGTGTACCTTTTCTTATAGAAATGATGCTTTCACCTCTAAGTACGGCATCATTATCCCCTCCCATCATGGGTGAGTATAATTGAATATTACCTGTATGAAATAGATGGTTCCCTTTAGAGTCTCCAATAACGATAAAGCTTGCATCTGAATTTGCATATAGTCGTGAGACAAATTGATTTATACCTTTTGTATCACGTTGTTCGACAGCAGAAATTAGATTGGGGATAATGGCTATTTCTTTGGCTTGTACTAAAGCATATTTGCCGATTTGTTGGTAAAGGAGCTCTTCAAATCGTTTGCTAAAATATGAGACGAGCAGAAGAGCTATAATAATAAAAAAAATAATTAATGAGATAAAAAGTTTGGTTGCAAAAGAGTTTAATCTTTTTTTTAGGGATTTCAGCATCATTAATGGATTAGCTTCGCGGTAGTAATCTATTTTGATCAGTATAAATTAAAACCTTTTCGAAAGGTTAATATAATAAAAAATAGTCTAATGATGTAAGTCATCAATATTTGATAGTAAAAAAATATAACACCATTTACTCCATAAAAACCACGATTTTTTTTTGCTAGACTCTTCTATAAGAAATACAAAATTATAAAACAAACACAGAGGTAGGATTATGAGTGACCAAGATAGAAGTGCTAGTAGTAGTGACTCTGTAACAAATGAAACATGGCAAGAAAAGTTCTGGAGATTTACAGATAAATATAAAATAGGTGTTATTCCTCTCCCCTTATTTATTGCCTGTGGCGTTTTAATCTTCGCGATTATTGCATTAACAGGTACTCTTCCCGCTGATATTGTAGTGATGGTTGCTACCTGTGCTTTTTTTGGTTTTGCTTGTGGAGAAATAGGCAAGCGGTTGCCTATTGTTGGAAAAATGGGTGCAGCTGCAATATGTGCAACTTTTATTCCCTCTGCACTTGTCTATTATAAATTACTACCTGCCCCTGTTGTTGAAGCAACAACTTCTTTTTATAAAAGTACTCATATACTTTACCTTTATATTTGTTGCATTATCGTTGGTAGTATTATGAGTATGGATCGTAAGACCCTAGTCCAAGGGTTTTTACGTGTTTTTGTTCCTATGCTGTGCGGCGAAATTGTCGGTATGGTGGTTGGTGTTACCGTAGGTGTTGTATTAGGTCTTCCAGTTCTTCATACCTTTTTCTTCTTAGTATTACCTATTATGGCGGGCGGGGTAGGTGAGGGAGCCATTCCTTTATCAATGGGATACGCTGCAATTTTTAATGCTGAACAGGGGGTGTTTTTAGGGAAAGTTTTACCTATTGTGATGTTAGGTGGTTTAACGGGAATTTGTTGCGCGGGGATTCTCAATAGAATAGGTAAAAGCTATCCACATTTAACAGGCAATGGCCGTTTATTACCGAGTGATAATGAAGAGGAAGATATAAAGCTTCATAATAATGCTTCATTATCAACGGATGTTACTACTTTTGCCTCAGGTGTGTTATTAGCGGTGATGATGTATATGGTCGGTATGTTGGGGCAAAAAATTGTGGGGCTTCCAGCACCTGTAGGTATGTTGTTTGCGGCAGTTATTTTAAAATTAACTTCTATTGTTTCACCTAAAGTGCTTAGTGGTTCACAAGTAGTATACAAGTTTTTTCAGACATCAGTTACCTATCCTATTTTATTCGCCGTTGGTGTGGCTATTACCCCTTGGGATGAATTGGTTTCAGCTTTTACTATAACCAATTTAATCGTCATTGTTAGCACAGTTGTTTCTTTAGTCGCTACTGGTTTTTTTGTTGCTAAGAAAATGAAAATGTACCCAATTGATACGGCTGTTATTTCTTGTTGTCAAAGTGGGCAAGGTGGAACAGGAGACGTTGCAATATTAACTGCGGCAGAGCGTATGGAATTAATGCCCTTTGCTCAAATTGCTACACGTATTGGTGGTGCGATTAATGTATCATTATCTCTTCTTGTACTTGGCCAGCTGATAGGACCATTTCCTTTGTATTGATAACGGTTAGATCTCTATGAAAGGATGAACAAGGTAAAAACTTATAGTAGGTCAGGAGGTAAAAAAGATGAATCAAGTATGGTCTGCAATTTGGCAAGTGATTAGCTCTTGTCTCCCTGTATTCTTATTGATTTTTCTTGGTTGGCTATGTGTTCAACAGAAAATATTTACGAAGGATGCTAAAAAATTACTATCTGGCCTTGTTTCGAACTTTGTTTTTCCAGCATTACTTTTTGTTCAAACATCCCATGCAAAGCCATCTGAAATATTCGATGGAATTTGGATTATTGCTTTCTTTTGTACCATGGCCTTTATTTGGATAATTTGTTTTGTAGTAAACAAATATATTCTCCATAAAGAGCTAAAATCATGCACAATAAACTCAATGTTGTGTTGTTTTCCAAATATGGGTGGAATGGGCGTACCATTTTTAACACTGATGCTAGGCGCCTCTTCCACTATTTCTATTGCGGTAGCTAATTTTGTGGTGGCGCTTACGCTGATTCCTCTCACTATTTTTCTATTTGAGCTTTGTAGTGCTAAGGTCTCTGGGGGAGAAGTAACCAGTGCAATGATTATCGATGCTGTTAAAAACTCAATTATGAAGCCTATGTTTCTAGCTGTTGCCTTGGGTTTAGTCATTAGTGTTACTAATGGTACTACATGGTTGCCTCATTTTGTTTTTAATACGTTTGACATAATGTCAGGTGCTTGTAACTTTATTTCCCTTATTGCTGTCGGAGTAGGTGTGTATGGTGTAAAAGTAACGTTAAGTAAACCATTGGTTGTTAATGTTATTCTAAAATGTTTTTTAACACCTGTGATCGCCTTAAGTGCAGTATATCTTTTTGGTATTACAGGCATGCAAGCGCAAGAGTTAGTTTTTCTATTGGCCATGCCTACGGCTTCAACTGCAGTCATTTTAGCTTATGACTGGAATGTTGAGCAAGAACAAGCTTCCAGTATTTTCTTAGCTTCTACCGCTTTATCTGTCATTATTTTACCATCGCTATCACTAATAATGAACCTGGTTATCCCAGGGATAAAGTAGGTTTTTAGTTATTCAAAATCATGTATTTTTAGATATGTATTAATTAAGAAGGGTATATCATGAAACTGATCAGCTATAATTATAATGAGCAAGAACATTATGGCATTTTAACGCCGGAAGGCATTATTGATTTATCAACCAGATTAGGTCAGCAATTTTGTGATTTAAAATCTTTGATTGCGGGCGGTGCTTTAAAGCGAATTCAATGCTATTTAAATGAGAGCCCAGACTTTACAGAACAAGAAGTAAAGTATTTACCTGTTATAACAAGGCCTAATAAAATTTTGTGCGTTGGGATGAACTACGCTGATAAGCGTGTAGAGTTTAATCAGACAGACCCTGCCCCCACGCTTTTTGTCCGATTTCCTGATTCGCAAGCAGGCCATAAATGTCCCATTATAAAGCCAAGTATTACTAATGAGTTTGACTATGAAGGAGAGCTTGCCGTTATTATAGGGAAAGATGGTTTTCATATTAAAGCAGAAGATGCACTGTCTCATGTGGCAGGTTATAGCTGCTATATGGATGGTTCAGTCCGTGACTGGCAGCATAGTTGGTTTACTGCGGGGAAAAACTGGCCAAAAACAGGTGGCTTTGGTCCATGCTTAACAACTTCGGATGAAATACCTGACCCTACCAATTTAACAATCTCTACCTATTTAAATAACAATAGGGTACAACATGATAATACGAGCAATCTTATTCACAAGATACCTGAGTTAATCGCATATATTAGTTTATTTACTGAGTTGTCTGCTGGAGATGTTATTATTACAGGTTCTCCTGGTGGTGTGGGTAAGAAACGTGTGCCTCCACTATTCATGAAAGCAGGCGATTGTATTGAAGTTGAAATTGAAAAAATAGGTCGTTTAACTAACTTTATTACCGATGAAGTCACTCCTACTATTTAGTAGGATAGAAACTTTCATAGAAAAAGATAGCCTAGATCATTAATTCTATAGAGTAAATAGAGTAAAGTAAGGTAGGGTAAAGAAGGCGGAATAATGACTAGTGAAATAAAATTTGCACTATTAAATAATAGTGAAAAATCTTTAAATGACGTGAAGGGCTTGTTAGAGAGTTGTCATTTGAAAGTAGACCGACAAGTGGATTTGTTCGCTGTCGCGTATACTGATAATAATGACATTATCGCTTGTGCGGGGCTTTTTCATAATATCATCAAGTGTGTTGCGATTAGCCCTGAGTATCGAGGTGAGAACTTAACAAGCCGACTTATTAATGAAATTATACTTTATGCGGCCGATCGAGGGGTATTTCACTTATTCCTTTATACAAAACCAGAAAATATTCGGGTATTTGAAAAGTGTGGTTTTTATCCTTTAGTTGTTATTCCAGAACTGGCAACGTTTATGGAAAATACTCCGGTTGGGATAAAAGGTTACTGTGAGAAACTTTCTCAGAAACAGCATGTGGGAAAAAGAATCGGTAGTATTGTTATGAATGCTAACCCTTTCACATTAGGTCACCAATATCTCGTTGAGTTTGCCGCAAAACAATGTGACTGGCTCTATGTTTTTGTTGTGAGTGAAGATAGCTCAATGTTTTCTTTTAAAGACCGTTTCCGTCTAGTGCAAGAAGGTACATCAAGTATTGCAAATGTTACGGTGCTTTCTAGTTCTGAGTATATTGTATCAAAAGCAACATTCCCCAGTTATTTTCTAAAAGAGAAAGCTGATGTAGATCATGCCATTACAGGTATAGATTTACTCGTATTCAGAAATTATATAGCACCATCGCTGAATATCATGAGCCGTTTTGTTGGAACAGAGCCATTTTCGCCAATAACAGATAAATATAATCATGGCATGAAATATTGGCTAAGCGAGTACCAGACAAGTTCCCCAACCATTAATGTTATTGAGATCGAGCGCAAGAAGATTAATGGAACGCCTATTTCGGCAACGGCCGTTCGCTATTTTCTTAAGGAAAATAACCTTGAGGAAGTAAAAAAATTAGTACCTGAAACAACATGGGCTTTTCTAAAAGAAAACTTTGCAACAAATTCAAGAGAGGTATTATGAAAATCATCAAAGACGCAATTGCAGGGACACTGGAGTCCAGTGACCTACAGGTTAAGGTTTCTCCCCAAGACAATCTTGAGATCGTTATTCATAGTAATGTCATGCATCAATTTGGAGAGAAAATTGCAGACGTTGTTAAAGAAACACTCAATAAACTACAAGTCGCTGAAGGTTTGATTATTATTGAAGATAAAGGTGCTCTAGATTGTGCTATTCGAGCACGTGTAGAAACTGCTGTTTTACGTGGAGCCGAAGTGACTGAGCTAAACTGGAGTCTATTAAAATGAAAAAATTACGCCGTAGCATGTTATTTTTACCAGGTGCAAATGCCGCTATGTTATCTACCGCATTTGTTTATAGACCCGACTCGGTTATGTTTGATTTAGAGGATGCTGTTTCTATACGTGAAAAAGACAGTGCACGCTTATTAGTGTATCAAACATTACAATTGCCCATATACAGAGAGTTTGGCATTGAGGTCATTGTTCGAATTAACTCATTAAAAACTGAGTTTGGCCTAAAAGACCTTGAAGCAGCTATTTGGGGTGGCGTTGATGCCGTTCGTTTGCCTAAAACAGATACACCCGATGAAATCTATGAGTTAGAAAAACACATGGAGCGTATAGAGAAAGAGGCGGGGCGTCCTGTAGGCTCAACAAAAATTGTTGCAGCGATCGAATCTGCTGTTGGTGTTATTAATGCTGTATCTATTGCACAGTCATCGCCTCGAATGATTGCTATTGCTATTGCGGCGTTTGATTATCTTGTGGATATGCAAACACAGCGTGGCGATGGTTCAGAGCTTTTTTATGCTCGTTGCGCTGTATTGCATGCAGCACGTGTTGCAGGTATCGATGCGTTTGATGCAGTTTACTCAGATGTTAACGATGAGGCTGGCTTTTTAAAAGAGGTTGAGTTTATTAAGGGGTTAGGTTACAACGGTAAATCTCTTATTAATCCTCGCCAAATTTTACCTTTACACAATGCTTATGCTCCTACTCAAAGTGAAGTAGATTATTCTAAACAAGTGGTTGCTGCTGCGGAAGATGGAGAGAAAAAAGGGCTAGGTGTTATCTCTTTAAACGGTAAAATGATTGATAATCCTATCATTAATAACGCTCGCAGAATTATTTCTCGTTATGAAGCTTCTGGCGTTCGTCAATAAATAAGACTATATGATTTAAGGAGCTCCATTATGAAAACTACATTAGATACACTTGTGAAACAACATCCAGAGTTAGAAGGTTTAAAACCATTCTCTACCCCTTATGCGACAACACCTTATTTAGCCGACGCTACTCAAAAGCATACAAGAAAAATACTTAACTCAGTAGAAGATGCTATTAAAGCTACAGGGTTAAAAGATGGCATGACCATTTCTTTTCACCATGCTTTTCGTGAAGGTGATAAGACGATTAATAGTGTGATGGATATCATCGCCAGTATGGGAATCAAAGACCTTACTTTAGCTTCAAGTTCATTATTAAGCTGTAATGAGCCGTTAATCAAGCATATCGAAGCAGGTGTTATTACTCAAATTTATACTTCGGGAATGCGTGGTGAACTTGCTAATGCAATTTCTCATGGTTTAATGAAAAAGCCTATTCAAATTCATTCTCATGGTGGCCGTGTCAATCTTATTCAACAAGGTGAAATAAAGATTGATGTTGCATTTCTTGGGGTATCAACTTCCGATGAGTTTGGTAATGCTAATGGTATAACGGGAAAATCTCGTTGTGGGGCATTAGGCTATGCAATGGTTGATGCGCAATATGCTAAAAATGTTGTTTTACTGACTGAAGCTATTGTACCTTTCTTTAATACACCACCTAGTATCCGACAAGATCAGGTTGATTATATTGTTAAAGTAGACCAAGTAGGTGATCCTACACAAATCGCTGTTGGTGCAGTAAGACTTACCTCTAACCCCCGTGAGCTTATGATTGCTCGTTATGCTGCAGACATCATTGAGCACTCAGGTTATTTTGAACAAGGCTTTTCTATGCAGACGGGTTCAGGTGCTTCTGCAACAGCATGTACACGTTTCCTTGGCGAGAAAATGGTCAAAAAAGGAATTTCAGCTAGCTTTGCACTAGGCGGAATTACTGCTGGTATTGTTGAGTTACATGAAAAAGGACTCATTGAAAAACTTATTGATACACAAAGTTTTGATACTGCGGCGGGTATGTCGCTTGCCAAGAATCCAAATCATTTTGAAATCTCAACGAATATTTATGCAAACCCTGCTTCAAAAGCAGCGTGTGTTGATCAGTTAGATGTAACTATTTTAAGTGCCTTAGAAATAGATTTAGGTTTTAATGTCAACGTACTGACTGGATCTGATGGGGTTATGCGTGGTGCATCAGGTGGACATTGTGACTCAGCAGCGGGTGCTAATTTGCGAATTATTGTTGCACCACTGATTCGTAGTAGAATCCCAACTGTTGTACGTAATGTTACGACAAAAGTAACACCTGGTGATAATATTGACGTTTTGGTTACGGATCACGGTATTGCAGTCAATCCGAAACGACCAGAGCTAATTGAACGCTTAAAAGCAGCTAATTTACCAATTACAACAATTGAAAAACTTTATGATCGTGCAATATCCTTGACAGGAGAACCAAAACCTATTGAATTCACTGACCGTGTGGTGGGTGTTGTTCGTTATCGTGATGGTTCTGTTATTGATATTGTTAAGCAAGTAAAAGATTAATTAGGAGTAAATAATGCAGCAGATCCTTAGTTTGACAGATGGTCCAGAGGTTACACTCGATCAAATGTTACAAACAAGGGATTTGCGTGCTAGAAATCAACGGCAGTGGCTTGTAAAGCACAATATGCCGTTAATTTCGCTGACGTTAGTTGTTCCTGGTTCTATTAAGTATAGCAGTGGTGCGCAATATTTATTTAATACAGCACTGCATAATATTGAAAATACTTGTCATACACATAACTTTCTTATTGCAGCCAAGCAGAACTTTAGTACTGTTTGTGGCTATGAGGCATTATTAAGTGTTCAGGCCGATGCTGCACAGTTAAAAGCAATCTGTATAGAGCTTGAGGAAAAACATCCTCTGGGTAGGCTTTGGGATATTGATATTATCTGTCCCCACAAGGGAATTATTTCTAGACAAACAACAGAGTTTAATGCTCGTCCTTGTTTGGTTTGTGAGGAAGATGCGCATGCCTGTGCGAGGTCTAGAAAGCATAGTTTGCTAGAGCTTATCAAAGTCATAGAGGAAAAGATTAATGCTTTTCAGTGTTGCCCAAAGTGATACATCTTCTGTAGTACAGCAGCGCTTACCTTTTATTAATCAATTACCCGCTACTCGAGTGGCTACACTTGCAACGACGGCTTTATTAAAAGAAATCTATCTAACGCCTAAACCAGGACTGGTCGATCGTCATAATTCAGGTGCACATAATGATATGGATTTTCAAACATTTATTGTAAGCATTCAAGCAATTAGCAAGTGGTTTGATAATTTTTATTATTGTGGTTATCTCCATAAAGAACTCGAGGGGTCATCATTACTTAATGTTATTCGTCCTTTGGGTATTGCTTGTGAAAAGGCTATGTTTGAGGCAACGCAAGGGATAAATACACATAAAGGAGCTATTTTCTCATTAGGGTTGATTTGTGTTGCACTTGGCCATTTAGAGGCAAGACGAGAGCAGGTTAACCATGTCACCATTTGCAACAGAGTAGCGTCTATTTGTCAAAATATTCTTAATGAGTTAGTTACAAGCAATAGACAAAAAACTGCAGGGGAACGGTTGTATAAGTTGTATGGTTTTACTGGGGCAAGAGGTGAAGCCGCCGCTGGTTTTACAACAGTTATACAATATAGTCTTCCTATATATATTGCATTATTAAGGCAAGGTCATTCAGAGCAAACAGCATTATTACAAGCGTTGATGGTGTTAATGGCACATAATAATGATACAAATGTTGTGGCGAGAGGTGGGCTTGAGGGCTTAATATTTGTACAAGAAACAGCACAAAAGCTACTAGATCAATATGGATTATTTTTGCCAGAAGACTTAACGCCTCTCTTCACATTTGATCAACAGCTGATAGATAAAAACCTGAGCCCAGGTGGTAGTGCTGACTTATTATCGATTACTTGGTTTTTGGCTCAATATGAGGCTAATAATTTATAGTTATGTTAGAGAATGCTGTAAAGGTGGTTTATCCATAAAGATAACATATTACCATTAGCCCTTGCTGTCATCAGCAATGGGCTTAGTATTCTTTGCCAAAGTTATTTTGTTAATGAGTGTTAATTTGGGGTACA
The DNA here is from genome assembly GCF_003991975.1 of Entomomonas moraniae. Classification (NCBI taxonomy): domain Bacteria; kingdom Pseudomonadati; phylum Pseudomonadota; class Gammaproteobacteria; order Pseudomonadales; family Pseudomonadaceae; genus Entomomonas; species Entomomonas moraniae. The sequence continues at coordinate 2,836,067 of NZ_CP029822.1, forward strand.
TCAACACTTTTAACATTGTCTACTTCATCTCTGATCTGACCTTCTAAAGAGTCATCAGTGCTTTCAGTTGTATTGTCTCTATGGGTTTGCTCTGCACCACCTTGAATTTCTTCCTCACGCGTTTTTCCTGGCTGGAAGTCTCCAGAAAGGCTAACTAGCTGATTGTTTTCATTGAAGAATAAGGTAATGTTTTCTTGGTGCATGGTTCCACCGCCGGGTTGAATACTATAAATATAGTCCCAGCGATTTGCATGAAATGGATCTAGAATCAGCGGTGTTCCCATTAAGTAATTCACTTGAGCACGATTCATGCCAGGCCGTAATTGGTTGACCATGTCTTGGGTAATAATATTACCTTGTTGAATATCAATTTTATAAACACTCGGGAAACAGCCTGACAGTGTTAATAGGCTTATCAGTAGACTACCTATCAGGATAAATTTTGATTTTTGCATTAGCAATGGACTTCCACTATATTATAGTATCTAATAAAAAATAGTATGATACCTTTATTATAGTCTATTGCGAAGAGTAAAGTGAGAAACATATGGTAGAAAATAGTGAATTAAGAAAAGCAGGCTTGAAAGTTACATTGCCGAGAGTCAAAATTCTTCAACTTTTGGATGCTGCTGAAAGCCGTCATATGAGTGCAGAAGATGTTTACAAATCACTGATGGAGTCAGGTGAAGACGTTGGATTAGCGACAGTGTATCGTGTTCTAACTCAATTTGAATCTGCAGGTTTAGTCGTTCGCCATAATTTTGATGGTGGGCATGCTGTTTTTGAATTGGGCGATGGCGATCACCACGATCATATGGTTTGTGTTGATACGGGAGAGGTCATTGAGTTTGTTGATAAAGAAATTGAGGAGTTACAACACACCATTGCAAAGCGGCATGGCTTTGACCTTGTAGATCATAATCTTGTACTTTACGTTAAAAAGAAAGAAAAATAAAAAGTAGTTGTTTGTCTGATAGCTAATAAAGGGTGTGAAATCAGTCTCCTTTAAAGCGCTGAGATCAATATGCCAGAGAATATTTAGTATAATTTTGATTTATACTAATGACTCTAAGAAAAAAAATGCTTTTTACTTTGTAACCATATATATTAGTGTAATTACAAACGCAATAAGGGGCTTATATGAAGAGTAATAAGGTACTTTGTCAAATTCCGTGGCTAATTCTTGCCATTGTGGGGGCATGTTGTCTTGGTGTTGTGGCATTAAGAAGAGGGGAAGCAATTAGTGCGCTATGGATTATAGTCGCAGCTATTTCAGTTTATTTAATAGCCTATCGTTATTATAGCCTTTATATTGCAAAGTATGTTATGCAGTTAGATCCTTCAAGGGCCACCCCCGCGGTTGTTAATAATGATGGTTTAAATTATGTACCAACAAATCGTTATGTTTTGTTTGGTCACCACTTTGCTGCTATTGCTGGTGCAGGGCCATTAGTTGGGCCAGTTTTAGCCGCTCAAATGGGTTATCTTCCCGGTGTATTATGGATTTTGGCGGGAGTTGTTTTAGCTGGTGCTGTACAGGACTTTATAGTTCTATTTTTATCAGCAAGACGTAATGGTAGCTCGTTAGGTGAAATGATTAAAGAGGAAATGGGGCCAGTAGCAGGAACCATTGGATTGTTTGGTTGTTTCCTTATAATGATTATTATTTTGGGTGTTTTATCACTCATTGTAGTTAAAGCATTAGCAGATAGCCCTTGGGGCGTATTTACAGTTTTCTCAACTGTACCGATAGCCCTTTTTATGGGTGTTTATATGCGTTTTCTTCGCCCTGGTAGAGTGGGAGAAGTCGCTGTTATTGGGATAATTTTGTTGGTGTTGGCTATTTGGTTTGGTGGCGTTATTGCTCATGATCCTGAATTAGCACATTATCTAACTTTCAAAGATACAACGCTTACTTTTATTTTGATTGGTTATGCGTTTGTTTCAGCTATGTTGCCTGTTTGGGTTATCTTGGCTCCACGTGATTATTTAGCAACTTTCTTAAAGATTGGTGTAATTGTAGGGTTAGCAATTGGTATTGTTATTTTAAGACCTGATTTAAAAATGCCTGCATTGACCGACTATATTAGTGGCGGAGGCCCTGTATGGGGGGGCGCAGTATTCCCATTCTTATTTATTACTATTGCATGTGGTGCCGTTTCAGGGTTCCACGCTTTAATTTCTTCAGGTACAACACCTAAACTATTAGCGAACGAAACAGATGCTCGTTTTATTGGTTATGGTGCTATGTTGATGGAGTCTTTTGTTGCGATTATGGCGCTTATCGCAGCGTGTATTATTGACCCTGGTTTGTATTTCGTAATGAATACTCCACCAGCAACACTTGGCTTTTCAATGCCGGATCTTCATAATTTAGGCTCTGCTGATGGGCAAATGATTCTTGCTTCTCTACATGATGTAACCATTCAAGCAGCAGAAAAAGTCAGTTCATGGGGCTTTGTGATTACACCCAATGAAATATTGCAAACAGCAAAAGATATTGGTGAACCTTCTGTTCTTAATCGTGCAGGTGGTGCGCCAACGTTAGCTGTTGGTATTGCTCATGTATTCCATAAGATTATTCCATTTACGGATATGGGCTTCTGGTATCACTTTGCTATCTTGTTTGAGGCATTATTTATTTTAACCGCATTAGATGCAGGAACCCGTTCTGGGCGTTTCATGTTACAAGATTTGTTAGGTAACTTTGTTCCTGTATTGAAAAAGACAGATTCCATTTGGGCTAGTCTAATTGGTACTGCGGGTTGTGTCGGTTTATGGGGATACTTGCTTTACCAAGGTGTTGTCGATCCATTAGGTGGTGTGAAGAGTCTATGGCCTCTATTTGGTATCTCTAATCAAATGTTAGCAGCTGTTGCACTTGTGTTAGGTACTGTTGTTCTGATTAAAATGAAACGTGCTAAATACACATGGGTAACGATTATACCTGCAGTTTGGTTATTAATTATTACCACGTGGGCAAACTTTATTAATATCCCAGGCTTTATTAATACAGCGAAGAGTCAACAAAAAGATGCTGTAAGATTTGAGCAAAATATTGGTGATATTAGAACAGCGCTTCAATCGGCTCAAAGTAATGGTGGCGAAACCATTTCTATTAGTACCACATTGGCTCCTTATACTAGTGCAAAAACCTTAAGTGTTTCTCTATCTGAGGCTGAGCAAGTGATTACGGTATTAAAAAATAAGCTAGCCGATAAAGACTATGCCGTTATCAATAACATGGTAGCACATAAAGAAGATGTTCAAAGTTTAGCCACTTTAGTTGCTAATGCAGAAGCTTCTAATAAGCCTGTTGTTAATATTGATAAACGCTTTGTTCCATTAATTAATGATCCACAAATAACTGTACCAGTTGCTGATGGTGATTTAGTGATTAAATCGCTAGAAAATAAAATACAAGATGCAGGACATATTGTACGTAACAATTATACAAATCTTGTATTAACTATTTTATTCTTACTAGTGGTTTATAGTTTATTATTCTACGGTATCGTTACAGGTATTAAAGGTTTTATGAACCCTAATCGTTCTGATCAGGAAACGCCTTATGTACCTGTTCCTGAAGGTGGTGTGAAAATCTCGACATCACACTAGTTGAGATATTCTAAGCACCTCATTGTTATGGGGTGCTTATGGAGAAATAAGATGTTTGGAAATTTAGGTAAGGCCAGTAAATACCTCGGCCAAGCTGCACGTATGATGATTGGTATCCCTGATTATGATAACTATGTAGCTCATATGAAAAAAAATCATCCAGACAAACCTGTCATGACTTATGAGGAATTTTTTAAAGAGCGCCAAGAGGCACGTTATGGCGGTAAAGGCAAAGGTGGTTTTCGATGTTGTTAATGAAATAATATAATGTAAGGGCATTTATGGCTATTCCTGCGACAATATTAACAGGCTTTTTAGGCTCTGGAAAAACGACACTTTTACAACATATCCTTAAAGAACAACACGGTTATAAAATCGCAGTTATTGAGAATGAGTTTGGAGAGGTCGCTGTTGATACCTCTTTGTTAGGTGATAGAGCCACTAATATTACAACGTTAAGCAATGGCTGTATTTGTTGCAGTAGTCAGAATGAGTTGTCTGATGCACTATATGATTTGCTAGACTCAATAGATGATGGTAGCCTTTCTTTTGATTATTTAATTATAGAATGTACTGGAATGGCTGATCCTGGGCCAATTCTTCAAACATTCTTTTCATCAGAAGTACTATCTGAGCGTTATTTGCTTGATGGTGTGATTACTTTGGTCGATGCTGTACATGCAATGCAGCAGCTTGATCAGTTTTCAATTGCACAAGCCCAAGTTGGGTATGCCGATCGTATTTTGATTACAAAAACTGATGTTAATCCAGACACCAAAGCGTTAGAACAACGACTTAAGCAAATTAATATCAGAGCACCCCAGTATAAAGTTATTCAAGGGCAAATCGATTTAAGCTTATTGTTTAATATTGAAGGCTTTATTTTAAATGATCAATTGTCAAGCAACACCTTGATCTTTAATCCAGTAACGCCTGTTCAGCAAGCAATGGCTATTCAATCATTTGTCATTAGGTTAACAAAACCATTGGAGTTATCTAAAATATCTGAGTTTATGGATGAGCTTTTAGTAACGTATGGTGATCAAATTTTACGTTATAAAGGGCTTTTAGCGATTCAAGATGATGATCGTCGACTTTTATTCCAAGGTGTACAAAGGTTATACAGTGCAGATTGGGATAAAGAATGGCAAGCAGACGAAAAGAGAGAGAGTATACTTGTTTTTATTGGGCTAAATTTGCCTGAGCAAGAGATTAGACAAGGGTTTGATAATTTATAAAAGGATTAGTATGCATATTCGAGCTATTGTAATTACATTGCTCACTGTTTTTTTTGTAGGTTGTATGAATAAGCAAACAGTGCAGGAGCCTTTCGTTATTAATGGTGAAACAGCATGCCAGTCGATTAACCTTAGGCTTAATCAGCAGTTAACAGTTCGCCTTAAAGCTAATCCTACAACGGGTTATCAATGGGTATTAAAGCAGCAACCAAGTTTTTTGAAAATCATTAATGCTGATGTTTATCAACAAGATAGTCATCCAGAAGGAATGGTAGGAGTTGGTGGGCAAACAACATGGTCGTTTCAAGCTCAAGCAAAGGGAAGTGATGCGTTAATATTGATTTATCAGCGGCCTTGGGAGAAAGAGCAGGTTGCTGAAACCTTTGAATGCGTTATAAACGTTAACTAGGGTCTTAGTTACATTTCTAAAAAGCTGTTGTTACCGTTGAGATATTGCTCAATGGCTTTGGCTGGTGACGTAGATGCAATATTACCTACCAGCACATAGTTTTTTTTAATAAGATTTTGTTCTCTTAATTTATTACCGAATACACCTAATATTATTCGTAGGGGGGTTCCAATGATAAAGCTAATATTATTCATGGTATTAATAACTTGATCATCAGGCAAACCTTGTAAACTAGGTGTTAAGAAAATAACGATAAGAAGCGTTACGACAAAAATAATAGCCGCTACGCCCCATAACTGTTTTATAAGTGCCCATAAAATATCAAAGAAGAACGCAGGCCAAGACCAGCCTTGTTTGACTGCTTCATAGCTATCTGAAGAACTTTTAAAAATTTTATAGTCATTCATATCGTTTTATCTAAGCAGCTTTCTAGCAATGGATTAATAAAAGTTAATCCATTGCTATTAGTTGTTACTTGTCCAGTGAGCGCATGTGAGGGAATAAAATTACATCTCTAATAGATGGCGAATCGGTCAGTAACATTACCAATCTATCAATCCCAATACCTTCTCCCGTTGTTGGAGGCATCCCATATTCTAGTGCATTGATGAAATCAGCATCATAATGCATGGCCTCATCATCACCGGCATCTTTTTCTTTCACTTGTTGCATGAAGCGTTCTGCTTGGTCTTCTGCATCGTTAAGTTCTGAGTAAGCATTAGCAATTTCACGTCCGCCAATAAATAACTCGAAACGATCAGTAACGGTAGGATCTTCATCATTACGACGTGCTAATGGTGATACTTCAAATGGGTAGCGTGTGATAAATGTTGGTTGTTCTAGTTTATGTTCAACTAGCTCTTCAAAAATCATGGTTTGTAGTTTGCCTAAGCCTTCATAACCTTTCACATCAGCCCCTGCCTTTTTAGCAATAGCGCGGGCTTTTTCAACAGAGCGTAAATCGTCAGCAGTAATTTCAGGGTTATATTTTAAAATTGAGTCAACAACAGAGAGACGTGCAAAAGGTTCACCAAAATGGAAAACTTTACCTTGATAAGGTACATCGGTTGTGCCTAATACAGCTAAAGCAAGCTCACGGAATAACTCTTCTGTTAAATCCATGTTGTCTTCGTAATCAGCATAAGCCTGATACCATTCAATCATTGTGAACTCAGGATTATGGCGAGTAGAAACGCCTTCATTTCGGAAGTTACGATTCACTTCGAAGACTTTTTCAAAACCACCCACAACTAAACGTTTTAAATAAAGCTCAGGTGCTATACGCAAGAACATATCCATATCTAATGCATTATGATGGGTTTGGAAAGGCTTAGCAGATGCTCCACCAGGAATGCTATGTAGCATTGGGGTTTCTACTTCCATAAAGTCGCGTTCAGTTAGAAACTTGCGAATATGATTAATAACTTGTGAGCGTGTTTTGAATACATGGCGAACTTCTTCATTAACGATTAAGTCAACATAGCGTTGGCGGTAACGCATTTCTGTATCGGTTAAACCATGATGCTTATCAGGTAATGGGCGTAGTGATTTAGTAAGTAAGCGCACATTTTGTAAATGGATAAATAAATCACCTTTGTTAGAGCGTGAAAGATAACCTTCTGCTGCTATGATATCGCCTAAGTCCCATGTCTTAATGTCAGTTAGGGTTTCTTCAGGTAAATTTTTGCGGTCTACATAAAGTTGAATACGGCTTGTCATGTCTTGAATAACCATGAAAGCCCCGCGGTTTAGCATTAAACGGCCCGCAATTTTAATTGTTTTTTTATCAGCTTCTAGCGCTTCTTTATCTTTTCCTTCACCAAAGGCTAGTAAGTCTGCAATATAACTATTACGGCGAAAGTCATTAGGAAATGCAACGGGTTGCTTTTCACGGATGGCCGCTAGCTTTTCTTTACGTTGAGCAATGAGTTTGTTTTCATCTAGCTGTTGTGTGTTTTGTTCAGTCATCTTCTTTCTCGTTGATATGCTTAAAGTTAGAGGCCTTGTTTTAAACTTGCTTCAATAAATTTATCTAAATCACCGTCTAATACGGCATCACAGTTAGTATTTTCAACACCTGTTCTTAGGTCTTTAATACGCGATTGATCCAATACATAAGAGCGGATTTGGCTACCCCAGCCAATATCTGATTTTGTATCTTCTAATGCTTGGGCAGCAGCATTACGCTTTTGCATTTCTAATTCATATAACTTAGCACGTAACATCTTCATCGCATAGTCTTTGTTCGCATGTTGGGAGCGTTCATTTTGACAGCTGACCACCGTATTGGTAGGGATATGTGTAATACGTACGGCAGAGTCGGTGGTATTAACGTGCTGACCACCTGCACCTGATGAACGGTAGGTATCGATCCTTAAGTCGGCAGGGTTAATATCAATTTCGATATTATCATCGATTTCAGGTGATACGAATACAGCTGCAAAAGAAGTATGACGGCGGTTACCTGAGTCGAAAGGGCTTTTTCTCACTAAACGATGAACACCAATTTCAGTCCGTAACCAACCAAAAACATATTCTCCTTCAATATGAATGGTGGCTGATTTTATTCCTGCAACCTCACCTTCTGAGAGCTCAACAATTTTACTTTTAAAACCATGGCTGTCAGACCAGCGTAAATACATGCGCAGTAGCATGTTAGCCCAGTCTTGAGCCTCTGTGCCACCAGATCCAGATTGTATATCTAAATAAGCATTGTTTGGGTCCATTTCTCCGCTGAACATGCGGCGAAACTCTAATGCTTCCATTGTAGAAGTAAGGCGTTTTACTTCTTTTTCAATATCTGCAACGGCCGTCTCGTCATTTTCTTCGACAGCCATTTCTAGTAATTCGTGGGCGTCAGCAAGGCCATTAGACATTTCATCTAAGGTAGTCACGATATGTTCGAGTTGAGAACGCTCTTTTCCTAAGCTTTGTGCTTGCTCAGGATTATTCCATATATTAGGATCTTCAAGTTCACGTGTTACTTCGATTAATCGATCTTTTTTAAGATCGTAGTCAAAGATACCCCCGAATAGCTTCGGTGCGCTCGGTTAGATCTTTTATTGCATTGACAATAGGATTAACTTCCATCAGATTAGCCTATTAATATAACAGTGTGAAAGCTGTTAATTATAACTGTTTTATAGCTAAAATGGCTATTATTGTATTAATGGATAACGTAAATAATAATGAGTAAGGTGAAAGAATTAATAAAAAAGCCAATTGGTTGTTTATTTTTGGGCTTTATTTTTTGCTTTTTGGGCTTCATGGATGGAGGTCTTGTACTACAACTGTGCATTTTATTTTTCGTAGGTATTTATTTTTTAGGGCTATTTGTTCAAACATTATTTAATAAACAGTGGCGTATTTTCGGTAAAAATCTTTGTATTTGGATAGTTGCAGTGGTTATTGGTATGGCAGGTCAGTACTATTTATATAAAAGTTGGTTAAATGAAGCGAATCAAGTGGTTGAAGTTTTACAGGATTATCAGCAAAAATACGGGCAATACCCCAATAAAGAGAAGTTTTACCAGTTATTAAATGCTAAACAATTAAGATTAATTAAACGGCCAGGTTATATTTTTGAAGAAGATGCAGAGTTTCCCTTTCTGATCTATGCCAGTCCAAATATGGTTTTTGGCGCAAATCGATATGATTTTAAATTACGGCAATGGGAATATTTGAGTGGTGATTGATATTCCCTTGTGTGTTTTAAACACAAGGGAATAAGGCTTAGAATTGGCTTCTGTCTAAATTTGTCATCGCTAATGGATTGACCCATTCATTAAAATCTTTTTCTGAGACTAGTTTCAGTTCAAGTGCTACTTGTTTTAGACTTTTATTTTCTTTGTGGGCGGTTTTTGCGATCAGTGCTGCTTTATCGTAGCCAATGTGTTTGTTTAAGGCGGTGACTAACATTAAGTTATTTTCAAGGTGTTTATTAATAACAGGTAAATTAGGTTCGATACCCACAGCACAATGCTCATTAAAGGAAAGGCAAGCATCGGCTAATAGATTAATGCTTTCTAGAACATTATGGACCATTACGGGTTTATAAACATTCAGTTCAAAATTACCCTGTGTTCCCGCAAAGGCTACTGTGGCATCGTTACCAAAAACTTGAGCACAAACCATAGTCAGTGCCTCGCATTGTGTTGGATTTACTTTGCCAGGCATAATAGAAGATCCAGGTTCATTTTCAGGAATTAATAGCTCACCAATACCACAACGTGGACCGCTGGCCAACCATCGGACATCATTGGCTATTTTAAAAAGGGCGCCTGCCAATGTTCTCAATGCGGATGAGGTATTGACTAAGGCATCATGGGCAGCAAGTGAAAAGAATTTATTTTGGGATGATACAAAGGGTTGCTGCGTTAGATCTGCAATATTAGCAGCGCAACGATCACCAAATTGAGGGTGTGCATTTAAACCCGTTCCAACAGCAGTTCCGCCGATAGCAAGGCTATAGAGTCCGCGTAAAGCATATTTAATGGTGTCTAATGCAAAGTCAATTTGTGCAACCCAACCGCTTATTTCTTGGCCTAGCGTAATGGGGGTTGCATCTTGCAAGTGGGTACGTCCAGTTTTAACCACTTCTTTGTATTCAATGCTTTTTTTATGAAGAGTGTCTCTTAATTTACTGACATCGGGAAAGAGTCGATTAAAGAGCTCTAACACTACGGCTATATGCATGGCGGTAGGAAATGTGTCATTCGATGACTGTCCGCAGTTAACATGGTCATTAGGATGAACAACGCTCTTATCACCAATTTGTCCGCCTAATATTTCTACAGCACGATTAGCGATAACTTCGTTAGCATTCATATTCGATTGCGTGCCTGAACCGGTTTGAAAGATAACGAGTGGAAAGTTATCATTGAGTTTACCTGTAATCACTTCGTCGGCTGCTTTAGCAATAGCATCCGCAACATCCGGCGGAATTTCGCCAAGGTCTTTATTCGCTAAGGCGGCTGATTTTTTCAATAAACCCAGTGAGTGAATGATTGTTGGATGCATTTTAAAACGGTCAACACCTATTTTAAAGTTTAGCATTGAGCGCTCTGTTTGCGCCCCCCAGTACTTATCGGCAGGTACTTCAATTTCACCCATTGAGTCACGTTCTTTACGCATTCTAGTCATCATGATTTCCTTTTTTTATTAGTTTTTTCGTAGTTAATTTCGATACCCTTGATTAAAAAGGGTTCCTATTTCTTTATTTTTGTTTGTAACATCTTTTTGATTTGCCATCATACTAAAGATAGATTTTATCGCATTTGGTATCTCTTTATTCTGTTCTTGTTAAATAATCTGTAACATTTTTTTCACGATAATGGCTTTTAAAATATTGAAGTAGCACTATGTTATGCAAGATGGCTGGTTAATCTAGCTATATCCATAGTTAATTAGCATCGTTTTTTCTCTGGTGTTATAGTAGTCGACTTGATTTTTATTCTCAAAATGAGGCTGTTTTGGAAAATATATCTGTTCGTGGTGCGCGTACCCATAATCTTAAAAACATAGATTTAACTTTACCTCGTGATAAATTAATTGTCGTGACGGGATTGTCAGGGTCGGGTAAGTCGTCACTGGCGTTTGATACACTTTATGCAGAAGGGCAAAGACGTTATGTTGAGTCCTTATCTGCCTATGCGAGACAGTTTTTATCAATGATGGAGAAGCCCGATGTTGACTCCATTGAGGGGTTGTCGCCTGCCATTTCCATTGAGCAAAAATCCACCTCACATAATCCGCGATCAACTGTGGGAACGATTACAGAGATTTATGACTACTTACGTTTGCTATATGCTCGAGTAGGAACGCCTCATTGCCCTGAGCATGATGAACCATTAGAAGCGCAAACCGTAAGCCAAATGGTTGATCAGGTATTGGCGCTACCTGAGGGCAGCAAACTAATGCTACTGGCACCTATCATCAAAGAGCGTAAAGGTGAGCATCTGGCTGTATTTGAAGAAATGCGCGCCCAAGGGTTTGTTCGTGCTCGTGTGGATGGGCGACTTTATGAGCTAGACGAGCTCCCTAAACTGGATAAACAAAAAAAACACAGTATTGATGTAGTGATTGATCGTTTTAAGGTAAAACCTGATATTCAGCAGCGCTTGGCAGAGTCTTTTGAAACAGCACTTAAGCTAGCAGATGATACTGCGATTATTGCCCCCATGGAAGGTGAAGAGCTTGATGAGATTTTGTTTTCGGCTAAGTTCGCATGTCCTATCTGTGGCTTTTCTATCAGCGAGCTAGAACCTAAACTGTTTTCATTTAATAATCCGGCTGGGGCTTGTCCTAGTTGCGACGGCTTAGGCGTTAAACAGTTCTTTGATGCCCGTCGAGTTGTGAATGATGAGCTCACGTTGGGCGAGGGGGCTATTAAAGGTTGGGATAGACGTAATGCCTATACTTTTCAAATGCTCAACTCGCTGGCAACGCATTATAAATTTAGCTTAGATACGCCATTTAAGGATTTAACAGAGAAGCAACAAGGGCTAGTGTTAAATGGCAGTGGAACAGAGCAAATTACCTTTAATTATTTAAATGATCGTGGTGATGTTGTAAAACGTAAACATCCTTTTGAGGGGGTATTACCTAACTTAGAGCGTCGCTACCATGAAACGGAGTCCCAAAGTGTTCGTGAAGATCTTGCTAAGTTAATTAGTACAAGGGCTTGCCCTGACTGTAAAGGTACAAGATTACGTCCTGAGGCACGCTTTGTTTGGGTGGGTGAGAAAACATTACCTGAGGTTGTTCAGTTACCCATAGAAGATTGCTACCAATACTTTTCAACCCTTAAGCTAACAGGAACTAAAGGTGCTATTGCTGAGAAGATACTGAAAGAGATTAGCCAGCGTTTAGAGTTTTTGGTCAATGTGGGGTTGGATTATTTAACCTTGGAGCGTAGCGCGGAGACTTTGTCAGGTGGTGAGGCACAGCGTATTCGTTTAGCAAGCCAGATAGGTGCTGGTTTAGTGGGGGTGATGTATATTTTAGATGAACCCTCAATCGGTTTGCACCAACGTGATAATGATAGGCTGCTTAAAACCTTAACCCACTTGAGGGATTTAGGTAACACCGTCATCGTTGTTGAACACGATGAAGATGCTATCCGATTGGCAGATTATGTGATAGATATTGGCCCAGGTGCAGGTGTTCATGGTGGTGCCATTGTTGCACAAGGTACACCTGAAGAGATTATGAAAAATCCTGACTCTATCACAGGTAAATATTTATCAGGTATTTTGAAGATTGAAGTACCTGAAAAACGCACAGCCTATAATAAGAAAAAAGAATTGGTACTAAAGGGTGCGAAAGGTAATAACTTAACAGGCGTTGATTTACACATTCCATTAGGATTATTTACTTGTATTACAGGAGTTTCTGGTTCAGGAAAATCAACATTGATTAATGATACCCTTTACCCTTTGGCTGCGACAGCATTAAATAATGCAACAACACTGGAAGTGGCAGCGTATGATTCTATTAAAGGTCTTGATCAGTTAGATAAGGTGGTTGATATTAATCAAAGCCCGATTGGGCGTACACCTCGTTCAAATCCTGCGACCTATACCAATATCTTTACCCCTATTCGAGAGCTTTTTGCCGCGGTGCCCGAGTCGCGTGCAAGGGGTTATAATGTGGGGCGCTTTTCATTTAATGTGAAAGGCGGGCGTTGTGAAGCTTGTCAGGGGGATGGTGTGATTAAGGTTGAGATGCATTTTCTTCCTGATGTCTACGTCCCTTGTGATGTGTGTAAAGGAAAGCGTTATAACCGTGAAACTTTGGATATTAAATACAAGGGTAAAACTATTCATGAAGTGCTAGAAATGACCATAGAAGACGCCGCTCAGTTTTTTGACGCGGTACCTGCTTTGTCACGTAAGCTACAAACCCTTATTGATGTAGGTTTGTCCTACATTAAATTAGGACAAAGTGCTACAACGTTGTCGGGTGGTGAAGCCCAGCGTGTTAAGTTGGCGCGTGAGCTTTCTAAACGGGATACTGGTAAAACGTTGTATATCTTAGATGAGCCTACCACAGGACTTCATTTTGCCGATATTCAGCAGCTGTTAGTAGTGTTACATCGTTTACGTAATGATGGTAATACAGTAGTGGTGATTGAGCATAATTTAGATGTGATTAAGACTGCTGACTGGATTGTTGATTTGGGTCCTGAGGGTGGTTCAAAAGGTGGAAAAATTATTGCTTCAGGCACACCAGAAGAAATTGCAGAGCTTGAGTATTCATGGACAGGTAGGTTCTTAAAGCCTTTACTGGTGTCTCAACAACAAGCTAAAAAAACCAAGAAAAAATCTAAATAGGTAAAACCACTGTTGCTATCTAGTGGCAGTGGTTATTGTTTGATGTTAATGCGCCCTTGTTAATCATTTGATTCTCCTTGATAATAACCCTATTTATTAGTTTTTAAAGGGATCGATCAATGAAAAAAATAGGGCTGTTGCTACTTGTATTATCTTCAAGTGTTGTGTGTGCTGAATCGCGTTTAGATACGGTATTAAAAAAAGGTATTTTGACTGTATGCACAACAGGGGATTATAAGCCCTATACCTATGAAACAGCTAAAGATCAGTATGAAGGGATTGATATTTCCATGGCTGAGTCTTTAGCGAAATCATTAGGGGTAACCGTCAATTGGGTTAAAACCACTTGGAAAACCTTAACGCCTGACTTCCTTAAAGGGGAGTGTGATATTGCTATGGGAGGCATTTCTGTTACCTTAGAGAGGCAAAAAATTGCATTTTTCTCTGATCGATTAGATGTTGATGGGAAGATTCCTTTAGTGCGGTGTGAAGATAAAGACAAATATCAAACAATTGAACAAATTAATCAACCCTCTGTGCGTGTTATTGAACCTAAAGGAGGAACAAACGAGCGCTTTGCAAATGCTTATTTACCTAAGGTTAATTTGACATTGTCTCCAGATAACATGGGTATTTTTAAGCAATTGGTAGATAAGCAGTATGATGTGATGATTACAGATACTTCTGAAGCATTATATCAACAAAAGCGTAATCCTACACTTTGTGCAATTAATCCCCGGCAACCAATGCAATACAGTGAAAAAGCCTACATGTTGCCTAAAGGTGATGTGACATGGAAACTGTATGTTGACCAATGGTTGCATTTAAGTAATCAAACAGGTGAGCGACAAAAAGTAACTAGCCAATGGCTAGGTGATTACTAGCCTAAGGTTCTGCCGTATAGCGACTTGAAATAGCTATGCGGTTCCACGTGTTAATGGTGATAGCTAACCACTCGATGGCCGCAATTTGTTCCTCTGTAAGGTATGTTGCGGCTTCTTTGTAAATGCCCTCGGGTACTTGATCATCTGCGATGAGGGTGATTTTTTCGGTTAATTTCAATGCACTGCGTTCTAAAGAAGAGAAGTACTGGCTTTCCTCCCACGCACTTAATAAGGTGATACGCTCGATGCTTTCACCATGTTTTAGTGCATCTTGTGTGTGCAGTCGAATGCAAAAAGCACATTGGTTAATTTGTGAGGCTCTTAGGCGAAGTAAATGTGAAAATCCTTCATCAATACCTGCATCGTTTATGACTTGTGAAGCCAGTTTATCTAGCTCAGCTACACATTTATAGAGGGTAGGGTTTGACTTGCCAAGATTGATTCTTTTCATAATAAATAGCCTATTTGTCGTTAATTACTTACATCATATACTAAAATAGCGTATCAATAATGGTTGGTAGTGAAGAGAAGTGGGTAGTGGTCTATAAAAAAGAAAGAAATTGTTATTATCATCAGGTGATTGTGATTTTTGTTTATATAAAAATGAGCATGGCTACTTTTTGGAAGTACCTATTCTTGTTGGGCAAATAGCTTGGTCAAGAACAGTGGCGCTTACGAAAATACAATTTGAGTTGTTCTTAGTCAATGATCCCCCTGCTATTATTGTTGCAAGCCAGCAAGTAGAACAAGGAAGTAAAGAGGCAAGGCCAGCCTTTGATAGACTAAGAAAGGAAAGCATATGAACAATAAATGAAATAGGTGCTAGCATAAAATTAGAAAATGTGGTATAAATTGCGCCCTTAACTCGGCCTTACGGCTATTTTTTAAAACCCGCACATATATCGACACAGTATTCTGGGTGCCTATTTGGTTGAATGCTGGGATATATGGAGGCTTAACCCATAGAGGAATAAAAATGTCTCAAGTATCAATGCGTGATATGCTTCAAGCTGGTGTGCATTTTGGCCACCAAACTCGTTACTGGAATCCAAAAATGGGTAAATACATTTTCGGTGCGCGTAACAAAATCCATATCGTTAACCTAGAAAAAACATTACCTATGTTTAACCAAGCAATGGCTTTCTTAGGAAAAGCAGTTGCTGGAAAAAATAAGGTATTATTTGTAGGTACTAAGCGTTCAGCAAGCAGAATTGTTGCTGAGCAAGCAACACGTTGCAAAATGCCTTATGTTGATCACCGTTGGTTAGGTGGTATGTTGACGAACTACAAAACTATTCGTCAGTCTATTAAGCGCCTACGTGAGTTAGAAGCTCAATCTCAAGATGGTACTTTTGATAAATTAACTAAGAAAGAAGCATTAATGCGTACACGCGACTTAGAAAAGTTAGAGCGTAGTCTTGGTGGTATTAAAGACATGGGTGGTTTACCTGACGTATTATTTGTTGTCGATGTTGACCACGAAAAAATCGCTATTGCAGAAGCAAACAAATTAGGGATTCCTGTTATCGGTATCGTTGATACAAATAGTAATCCAGAAGGTGTTGATTACATTATTCCTGGTAATGATGATGCGATTCGTGCGATTCAATTGTATTTAGGTACTGCAGCTGATGTAGTATTAGCAGCTAAGCAAGGTTCTGGTGCTGCTTTAGCTGAACAGTTTGTTGAAGAAAATGTAGCTGATGAGGCTGCTGAAGGCTAATTATTATTGCCCTTCTTTAATTGATAAAATTAAGGGGGCATTGCCCCCTTTTCTGACTTTAGAGCTAGCTATTTAAAGTTTATAAGCTAATTAAGAGGATATAAAAATGGCAGAAATTACTGCAGCATTAGTAAAAGAATTGCGTGAGCGTACTGGTCTTGGCATGATGGAATGTAAAAAAGCATTAGTAGCTGCCGCTGGTGATATTGAAAAAGCGATTGATGAATTACGTAAATCAGGTGCTGTAAAATCTGCTAAAGCAGCAGGTCGTGTAGCTGCTGATGGCGTGGTTGCAGCTAAAGTGTCTGCTGATGGTAAATACGGTATCATGATCGAAGTTAACTCAGAAACTGACTTCGTGGCACGTGATGATAATTTCAAAGGTTTTGTGGCTGACACATTAGAAAAAGCATTTGCGGGTAAGATTACTGATGTAGCTGAGTTGGCTGCTCAACAAGAAACTGCAAGACAAGCATTAGTACAAAAGATTGGTGAAAATATTTCTATTCGCCGTATTGCTGCGGTTGAAGGGGATGTAGTTGGTGCTTATGTTCATAGTAACAGCCGTCTTGCTGCTCTTGTTGCACTACAAGGTGGTGGCGATTCAGAATTAGCCAGAGATATTGCTATGCATGTTACTGCTTCTAACCCAGCAGTATTAAACCCAGAAGAAATTTCTGAAGATTTAGTAGCGAAAGAAAAAGAAGTTTTCTTAGCATTAAATAAAGATAAGATTGAAGGTAAACCAGCTGAAGTGGTTGAAAAAATGATTGCTGGCCGTATTCAAAAATTCTTAAGCGAAGCAAGCCTTGTAGGTCAAGCTTTTGTTAAAGATGATAGCGTTAAAGTTGGTGAGCACGCTAAGAAACAAGGTGCTAAAATTATTTCTTTCGTACGTTTTGGTGTTGGTGAAGGCATTGAAAAAGCAGAAGTTGATTTTGCTGCTGAAGTAGCTGCTCAAGTAGCTGCAACTAAATAAATAGTTGTGTATTAAGAAAAAGGTTATCTTATGAGATAACCTTTTTTTTATGTCGATTTATTTGGGGTGAGCTGCTTGATTGATAATAACTATAAGCATCCTTTTGAGAGTTGTTGGGGATCCTGTTGTAATTACCTACTCAATAATAAAGTCATTTTGACAATGAGGCGCAAGCTTTTTAGCTACTTACCATTCTTGAAGTTGAAGAGTGATGTGACAGACGTAGTCTATATGAATTGGTTGGTTGACCTTGAGGCGTTTAAAGATTATATACCCGAAGGTGTGACCCTTTTTGAAAAACAAGGACGTGCCTTGTTTACAATTTTGACATATAAACATCATCATTTTTCTCCTGCCTTTTTAGGCCCTTTTCGTAAGTTATTTCCATCTCCTTTACAAAGCAATTGGCGACTTTATGTTGATCAATTGCCATTAAAAACAAACAATGACCAAGAGGTCGTGTTATTTTTAAAAAATATTTTAGACAGTCATTTATTTGCAATAGGTAGCCGCCTTTTTAGTGATGCATTACCTTCGCATTTTGCAGCTTCTTTTACACACAGTAAACAGGGTGATTGTTATGAGACAATAATTACCCCTGGCGAGGGGAGTGCACCCGAGTTACAGGCACGTTTGACAGAAATGGACTCTCAACATTGGCTACCTGTAGAGTTTGAGTACTACTTTGGCGATATACAAAAAGCGCTAGAGTTTATTTGCTTACAAAAAGCAGCTATTTCTTCAATTGGTTCATCAAAAGAAGTTGCTTATGCGGGCATTGATTTACCAGTTGATATTGCAACCATTAAACCGATGCAGCTTAATGGTATCCATGTACCTTTTTTAGAAACATTGCAGGGAAATCTATCACAGCCTTTTTGTTTTGTTGTCCCTAGCGTGCCTTTTACAGTACTTTGGGAGAGAGTTTTATAGTTTAGTCAGTTGGCATTGTAAGGGATAGTTAGGAGTTATGGTGTATCGTTTCCTTAGAAATGGTGGTGTCATTTAAGGATAGTTAAATGAAAAATAATAGATATAGGCATCCAACACAGAGCAAATTAGGAACCATTTGCAATATTTTATTTAATAGTAAACTAATTTTATTTATAAGGCGAACCGCGTTTTATTGTTTGCCTTTTCCGACCCTGCGCAGTGAAGTGAAAGATGTTGTTTATATGAGCTGGCTTGTGGATAGTAAAAGCTTGGCTGACTATATTCCAGAGGGTGTTGGAATTTGTGAGCAGCGTGGGCGAACACTGATTACAGTGCTAACCTATCGGCATCATCATTTTGCACCCGTTTATGTAGGGCCATTAAGAAGAATTTTTCCTTCCCCATTACAGAGTAGTTGGCGTGTATATGTAAATAAGTTACCAAAGAATGATTGTTTAGATAAGGGGGTTATTCTTTATTTAAAAAACACCTTTGATAGCTTGTTGTTTGCAATGGGAACACGATTAACGAGTGATATAGAACCTTCTCATTTTTCCCCTAAATTTATCTTTAATAAAGAGTTTGACCACTACAATATTCATATTGAGGGTGGGATAGGGAGTGCACCTTCATTAGATGCTACTTTGTCGGTTATGGAGGATAAGGACTGGTTGCCTAAAGAATTTGAAGACTATTTTGGTAGTAAGGAAGCTGCTTTAAGGTTTATTTGTTTACAAGGTTCAGCTATTTGTTATGCAGATTCTATTCAGAAGATTGTAAGGGCAGGTATTCGGTTACCTGTTGATCTTTCAACTATTACGCCATTAAAGTTTGAAGAAGGTATAACCCCATTTTTAGATGAATTAAATGGAAATCCTTCAGAACCCTTTTGTTTTATAGTGCCTTACATTCCATTTGATGTGTTATGGGAAAAAATTCTAAAGTGAGGTTATGAAATATTTTTTATATTGTTTATGACGTATCTATAATATTAAACTTGAACAAATGGTAACAATTCGGAATAATGACGCCCCAAATGTTATTGATATTAAAATATAGCCGCTTAAATAGTTACCTGCAGGAGATTTAAAATGGCTCAGCAAGTGGGATTAAGACAACCACGCTACAAACGCATCTTATTAAAGCTTAGTGGTGAAGCGTTAATGGGAAGTGAGAACTTTGGAATAGACCCGAAAGTACTTGACCGTATGGCGCTAGAAATAGGTCAGTTAGTGGGTATTGGAGTGCAGGTCGGGTTGGTTATTGGTGGTGGTAATCTATTCAGAGGGGCTGCGTTATCAGCTGTCGGAATGGATAGGGTTACGGGCGACCATATGGGAATGCTGGCCACTGTAATGAATGGCCTTGCGATGAGAGATGCCTTAGAGCGCTCTAATATTCCTGCTTTGGTTATGTCTGCAATATCAATGGTAGGTGTGACAGACCATTATGACCGCCGTAAGGCAATGAGACATCTTAACTCTGGGGAAGTTGTAGTTTTCTCAGCAGGAACCGGAAATCCTTTCTTTACAACAGATTCAGCGGCTTGTTTAAGAGCAATTGAGATTGATGCTGATGTTGTTTTAAAAGCGACTAAAGTGGATGGGGTGTACACCGCTGATCCATTTAAAGATCCTGATGCTAAGAAGTTTGATCGATTAACTTATGAAGAAGTTTTATCACGTAAGTTGGAAGTAATGGATCTGACCGCTATTTGTTTATGTCAAGATCATAACATGCCGCTTCGTGTGTTTAATATGAATAAACCCGGTGCCCTTCTTAATATTGTTGTCGGTGGAACTGAGGGTACATTGATTGAGGAAGAAAAGAATGATCAATGAAATTAAAAAAGATACACAAACTCGTATGCATAAAACGGTTGAGTCATTAGGCCAAGCGTTTGCTAAAATTAGAACAGGTCGCGCACACCCTAGTATTCTTGAATCTATTTCTGTGCCTTATTATGGTGTTGATACACCACTCAATCAGGCTGCTAATATCACTGTTGAAGACTCCAGAACGTTGGTAGTGACAGTATTTGATAAAAGCATGGCGCAAGCGGTTGAAAAAGCGATTATGACATCAGATTTAGGATTAAATCCTGCTTCTGCGGGCACTGTTATCCGTGTTCCTATGCCACCTTTAACTGAAGAAACTCGTAAAGGTTATACAAAGCAAGCACGTTCTGAGGCGGAAAACGCACGGGTAGCGATTCGAAATATTCGACGTGATGCTATTACGCAATTAAAAGATTTGCTGAAAGATAAAGAAATCAGTGAAGATGAAGATCGACGTGCTCAAGATGAGATTCAAAAAATAACAGATAAATTTATCGCTGAGGTTGATAAAGCATTAGAGCAGAAAGAAACTGATTTAATGGCTGTCTAATAAACTGTTTATGAAAGACACAAAGCAGTTTATTGCTTCTGCAATACCAAGGCATGTAGCAATTATTATGGATGGTAATAATCGTTGGGCAAAAAAACGATTATTACCCCATGTGGCAGGCCATAGAGCTGGTGTTGCGGCTGTACGTGCAGTTGTGGAGGTTTGCATTGAGTCGGGGATTGAAGTTTTAACTTTATTTGCTTTTTCTAGCGAGAATTGGCAAAGGCCGGCAGTCGAAGTACAAGCACTTATGAAACTGTTTTTATGGGCGCTAAAACAAGAAGTTAAAAAGTTGAATCAGCATAATGTGCGATTAAAAATCATTGGTGAGCGCTCTGCATTTAGTCAAGAGCTACAAAGCTCAATGAAAGAAGCTGAGAATTTAACATCAAATAATAATGGTTTGGTATTACAAATTGCAGCTAATTATGGTGGGCAGTGGGACATCTTACAAGCCACTCAGAAAATAGCCAACGATGTAGTAGCAGGCAATATACAACCCGATGAAATTACAATCAACCATATAGAAAATTATTTAGTAACATCTCCTCTTGTTATGCCTGATTTATGTATTCGTACAGGTGGAGAACATAGGATTAGTAATTTCTTATTATGGCAGTTAGCTTATACAGAGCTTTATTTTTCAGAAATGTTTTGGCCCGATTTTAAGCATGAAGCTATGCGTGAAGCATTGGCTGATTTTGCCGCAAGGCAGCGTCGCTTTGGTAAAACTAGCGAGCAAATAGAGCGAGGAGAGTAGAACATGTTAAAACAACGAGTATTAACAGCATTGGTACTTATTCCTATTGCTTTATGGGGGTTTTTCTATCTGGATGGTCGCGCTTTTGCTATTTTTGTTGGTGCAGTAGTGACAATAGGTGCATGGGAATGGGCAAGATTGGCAGGGCTCGAAGAGTCAAATAGTCGCTTAACCTATGCAGGTATTTGCGCATTGCTCCTCATCTTGTTGTGGAATATGCCTTCAGTCGCTAGATTAGTTGTATTGCTAGGTATTTTTTGGTGGGGGTTTGCTTGGTTATTAGTGCTGGGCTTTCCAGATTCAGCGAGTTATTGGAAAAATAACACAACAAAATATGTAATAGGATTACTCATTTTATTACCTGCTTGGCAGGGGCTTATGTTATTAAAGCAAGATGAGTATGGTAATTGGATTATTTTTAGTATTATGCTCTTTGTTTGGGCGGCTGACATTGGCGCGTATTTTGCTGGGAGAACATGGGGTAAAGATAAACTTGCTCCTAAAGTAAGTCCGGGCAAAAGCTGGCAGGGTCTATGGGGAGGCATGCTAGCGGCAGTTGTTGTCGGCTTAATTATTTATATGAAAACAAATATTTTCGACGATAAGTTACTTATTGGCTTAATTTGTTTAGTTATTTTAGTGACTTTCTCCGTCCTAGGTGATTTAACAGAAAGTATGTTTAAACGCGAAGTGGGTCTTAAAGACAGCAGTAATTTATTACCGGGGCATGGTGGCGTATTAGACAGAATCGATAGTCTAACCGCAGCGATACCAGTTGCTGTTTTATTGTTATGGGTTCTTGGTAGCTAATTGTGCAACGTATTTGTGTTTTAGGAGCAACTGGCTCTATTGGTAAAAGTACTCTAGATGTTATTGCAAGACATCCAGAGTGTTACGAAGCGTTTGCATTGACCGCACATACAAGGATTGCAGAGTTAGTACAGTTATGTATTCAGTTTCGTCCTCAGTATGCCGTTGTTGCTAATGAGGCCAATAGGCTTTCTGTTCAGCAAAGTCTTCAAGAAAATGGCATTAAAACTGAAGTTTTGAGTGGTTCTCAAGCGTTATGTGATGTCGCTAGTCATCCAGATGTAGATGCCGTGATGGCCGCTATTATCGGGGCAGCAGGCTTATTGCCAACACTTTCTGCAGTAAAAACAGGAAAGAAAATCCTGTTAGCTAATAAAGAAGCATTGGTTATGTCTGGTGCTTTATTTATGCAGGCAGTTGAAGATTATCATGCTACATTATTGCCTATTGATAGTGAACATAATGCTGTATTTCAGTGCATGCCGAGCTCTTTTAAAAGAAACTTAGATGAAGTGGGCGTGGAGCGAATATTACTGACAGCATCTGGTGGTCCATTCCGAAATACGCCAAAAGAACAGTTAGTTAATGTAACGCCAGAACAAGCCTGTGCACATCCCAATTGGTCTATGGGGCGAAAAATCTCTGTTGATTCAGCCACTATGATGAATAAAGGGCTTGAGTTTATTGAAGCCTGTTGGCTTTTCAATGCACAGCCTGAACAGATCGAGGTGGTTATTCATCCTCAGAGTATTATTCACTCTATGGTTGCTTATACTGATGGTAGTGTATTAGCAGAGTTAGGCAATCCTGATATGCGTACGCCAATAGCTCATGCGCTGGCATGGCCAAAGAGAATAGCATCTGGCGTTGCACCCCTTGATTTATTTAAGATAGCACAACTAGATTTTCATCAACCTGATAACGAACGTTTTCCTTGTTTAAAATTGGCCGAGCAGGCTATGATTACCAGAGGTACGGCTCCTGCTATTTTAAATGCAGCTAATGAAGTGGCTGTTGCAGCGTTTTTACAAAGTAAGATAAAGTTCACAGAAATTGTACAGTTAATTGATTATGTATTAGATAAGCAGCCAGTCATTCAGGCTGACTCTCTTGAAACTATTCTGCAAGAAGATGCAGAAGCGCGAAAGTCTTCGTGTAACTATCTGAAAAAGCTAGGAAAGTAGTGTTCTAATATGTCAATGTTATTTGGAGCGATTATTGCTTTAGGTGTACTAGTCACCATTCATGAGTTTGGTCATTTTTGGGTGGCTCGCCGTTGTGGTGTTGAAGTAATACGTTTTTCTATTGGTTTTGGTAAACCATTAGTTCGTTGGCATGATCGCTTAGGGACAGAGTATGTAATTGCTATGATCCCTCTGGGTGGTTATGTGAAAATGCTGGATGAGCGCGAGACCGATCAGCAAATCCCACCCGAGAAGTTGCCTTACGCTTTTAATCGTAAGTCTGTTGGAAGGCGTATGGCTATTGTCGTCGCAGGGCCTGTTGCAAATTTCATTTTGGCTATTCTGATTTTTTTTGTATTAGCTCTTGTCGGTTCTAAAGAACCTATTCCCATTATTGAAAAAGTTTCTCCAGAAAGTATTGCAAGTGCTGCTGGGCTTAAGCCAATGACAGAGATCCTTGCCGTTGATGATGTATCCACACAGACGTGGGGAGATGTTTCTTTACAGCTTTTTAAGCGATTGGGTGAGACAGGGAGTATTACCCTTAGAGTAAAAGAAGATGATCAAGAAAAACTGTACCCATTAGCTATTAATGACTGGTTGCGGGGTGTCGCACAACCCGACGTTTTCTCAGGGATAGGCATAAAACCTTATCGCCCCCCCATTCAAATTCTTTTAAGTGGCGTGACTGCTGGAGGAGCCGCTGAGAAGGCCGGTTTAAAAGGTGGTGATGTATTAAATTACTTTAATGATCAGCCAATTACAGGATTTCAGATGTTAACGGATGAAATCAAAAAAATGCCCTATCAAAATGTAAAGATTGGCTATGAGCGTAATGGTCAAAATTATGTTGCTAATGTTAGATTAATGACGATGCCCGATGATTCAAGTCTGGGTTATATGGGTGTTGAGTTATCGGGTAAAATGGATTGGCCAGAAACAAAGTTACGTCATGTGAATTATAGTTTAAGCGATTCATTATTAAGGTCGTTTGAGCAAACGTGGGCATTTAGTTTTGTGACATTAACCTCTATTAAGAAAATGTTTACAGGGCAGGTGTCAGTAAAGAATCTAAGTGGCCCTATTTCGATTGTAAAAGTGGCTGGTTCTAGTTTTAGTTCAGGATTTCTTTATTTCTTAAAGTTTTTGGCGCTGTTCAGCATCAGTTTGGGAGTGCTGAATCTCTTACCAATACCTGTATTAGATGGTGGCCATTTGCTGTTTTATATCATTGAATGGGTAAGAGGACACCCTCTATCTGACGAAATACAAGGGATGGCGTTACAACTTGGCATATTTTTAATGATTGGTGTGATGTTATTTGCTATTATGAATGACTTAAATTGGTTATAATGCAGAATTTAAAGTTTGATTTTATTGTTCAGGTATTATTCAGGATAAAAAGGACAGCATGAAATATTTGTTACTACCCCTAGTCTTTGCTGCTGCAATCTCTCCAAGGATTTATGCAGAGTCCTTTACTATTTCTGATATTCGAATTAATGGACTACAGCGGGTCTCAGCAGGCAGTGTCTTCACCGTATTACCCATCAAGATTAATGACGAAGTTGATGAAGATATGCTAGCCGAAGCCTCTCGTGCTTTGTTTAGATCAGGTTATTTTCAAGATATACAGTTAAGTCGTAGTGGCAATGTACTGATTATTACGGTTGTTGAAAGACCGACGATTTCTAGTATTGATATTACTGGTAATAAAGCTATCAAAACAGAGGATTTGTTGAAAGGTTTACGCCAAGCTGGTCTAGCAGATGGCGAAATTTTTCAACAAGTAACATTAGAACGTGTACGTAATGAACTGCTACGCCAATATGTTGCTCAGGGACGTTATTCCGCCAATATTGAGACAGAAGTTATTTCTGAGCCGAGAAACCGCGTTCGTTTAAAAATTAAAATAGATGAAGGTGTTGTTGCCTCCATTGCTAACATCAATATTGTAGGGGATACAGTATTTCCTGAAGATACATTAACTAACTTGTTTGAATTGAAAACAAAGAAGTGGTATCGCTTTTTTAGTAGCAGTGACAAATATTCTCGCGAAAAATTAGCGGGTGATTTAGAGCGTTTGCGCTCTTATTATATGGATCGTGGTTATGTAAATATGGATATTTCTTCGACCCAAGTATCTATAACACCTGATAAAAAGAGTGTTTACATCACAGTAAATATTGATGAAGGTGAGAAATTCCATATTAGTAATATTAAGCTTGCTGGTGATTTAAAGTTACAAGAAAGTGCTTTGCGTGATCTTTTGCTAGTAAAAAGTGGACAAGTATTCTCTCGTAAATTAATGATTACATCCTCTGAGTTAATCAGCCGAAGATTAGGAAATGAAGGTTATGCTTTTGCGGATGTTCGTGGAATTCCTGAAATTAATGCTGAAAATAAAACGGTTTCTATTACTTTTACGGTTGATCCTGGTAAGCGTGTTTACGTTAATCGAATTAATTTCCGAGGTAATACGAAAACGGAAGATGTTGTTTTACGTCGTGAGATGCGTCAAATGGAGGGAGGATGGGCCTCTACTTATTTGATTGACCAGTCAAAAACGCGTTTAGAGCGATTAGGGTATTTCAAAGAAGTAAAGGTTGAAACACCTAGTGTTCCGGGTATTGATGACCAAATTGATGTGAACTATACCGTTGAAGAGCAACCTTCTGGCTCTATATCTGCTTCTGTCGGGTTTGCGCAAAGCTCAGGACTTGTTTTAGGTGGTTCTATCAAGCAAGATAACTTTTTAGGCACAGGTAATAAAGTAGGTATTGGTATGACACGTAGTGACTATCAAACCAATTTAAACTTTAGCTACTTGAACCCTTACTGGACCGTTGATGGTGTTAGTTTAGGTTATAACGTTTTCTATAGAACTACTGACTATTCTAAATTAGATGTGGATTATACAAGTTACTCTGTTGATAGCTTGGGTGCAGGTTTTAGTTTTGGTTATCCGATTAGTGAAACCTCTAGTGTCAACTATGGCCTAGTTGTCCAAAATGATAAAATCAAAACAGGTAATGCAAGTGCTGAAGAAGTTTATGACTTTACAGATAAATACGGTACTAACTATTTAAACTATAAGTTAAATGTTGGTTGGGGCAAGTCTACGCTAAATCGTGGTTTACTTCCTACAAGAGGCGGTTCGCAGTCCTTATCTCTAGAAGTGGCTATTCCAGGAAGTGATTTGACATTCTATAAGATAGATTATAGTGCCCAATACTTTAAACCGATTACAGATAGTTATGTATTACGCTTCCATACGGATTTAGGCTATGGTGACGGTTATGGCTCAACGAAGATACTGCCTTTCTATGAAAACTATTATGCAGGTGGTTATAACTCAGTACGTGGATTTAAAGATGGTTCATTGGGTCCTCGTAGTACGCGAAGCTATAGATATTATAATAGCTATTATGCTAATGATTGGAGCGATGATGATGACCCATTTGGTGGTAATATTTTAATCACTGGTGGTGTAGAGTTGATTGTTCCAACACCTTTTGTCAGTGATCAACGATCAATAAGAACGTCTATTTTTTGGGATGCGGGTAATGTGTTTAGTAACAATTGTCCACTTTCAACAACCAAATACTGTAATAATCCAAACTTTGGTGACTTAGCAAGTTCTGTTGGTGTTGGTGTTACGTGGGTGACTGCATTTGGGCCTCTAAGCTTTAGTTTAGCTGCTCCGATTAAAAAACCCGACGGTGCTGACACTCAAATATTCCAGTTCTCATTGGGACAAACCTTCTAATAAGTTAATAGTTTATAAATATTGTAAGTATCAGGAGTATAGTTTATGCGTAAATACACCAAGTACGTGCTAGTCGCTCTTTTAGCCGTCAGCGCACCAGCTTTTGCTGAGATGAAAGTTGCTGTCTTGAATTATCAAATGGCTTTACTTGAGTCGGATGTAGCACAAAAGTACGCAAAGGATTCTGAAAAGCGTTTTGGGCCAAGAGTTCAGAAATTAAAAGCATTAGAAGAGCAAGCTAAAAAAATTCAAGATAATTTAGTTAAAAATAGCTCAAAAATGCAGCAGGCAGAAAGAGAACGCTTAGAGCTAGAACTTAACCAAAAAGCACGTGATTTTCAAGTTCAGTCTAAAGAGTTAAATGATAGTAAGATGAAAGCTGATCAAGACATGCTTAAAATTCTTAAACCAAAATTAGATAAAGCAGTTGAAGAATCTTTGAAAGCAGGCGGATATGATTTAGTATTAGAAAGTGGTGCTGTTGTTGATGTAAAACCACAATATGATATTACTAAACAAGTTATCGACCGTTTAAATAAAATGAAATAAGGCGTTATTATGCCCAAGTATACACTGGCAGAGTTAGCTGAAAAATTTGAAGGAACTGTTAAAGGTAATCCTCAACACATGGTTAGTGGTTTAGCAAGTTTACAAACTGCTACTGAAGAAGATTTGAGTTTTTTAGCAAATGCCCAATATAAAAAGTTTTTATCTGAGACAAAAGCAGGTGCTGTACTACTTAAAAAAGAACAAGCTGATTTTTTCGAAGGTAATGCAATACTATTAGATGATCCTTATCTTGCGTATGCAAAGATTTCTTATTTATTTGATACCAAACCTATTAGTAAATCAGGTATTCATCCTACCGCCGTTGTAGCCGATACAGCGAAGATTGATCCTACCGCGGCTATTGGGGCTTATGCTGTTATTGAGTCTGATGCAGTAATTGGCGCAGGTGTGACTATCAGTGCTCATTGTTTTATTGGGGCACGTTGTATTATTGGTGAGGGGGGATGGCTAGCCCCGAGAGTAACGCTGTACCACGATGTTAAAATAGGTAAAAGAGTTGTTATCCAATCAGGCGCTGTCCTTGGTGGAGAAGGCTTTGGTTTTGCAATCGATAAAGGTGACTGGTTTAGAATTGCACAAATTGGCGGTGTTACATTAGGTGATGATGTCGAGATCGGTGCTAATACTACTGTTGATCGTGGTGCATTAGCTGATACCGTGATCGGTAACGATGTTAAACTAGATAATCAGATTATGATTGGCCATAATGTCCAAGTAGGTGATCATACAGCAATGGCTGCTTGTGTAGGTATTTCTGGTAGTACAAAAATCGGTAAACGTTGTATTATTGGGGGTAGTGTTGGTATGGCTGGCCATTTAGAAATTTGTGATAATGTTATGCTAACAGGTATGACAATGGTTACACGTTCTATTTCTGAGCCGGGTACTTATTCATCTGGTACTTCTATGCAAACATCAACGGAATGGCGAAAAAGTGTTGCACGATTTAGGCATTTAGATGAAATGGCACGAAAAATACAGCAATTAGAAAAAAAATTAGCAAATATTGAGCTTAATAATAAAAGTTCGTCGTAGGGTAGTATATTTTTATAATATACTTCTTAGTAAAATTACATTATAGAATAGATAGGTCCGTGTTAATGAAGATGGATATAAAAGAAATTTTCGAGCATTTACCACAACGTTACCCATTTTTGTTGGTGGATCGTGTTGAAGAATTGAATTTAGATACTGATGAGAAAACGATTCGTGCATATAAAAATGTAACGATCAATGAGCCTTTTTTTGAAGGGCATTTCCCTGATAACCCGATAATGCCAGGTGTCTTAGTTTTAGAAGCTATGGCTCAAGCAGCAGGGATTTTAAGTTTTAAAATGATGAATGCCAAACCTGATGATGGAACGGTTTATTATTTTGTGGGTTCTGATAAGTTAAGAATCCGCCAACCTGTTGTGCCAGGTGATAGACTAGAGTTAAGAGCGAAATTTTTAGGGGTTAAGCGAACCATTTGGAAATTTGAGTGTAAAGCCTTAGTTGATGGTAAGGAAGTAGCAGCGGCCGAAGTAATTTGTGCTGAGAGAAAGCTATAAACGGCTTTTTTCATTAATCGCAAAATTTTAATGAATAACATTGCTTTTGGTGAGATAAAAATAACTGAAAGCAATAATAACAATAGCATATAGATTATTAGGGGTTTTTTGTGACTGATGATTTAATAAACAATATTGAATTGCCATCGGATAAGAAGCTTTGTGTTGCTATTGTAGTCGGTGAAACCTCTGGGGATCTTTTAGGTTCAGGACTTATGGCTGAACTTAAAAAGAGACATCATAATATTGAGTTCGTTGGTGTTGGCGGCTCAAAAATGGAAGCGCAAGGTTTAAGTTCAATGTTCCCTATGGAACGACTCTCTGTTATTGGTATTACAGAGGTTTTTGGGCGTATTCCTGAATTATTAAAGCGTCGTTCAAAATTAATCAAGGATATTATTGCGATAAAACCTGATGTGTTTATTGGTATTGATGCTCCTGATTTTAATTTAACAATAGAATTGAAATTACGCCGTGCAGGTATTAAGACGATTCATTATGTCAGTCCTTCTGTATGGGCATGGAAGCAAAAGCGTATTTTTAAAATAAAAGAAGCATGTGATTTAGTTTTAGCGCTATTTCCATTCGAAACGAAAATATATAAAGAACATAATATTCCTGTTGCCTTTGTTGGGCACCCTCTGGCTGATTCTATTCCCCTTGAGTTAGACAAAAATGCAATTAAGGCGGAGTTAGGATTTTCTGACAGTACTCCTGTGGTTGCTTTAATGCCTGGTAGTCGTGCGGGAGAAGTCTCTCGTTTAGCGCCTATTTTTTTGGAGACAGCGCTTAAGATTGTTGATAAATATCCTTCCGTGCAATTTGTTATTCCTTGTGCTAATGCTAGCCGTCGGGAGCAGCTAGAGTCATTATTAAAAGGGTATAAGTTACCAATACGTTTATTGGATGGACAGTCACAAAAAGCATTAGGTGCTTGTGATGTAGTCTTAATTGCATCGGGAACGGCTACATTAGAAGCTTTGTTATGTGTACGTCCGATGGTTGTTGCCTATAAGCTCACGACATTAAGTTTTTATCTTATAAAAAGTTTATTTAAGATGCCTTATGTTTCTATACCTAATATTTTAGCAGGGCGTTTTGTGGTGCCTGAGCTGCTTCAGCATGATGCAACACCTGAGAAACTTTTTAATGCCTTAGTGCCTTTATTGGATGGAAATATCAAAGATCAAGTAGAAAACTTTAAGGCAACGCATATTGAGTTAAAGCAGAATGCATCTGAAAAAGCTGCAGAAGCTGTATTAAAACTAATAGCTACTGTTTAATTTCGCGTTCACTGGGTCGTCTGCTGCCCTGTACTATCTTTTCTATTATTTTAGAGGCTGCTGTCATTCCAAAACTGGCAGTTACCATTGTGATAGCACCAAAACCACCACTGCAATCTAATCGAGTTCCTTCTCCTGTAAAGCCTTTTGTTTGGCAAACGGAACCATCTGGCTGGGGATAACGCAATTGTTCAGTAGAGAATACACATGGAACACTGTAGTGTCGCCCTGTCGTTTTGGAAAAACCATAATCTTTACGTAAAAGAGAGCGAACCTTTGCTGCTAGTGGATCATTGTAAGTTTTATTAAGGTCTGTAATTTGAATTTGGGTTGGATCAATTTGTCCGCCTGCACCACCTGTTGTTACAATCTGAATCTTTCTACGCTTACACCAAGCAATTAAAGCTGCTTTTGCTTGGACACTATCAATACAATCAATGGCCCCATCTAAGTCATTGTGAATGAGTTCAGGAATAGTTTCTCGTGTTACAAAATCATGGATAGCATGCACCGTACAAATAGGGTTAATAGCCCTTATTCTTTCAGCCATGACATCAACTTTTGGCTTACCAATAGTATCTTCTAACGTATGGAGTTGACGGTTAGTATTTGATACGCAGATGTCATCAAGATCAATCAGGGTTATCTCCCCAACTCCCGTACGAGCTAAGGATTCTGCTGCCCAAGTACCAACTCCGCCAATTCCGATGATGGCAATATGTGCTTTTTGTATCTTGTCGAGCCCTTGTACACCATATAAGCGCGCAATGCCTGCAAAACGTGGATCAATTATCATATTGTTCTGTCTTTAAATAGTTCACTAGCCAATCTTACGGGGGCAAAAGATTGGCGGTGTATAGGTGTGGGGCCGAGTTTTTTAAGTGCTGCTAAGTGAACAGGGGTAGGATAGCCTTTATGGGCAGCAATACCATAGGCTGGGAACTCTTTATCGAGAGCGATCATTTCTCTATCTCGACTTACTTTAGCTAAAATGGAGGCGGCGGCAATGGCAGGTACACTAGAATCGCCCTGTATAACTGCTTTACAAGGTACGGAAGTATTAGGACATTTATTACCATCAATGAGTGCTAATTTGGGTTCAATGCTCAAACCTTCTATAGCACGCTTCATTGCAAGTAGCGTTGCTTGTAGAATATTTATCTCATCAATTTCTGATACTTCAGCACGGGCAATAGACCAAGCCAGTGCTTTTTGCTTTATTTCATCAAACAGTAAATTACGCTTATTTTCAGAAAGTTTTTTTGAGTCATTTAAGCCTATAATTGGCTTGTTAGGGTCAAGAATAACGGCAGCTGTGACAACAGGGCCACACAAAGGGCCCCGACCAACTTCATCAACCCCAGCGACTAATGTTTCAACCAAATTAAAGTCTAAGCCTAATTGCATAGAATAACCATTGTAAAAAGTGTAGACCTATTATAGCAGTTAGCTACGGAAGATAAAGAAAACAGCACCGAGCATACAGCAGCCAGCCCATAAATAGTCTAGCTTGAGTGGTTGATTCATAACATAGACACTAAAGGGAATAAATACAGCTAAAGTAATTACCTCTTGCATGATCTTTAATTGACCTAAAGAGAGTTGTGTAAAACCAATACGGTTAGCAGGGACTTGAATAAGGTATTCGCCGAGGGCAATAACCCAACTGACTAGTGCTGCAATAATCCATGGTTTACTTTGCATGGTGCGAAGATGCCCATACCAAGCATAGGTCATGAAAAGATTAGAGGCCGTGAGCATGAGAGCAGTAATTAACCAAACGGGCATGATAAGCTTCCTTGTAGCAGTTTTAGTAGTGTTGGGTAGTGAATTTATTTCAGCTAATAATTACTCAAAAGAAAATGAATAGCTTAATAGATAGGTCTTAAGGTTATGTTCGTTATATTTTTATTTATTATAAAAGCATTGGTTTAGTATGATCAATATAGTCTTTTTTATTTTAGTAATTTAAACATAAAACTTTATGAAAATTACATGAAGTATTGTTATTAAGCTATGGTAATTTGGGAGTGATTTTATTATTATGGGACTTTAGTCTATATTAAGTTGGCTACCATGTACTCTTCTAAATCCCTCCTATTTTTTGTGCCATTAATTACTTTTACATCTTTTGTTTATGCCGACAAGAGCTACGTTGATGCTGATTTTTCTTCAACAGCAAGTGCCATTCAAAGTAATAGTACGACTGGTAATGTAACAATTAATACTACAAATGCTTCAACTCCTCATATTGTGACAAATGGGTATGGTCTTGAGGTTTTAGACGGTACTAGCTTTAATGTTAATAATACCAATGACTTTACAATTGATGGTTCTTGGGGCATTAGAGTATTGAATAGTACTGGCAGTGGTATTAGCCAATTAATGTTAAATGGCCCAGGTAATTTGGTTATCAATAGTTCTGGTCAACGTGGTATTTTTGTTGGTAGAGACAGTGAGCTAATCAGTGACTCTAAGGTATTGATAAACGCAAATATGGCAGGTATTTGGGGATATGACTCTGGACGTATGACTTTTAACAAAGAGGTTGATATTACTGCCAATAACTACGGGGTTATTGTTCAGAAAGCCGACCCTAGTATGGCAGACCCTACTATTACGTTTAATGGTAAAGTAGCTATCAATATTCTAGGTTCAGGGTCTGCTGTTGTTGCACAAGGAGTTCCTATACCTGGTCAAGGTATTAATGCGCAAGGTGGTAAAATTGAGTTTAAGAATGGTTTAGAAGCAACTACTGCTGATGGCAATGTTATTGAGTCTACAGATAGTACTCAGGTGATAGTTAATGGAGATAGCTATTTAACATCCAGTAATGGTACATCAATGGTTGCCCTTGCTGCTGATTATGGGCAAATAGATATCAATGACAAAGCTATAATAAATGGTCATGTTGCGGGTATTGATAATGGCGTTGTCAATTTAAACTTAACCGCAGGCTCTATTATTACAGGAGCGATGACAACTAACTCTGGTACTGGGCAGGTTAATGTTAATATGGCTGGCGGAACTTGGAATATGACAGAAAGTTCTGATATTACCTCATTAGCATTAAGTAATACCCAAGTAAAATTTACTGATACTAATTTTAGTAAGTTAACGAGTAAATCATTATCAGGCAACGGCAATTTTACATTAAAAACTGATATTGTAGCTGGTCAGGGGGATAAACTTGTTATTACTGATAGTTCGTCAGGAAGTCACTCTATTACAGTTAATAATCAAGGCAGTAGCCTGACTAATGGCACTGAAAAGTTAACAGTTGTTGAAACGGGAGATGGAGGAGCTAATTTTTCATTAGCTAACTCTGTGGAACTGGGTGGTTTTGAGTATGGTTTACAAAGAGCTACCGCCGATTCAAAAAATTGGGAGTTAGTGGGGAGAGGCCAAAAAACATCTACAGCGGAAGCAAGCATCAGTTTTTTAAATTCGGCTTATTTACTTAACTACATAGATACTCAAACTTTATTTCAGCGCATGGGAGATTTAAAAGCAGTTAATGGTCAAGAGGGTAATTTCTGGATAAGAGGATATGGTGGTAAATTAAATTCGTTTAATAGCAATCAGCTTCATGGATTTGACATGAATTACAATGGTTACCAGTTAGGTATAGATAAACTCTTAGAAATAAGCAATGGCAATCTCTATCTTGGAACTATGCTAGGTTATACGCATGCTGACCCTGATTATAAAAGGGGAAATGGCACAGTAAAAGATTACAATGCTGGATTATATGGCACCTACATAGATAATACTGGTTTTTATGTTGATGCGGTTGCAAAATATATGTACATGCGTAATCGCTTTGATGTCATTGATACTGCTGGTCGTACTGTCAAAGGTACTGCAAAAAATCAAGGCTATAGCCTTTCCATTGAAGTTGGTAAGCGCTTTGCCATTAGTAACACTGCTTTTTATATAGAGCCCCAATCGCAACTAACTTATAGCTATATGGGTGACTCCACTACACATGCTTCAAATGGGCTCAAAGTAAAGCTCAATAGTTATAATTCAACACTAGCCAGAGCTGGAGCCGCAGTAGGATATCAAGTGAATAATGCTCAAAACCCCATTGATATCTATATTAAGGCAGGCTATGTCAAAGAGTTTTCTGGTAAAACTTCGTATAAGTTAAATCAATACAAAGAAAAATATAATTTTAGAGGTGGCTGGGTTGATAGCGCTGTAGGCGCGAATGTACAGCTTAATAATCGTCATAATATTTATGGTGAAGTCAGCTATGCCAATGGCGACCGCTTTGATAAACAACAAATTAATTTAGGTTATCGCTATCAGTTTTAATTAATCTAACATCAATAAATAAGGTAACTCAACACTTTATTTATTGATTCTGCAGTTAAGTATAGTGTGAAGATTAACAGAGTTTAATGGGCTTTTCCGCCCAGTGAATTAAGTTACCATTTAGAACTTAAGCCCTATTTCTAAACTAGCAAAGTCTCTGTCTGCCCACGTATTATAACGACCGCCAAAAAAGTTAGTATAGTTGAGGCTTACATAATAAGTTCTCAGATATTCTGCTTTAAGTCCTAAACTTAAAGCTTTACGCCCCTCAACAAAAGTAGCTTCATTGCTAGGGGAGTAGCCTTGGATATCATGCAGCCAGCTTATGCTTGGTTTAAGAGAAAGTCGTGAGATGAAAATGTTTTGGTAATCCCACTCCCCGCGTATTCTGTAGCCCCATGAAAAGCGTGTAGTAAAGCCATTTTTTTCACAATAGTTTGTCAGGGCTGAACAGTTATAGGCATTGCCAAAGACTGCATCTCTTCCATAGAGTGTTTGGTTATCAAGCCCTGCTACGTAAACCATGCCTATGGCTGAGGTTAGCTTAAATTCTTCTGCGCCCATGGCTTCATTAGCCGTTTGGGTAATACTGGTTTGGAATTGGCTAACACGCTTTCGGTCATACCCCTTAATTGTTTGATTAGCAATGGATGCTATTGGGCCGTTAGTTGTGGTATTAAAAAGTTCAACAGGGCTAACTTGGATGGGCATATTGGGGCGGTAGCTGAACTCCCCGCGCCATGTTAAATCAGCACGGATATCTTTATTAAAACTAACGCCATAGAGGTGAATATTCTCAGGGTATTTCATAAAGTAACTACTATTACCTGCTAACCAACTAGGTGTTAGTTGTGCCAGTCCTGCCGCTTGGTTGATAGCACTTTGACTGGCTGTTCGGCCATTAATAAATGCTGTTCGGCTATGATAGTTGATGGCATAAAACCCGAGATCAGCTCCTAGGGGTTCTGCATAGTAATTGATGGCAATACCAAATTGCCCTGATGTTTTAGGGCGTTGGTCTTTAGTTTGTCGCACTAGAATACCCTCTGGCGTAATATTGAGGCCATTGAGTGCATTTAAATCACCCGCTGAGAGCTGGTTACTTCCTTCGAGTACACGAAGATTGTTAGAGCATCCATGAGTCGTATAGTCTGTCATTGCGAAAAAGGAGTTACAATTCGCATCGGCATCAGGCCTCCAGTCTAACTGATAAAATAAATCAGTAGAGAGCTTATCGGTTAATTGCTGAGAGAAAGACAATAGGTTGACAGGAACACGCTCAGCTCTTGTATCCATATCAGGGCGCCAACCTTCTCGATAATCCATTGGATTGATAATATTAATGCCACCTAAAAAAAATTGTTCTTCACCCCAGTTGAGGTATTGTCTACCAAGCTTAATCGTTCCTTGTTTGCCTTGAATCTGGTAGTGGTGATAAATGAAGGCTTCTTGCCATTGTGCACCTGATCCACGTGAGTTGCTGTAACGACCGCGATCACTGATATTAGCAAATGCTTGGTGTTGGTTCTTCTCGACAAAATCGTACCAGTATTGAGCACTAACGACTAACCCATAATCTTGGTATTTAAGGTGTAAGCGATTTTTACCTTTGAGTAAGCGAGAGAAACTATCACCTTTTTTAAAATTTAAGCGATTATTATCACTTGTACTAGCAAAGCCTCTCCCACCATTACTGCTGCCAATAAAGTAATGATCAGGTTTAGTGGTTGCCCATTGGTTTTTTAAGGAGAGCTCAGTATCTAATTGGCCCTCAATAGAGCCTATGCTGATAGGGAGTGCAAGAACATTTGAACAAGCGAATAGTAAGGAGCTAACCGTGAAAGGTAACTTATATGACGGCATTGTTTGAGTTCCTTTCTATTGCATCAGATTTGCCGCCCAGTAGTGCTGGGCGGTAGATCTATTAGTCTTCTAATGTTCCCATGGCTGTTGTATTGAAGCCACCATCAACATAAAGGATTTCACCTGATATACCTGATGCTAAATCAGAGCATAAGAAAGCTGCTGCATTACCTACTTCATCAATCGTTACATTACGGCGAAGAGGGGTTTGACGCTCATTTGCTGCTAACATTTTACGGAAGCTTTTAATGCCTGATGCCGCTAATGTACGGATAGGGCCTGCAGAAATAGCATTAACACGAATACCTTCAGGGCCTAAACTACCTGCTAAGTAACGAACACCGGCCTCAAGGCTGGCTTTTGCCATACCCATTACGTTGTAGTTAGGCATGGTACGTTCAGCACCAAGGTAAGATAAGGTTATTAACGAACCGTTACGGCCTTCTAACATTTTACGGCCCGCTTTAGCTAAGGCTACGAAGCTATAAGAGCTGATATCATGAGCAATTTTGAAACCTTCACGTGTTGTTACACTGGTAAAGTCTCCATCTAGTTGATCACCAGGTGCAAAGCCAACTGCGTGAACGATAATGTCTAGGCCATCCCATTTTTCACTAAGGTCAGCAAAGACTTGATCAATTTGCTCATCGCTGGCAACATCACATGGAAAGCAAAGTTCTTTGCTTGAACCCCAACCCTCAGCAAACTCCTCTACACGTCCTTTTAACTTGTCATTTTGATAAGTAAAAGCAAGCTCAGCTCCTTCACGGTGCATTGCTGCTGCAATACCAGATGCGATTGATAATTTACTAGCTACGCCAACAATTAGCGCACGCTTACCTGTTAAAAAACCCATAATTTATTCCTCTTTTGGAATGGTTGTCTCGTTATTGATTGGAGTTAAAAAAGCAGCCTCCAACAATTGTTTTGTATAAGGATGTTGTGGAGCAGAAAAAAGTTGCTCTGTAGAGCCTTTTTCTACAACGTGTCCAGACTTTATGACCAATAGCTGATGGCTAAGTGCTTTTACCACGGCCAAGTCGTGACTAATAAATAAATAAGCAAGATTATACTTCTCTTGGAGCGTTTTAAGAAGCTCTACTATTTGTTTTTGTACCGTACGGTCTAATGCTGAGGTTGGTTCATCTAATAAAATAAGCGAGGGTTTTAATACTAGTGCGCGTGCAATAGCAATCCTCTGACGTTGTCCTCCTGAAAACTCATGGGGATAACGGTTTATACTATCAGGGCTTAAGCCAACTTCATGCAAAACGTTAATGATAGCAGTTTCTTGCTCTTCTCGCGAACCTATGTGATGAATTTTAAGCCCTTCTCCAATAATTTGCCCTATAGATAAGCGTGGACTTAAACTGCCGTAAGGATCTTGGAAGACAACTTGCATTTGTCGACGGATCGGGCGCATTTGGCTTTGGGAGTATTGAGCGATATTTAAACCTTGAAAGTTTATTCTGCCTTGGCTTTTTAATAACCTTAATATCGCTAGCCCTAAACTAGATTTGCCTGAGCCACTCTCACCGACAATGCCCAGTGTTTCTCCTTGGCGGAGAGTGATATCAATCCCGTCAACAGCTCTGAAGTAGTCTTGTTGTCGGCTAAGTAGCTTTTTAGGTAAGGGAAACCAGACTTTTAAATCATCAACTTTCAGGAGTTCCGCACCTAGTTTTCTAGAGGAGGGTGTTCCTGTTGGTTCAGCGGCAAGTAGTTCTTTTGTATAGGGTTGTTGGGGGGTAGAAAATAGTTGTTCACAATCGGCTTGCTCAATAATTTTTCCATCTTTCATGACAAACACATAGTGAGCAAGACGTTTAACTATATTTAAGTCATGGCTAATAATTAGTAATGACATTCCAAGGCGTGCTTGTAGTTCTTTAAGAAGTTCTAAAATTTTTAATTGGATTGTGACGTCTAAAGCGGTTGTTGGCTCATCGGCAATTAATAATTCAGGCTCACAGGCCAATGCCATGGCGATCATTACCCGTTGGCGCTGTCCTCCTGAAAGTTGATGAGGCAGTGAGTTGAGTTTTGTTTCAGGCTTCTCTATGCCTACGAGGGTTAAAAGCTCAATAATACGTTGTTCGGCTTTCTTTCCCCTTATCCCTTTATGTAAATAAAGCACTTCTCCGATTTGTTTGCTGATTTTATGGAGAGGATTAAGTGATGTCATTGGTTCTTGGAATACCATCGCAATTCGATCGCCTCGAATAGCGCGCATGCTTTTGATGGGGAGTTTTAGCAGGTCTTTATTGTCGTAAATAATTGTGCCGGTGGGGGTTTTAGCTGTATCAGGTGGTAACAGGCGTAAAATAGAATAAGCTGTCACAGATTTACCAGAGCCACTTTCACCAACCAGTGCAACTGTCTTGCCTCTAGGAATATTAAAACTAATATTATCTACTACACGGTGTACGTTATTTTCTGTCGTAAACTCGACAGAAAGGTCATGAATTTCCATTAAGTTGTCGGTCATTCTTATCTCCTTGGGTCGAACGCATCACGCGCCGCTTCACCAATGAAAACAAGCAGTGACAGCATAATGGCTAACACTGAGAATGCACTGATACCCAGCCATGGGGCTTGTAGATTCTCTTTTCCTTGTTTAACTAGCTCACCTAAAGAGGGGGCTCCTGCCGGTAAACCAAAACCAAGAAAGTCTAACGAGGTGAGGATGCCAATAGCACCTGTTAATATAAAGGGCAAGAATGTCATGGTAGATACCATTGCATTAGGTAATATGTGTTTAAACATAATACCGCCATTACGCATTCCTAAAGCACGAGCTGCTCTGACATACTCAAGATTACGCCCTCGTAAAAATTCAGCGCGAACGACATCGACTAAGGTCATCCATGAAAATAGTAGCATGATGCCTAATAACCACCAAAAGTTAGGCTGGACAAAGCTAGATAAAATAATGAGTAGGTATAGCATGGGAAGACCTGACCAAATTTCAATAAAGCGTTGGCCTATAAGGTCTACCCAACCACCATAATAACCTTGAATAGCCCCTGCAATAACGCCAATAAAAGCGCTAATGAGGGTGAGTGTTAATGCAAAAAGTATAGAAATACGAAAACCATAAATAATACGTGCTAAAACATCTCGGCCTTGGTCATCTGTTCCTAACCAGTTTTGTAATGATGGAGGCGAGGGTGCAGGTTCTTTGAGATCGTAGTTAATGCTTTGGTAGTTAAAGCGAATGGGCGGCCAAATCATCCATCCCCCTTTTTCTTCAATTAACTTTTGAATATAGGGGCCTTTGTAGTTTGCTTCTAATGGAAGCGGATTATCACCACCAAAAATATCTTCATTGTAGCGAACAAAAATTGGGAAGTACCAATGGTTGTCATAGCGAAGGACAAGCGGCTTATCATTAGCAATAATTTCAGCCACTAAGCTAAAAATAAAAAGGGTGATAAAAATCCATAAGGATATCCAGCCACGTTTATTTGCTTTAAATTGTGCGAATCGGCGTTGATTAAGGGGAGAAAAGTGGTTCATAAGTAGCATGTTAGTGTTCCCTGTTTGCAAAATCAATACGAGGGTCTACTAGGCAATAGCACAAATCACTTAATAGCTTCATGAGAAGACCTAACAGGGTAAAAATAAACAGTGTGCCAAATACGACGGGGTAGTCGCGGTTGATAGCAGACTCAAAGCTTAAAAGTCCGAGCCCATCTAAGGAGAAGATGACCTCAATCAGCAGAGAGCTTGTAAAGAAAAGTCCCATAAATGCACTAGGAAAACCCGCAATAACAATTAACATGGCATTTCTAAAAACATGACCGTATAGCACTTGTTTTTCGGAGAGCCCTTTGGCACGCGCGGTGATGACATACTGTTTGCTGATTTCATCCAAGAAACTATTTTTAGTTAAAAAGGTGAGTGTGGCGAAGTTACCAATAACCA
Organism: Entomomonas moraniae; assembly: GCF_003991975.1. Lineage (NCBI taxonomy): Bacteria > Pseudomonadati > Pseudomonadota > Gammaproteobacteria > Pseudomonadales > Pseudomonadaceae > Entomomonas > Entomomonas moraniae. The sequence goes on from NZ_CP029822.1 coordinate 2,876,608, forward strand.
GTGCTGTGATAGGTAGCGCGAGATGCCAGAAATAGTCTTTTATTTTTTCAAATAAGCTGAGGGTATCAAAATTATTAGAGACAAGACCTCGCAGTGGAAACCAGTCGAAATAACTCCCCCCCGCAAAAAGGATGATCAATAAAATGGCAAATAAAAAAGCGGGGATTGCATAACCAATAATAACAATGCTACTGGTCCAAATATCAAATTTGCTATTGTGTCGTACTGCTTTGGTAATTCCTAAGGGAATAGAAACGAGGTACATAATTAATGTACTCCACAGCCCTAATGAAAGGGAGACGGGCATTTTCTCTAAGATAAGGTCAGTGACTTTGGTATCTCTATAGAAGCTATTGCCCAAATCGAAGGTAGCATAGTTTTTGACCATGATCCAAAAGCGCTGTGTTGCGGGTTTGTCAAAGCCATACATTTTTTTGATGTCTTCAACTAAGTCGGGATCTAAACCTTGCGCTCCTCGATAACCACTGCCTGATTTAACGTCGCCTCCACCACCGGTCGCTCGGCTTGCTGCTCCCCCTGATGTGTCTAAGCCTTCTAATTTAGCAATCGTTTGTTCAACGGGGCCTCCAGGGGCGGCTTGAATGATGACAAAGTTTAATAAAAGAATACCAAATAAGGTTGGAATAATGAGTAGTAGTCGCCTTAATATATAGTCTGACATAGGTAATATTCCTAGTTTTTTATCTTATCGCTATGGGTTGGCATAGCGTTAGATTTTGGTTGGTCAGTTGGTATATCAAGTGACCACCATGTATAAAGACCATAATCATAATCTGGCGCTTTAGTGGGTTGTCCAAATTTATTCCAGTAAGCAATCCGCCATTTGTCTGTATAGTAATTCCAAACAACATAGTGTCCCCACTGTAATACTCTGTCTAATGCTCTAGTATGCAAGATTAAGCTTTCTCTTGAGTCTGCTTGAATCAGCTGTTCAACCAGTTGATCTACCACAGGGTCTTTTAAGCCAATAATGTTTTGGCTACCAACAACATCGGCGTTGAATGATGACCAATAATTTCGTTGCTCGTTCCCCGGTGAATTGCTTTGCCCCCAAATATAAGAAACCATGTCATAATCATGTGATCGGATACGGTTGATGTATTGGGAAAGATCGACGCGCCTGATTTCCATATCAATACCAATTTCAGCTAGATTGGTTTTAAAAGGCAATAATACACGCTCAAGGTTTGTTTGGAACATTAGAAACTCAAAAGAAAGTTGTTTACCGTCTTTATCAACCATTTTGCCATCTTTGATTTCATAACCTGCCTCTTGTAAAAGGCGATAAGCTTTTCGTTGTTGTTCACGAATAATACCTGAGCCATCAGATTTTGGGGCTGTAAATACGGTGGTAAATACTTCTTCTGGAATTTTGCCTCTATAGGGTTCTAGAATTGTCAGCTCTTCTGCTGTAGGGAGCTCATGCGCTGCCATTTCTGAGTTATCAAAGTAACTGCTAAGGCGCTTATAGCTATTATAAAATAATTGGCGATTTGACCATTCAAAATCAAACAGTAAGCTGATAGCTTCACGAACTTTTTCATTTTGAAAGATAGGGCGACGAATGTTAAATGCAAAACCTTGAATAGCGGCAGGGTTATGATTAGTGATTTCTTTTTTTATTATTTTACCTTCTTTTAGTGGCTTGCTTTGGTAACCTGTAGCCCAACTTTTGGCTGAGTACTCAAGATTAAAGTCAAATTGCCCTGCTTTGAATGCCTCTAAAGCAACAGCCATGTCACGATAATAGTCAATAATGATTTTGTCAAAATTATAAAAGCCTTTGACGGCTGGTAAATCTTTTGCCCACCAGTGTTTTACGCGCTCATAGTGGATGCTTGCATTAGGTTTTACTTCAGATATCTTATAAGGACCACTTCCTAATGGGGGCGTGAGAGATGTGGTATTAAAGTTTTTATCTTGCCAGTAGTGTTTGGGGAGTATGGCAATGTCGCCCACTATCATTGGGAGTTCACGATTATTTTTGACTTTAAATGTGAATAATACCTGATGATTATTTTCTATAATGACTTTATCAACATCTGCATAATATTGGCGATAAAAAGGATGACCTTCTTTGCGAATAAGATTGAACGTATAGGCAACGTCTTCAGCAGTAATGGGGTGCCCATCATGAAATCTGGCTTCTTTTCGTAGATAGAAACGTACCCAACTAGAGTCGGGTGCTTTATCCATCTTTTCTGCGATAAGCCCATATTTTGTGTTAGGCTCATCAAGGGATGGAGCCATCAAAGTGTCATAAATGAGATTAAGTTGATCGGCAGAAGTGCCTTTAGCAATGAATGGGTTGAGTGAGTCAAAACCGCCATTGCTTGATAATCTGAGAGTTCCCCCTTTGGGTGCGTTAGGGTTTACGTAGTCAAAAGATTTGAAGTTAGCAGGGTATTTAGGTGTTTCATTATAAAGTGTCATTGCATGCTGGGGTCTTGCTTGGGTAAGCATACAAAAAGTGCTGAGTACAACGCATATAAAGAAGGATAAAAAGTTCTTTGTTTTTAATTCCATGTGTTATCCATTTTTAATCATGTGCTGTATAGACCTTTGCTATAAATAGTGTGTTGACTATTTGCCAAAATGATTCTAGAAATACCATTTAAAATCCTGTTATGATACCTCATTCATTATAGTAGTCATAGTTCCTTTGTTTTCTTTATTGTTACGATGATTGCCAACATTTTTGGTGAGTTAATATCTTGTAAAAAAAAGAAAGGAAAAAATATTATTACTTCTTGATTATCCATACTATAACATTAATTATAATAAGATTAATTATAAAGGGGAGAGGGTTTTTTAATGCAACGTGTTTTAAGTTTTTTTTCGATTGTTTTTCTTGCTGTGTCGATCATGGTAGTGAGTTTTGATGCCGAGGCAAGACGTTTTGGTGGTGGGCGTTCTTTTGGGAAAGCGCCTTCACATCAAACTCGTCAAGCAACGCCTAACCGGCCAGCAAATCAACCTAATAATCCACAAGCAGCACCTGGTAGAAGTTGGATGGGGCCTCTAGCGGGTTTAGTGGCAGGAGGCTTATTGGCTTCTCTGTTTATGGGGGGCGGTTTTAGTGGTATAAACTTCTTTGATATTATTATTGTTGCATTGTTAGCATTTTTTGTTATTCGCTTTATAAGAGGCCGAATGAACCCACAACAACAAGGGGTTAATAGCAACATCAATGCTTATCAAGATCAGTCTACCCAGCAGCCTATTTTTGGCACTCAAAGGGCTACCTCATCGGTTGCTCCTGTTATTAATGCTCCAGCTTGGTTTAATGAAACGGCTTTTCTTTCCGCCGCAAGAGACCATTTTATGGCACTGCAAGAGCATTGGGATGCCAACGAAATGGATAAAATAGCTGAGTATGTTACGCCAGAAATATTAACTTTCTTAAAACAAGAGCGTACTGAGGAAGGAAGTGGTTATCAATCAACTTATATTGATGATTTAAATGTGGTTTTAGATGGTGTTGATGATACACCGGAAAAAACAATAGCAACATTAACCTTTACAGGCGTTGCTAAAACATCGCGTTTTGATCAAGGCGAAGCATTTAATGAAAGCTGGCGGATGGAGCGTGAACAAGGTGAAAATAAACCTTGGTTAGTGGCGGGTATTCGTCAAAATATGTAGTATGATTTTTAACGGTAATTTACTTATTTTAAAATGAAGTAAATTACCGTTTTTTATGTCTGTTAAGTGACTGCTTTTACCTTTTTAAAAATAGCACTTAAGCCATCTCTACGTGAACTTGAGAGTTGTTTAACCAGTCCTAATTGTTGAAACCAATCGTCTAAATCAATTTCGTTAATTTCTTTTGCGGTTAAGCCATTAATGCGTGTTAGCAATACAGCAAGTAGCCCTTGTATTAGCCGTGCCTCACTGGTTGCTTTAAAATACCATTGATCATCTTGCTTTGTACTCACTAACCACACTTGACTTTCACAGCCTTTGACTTGATTTTTGTCCGTTTTTTCAACTTCTGTAAGTGGGGATAGGTTCTTCCCTAATTGCATTAGTAATCGCATTTTTTGTTCCCAACTTTTGTTTAGCTGGAATGTAGAGAAAAGATTTTGAGCATCTAGGTTCATGTTAATAACTCTATGGCTTTATCTAAAGCATCAAAGAAACATTGTAGGTCAGCACTATTATTGTAGAGTGCTAATGAAACACGGATAGCGCCATTTAATCCCAGTGTTTGATATAAAGGCATGCAGCAATGTTGCCCTGCACGAATAGCTATATTTTGTTCTGCTAATAAATGGCTTATATCGCTCGGGTGCATTCCTTCTATATAAAAACTCACCAGTGATGAATGAGGGTTACCTAACACATGAATAGATTTTCTTTGTAAAAGCCCTGTCAATAATTGATGGATTAATGCTTGCTCATGGGCAGTAATATCAGTTCTATTTTGTGCGTTTAGGTAATCAATAGCTGCGCCTAAGCCTAATACTGCCCCAATGGCACTTGTTCCAGCTTCAAATCCCAATGGCGCAGGATAAAACTGTGCTGTCTCGTAGTCTGCTGACTGTACCATTTCCCCTCCAAACTGCCAGTGGTTAAGTTTAGTGAGGCTGCCTGCTTTTCCATAGAGTATGCCAACACCTTCAGGTGCAAAAAGCTTGTGTCCAGAAAATACATAAAAGTCACAGTTAAGTTGGGTGACATTGGTGGGGTGATGCACAATACCTTGAGCACCATCAATAACGGAGAGTGCATTAAATTTCTTAGCTAGTTCAATGATTTGTTTGATAGGTTGCAATGTACCAAACACATTTGACATTTGACTAATAGCGACAAGCCTTGTTTGATTTGTTATGAGTGTTTCTGCAATCTCTAAGTCTATAATACCTTCTTGTGTGAAGGGGAGTACGATGAGTTTAAGACCTTTGCGTTTAGCTAGTTGTTGCCATGGTAATAGATTGGCATGGTGTTCGAGTGCGCTGATTACAATATTTCCAGTATTTGGGAGATAGCTTTCTAGGCCATAGGCGAGTAAGTTAATACTTTCAGTGGTACTGCGTGTGAATATGAGTTGATCGCTTGATTGTGCATGTAAAAAATCAGCTACTTTTTGGCGTACATTTTCAAATCCGCGAGTGATCTTTGTTGCTAGCGGGTATTGAGCACGATGAATATTCGCACAGCCTTGTTGGTAATATTGGGTAATGCAATCAATCACCATATTTGGCTTTTGTGTAGTCGCAGCGCTATCTAGCCATGTTAACTTATCATTGCTAAAGTTACACAAGGCTGGAAAATCAAAGCGCCAAGGGGATTCTAATAGTGTTTTATAGCTCATCTAGTCATTATAAAGAATAAGTTATAATTTCTAAATTATTTTTACTATTTTCTTATCGAAGGATAATTGATGGATGATCATGGGAGGTTTGATCCGCTTCATTGGTTTGGTGAGTAATACAAGCATCTCATTTAATGGTATTGGCTTGCTGAAAAGAAAACCTTGTATAAACTCGACTCCTTGACGTGTTAAATAATGGAGTTGTTCAATAGTTTCTACCCCTTCAGCTATAAGATCCATATTTAACTTCTTGGCAAGTGAGATGATGGTCTCTATTAAATGGGTCTCAGAAGGCGTATTACAGATCCTTGACACAAATAACCTATCAATTTTTAAGTGATCTATTTTATATTTTTGTAAATAGCCAAAATTAGAGTAACCTGTTCCAAAGTCATCTATCGCAACAGTAACACCAATTTTATGGAATTCATTTAGTAGCGTTGGTAGATTATTAGTTGATTCAACAAAGTGGCTTTCTACAATCTCTATCGTGAGAGTGATGGTGTTTGGGGGAAATGTAGCTAAAAAGTTTTTACAGTCATCAATTAGATCATGATGTTGTAAGTGTGATGAATGAATATTAAAGCCAATATAAAAAGGGTTTGGAAGACAGTTAATGTTGGCTAATAAGTTTTCAGCCACTATTTTCATCAGCTGTTTAGTCATTGGAATAATTAGCTTCGAGCGTTCAGCTAAACCAATGAATTGTCCTGGCATTATAAGTCCTTTTTTTGGGTGTTGCCAGCGAGCTAGTACTTCAACCCCGCACCATTTTTGGTCGGCAGCTGAAATAACAGGTTGATAGTAAGGAATGAGTTCATTTCTCAAAAGAGCTTGTTGGAAATTACGTCTGGGGGCCGTTAAAAATATGTATAGCAGTGATATAACAAACGATGCAAATAATATAATTGCAAGTAGAAAATAAGAGACAATAGATTTTTCACTCCATGTCACGGTATTGAGGTCAAAGGCAATTTTAAATGGGTATTTGTCTGAGGCAAACATTAATAAGTTATCATTGATGACTCGATTATTGGATAACATTTGATCTTGGGTATTTATCCAATCGTCATTGATAATAAGATAGCCATGATTAGAGAGATGAGTGGATGATAGTATATTTAGAAACGTAGAGGCATGCATGGTGATGAATGCAGACCAATCCCCCCGTATGATACGATAGCTAATGATAGGCATTTGTGGTGCTAAAAACTTGGAAGACAATAAACTTAGTTTTTGCTTTGTATAATAACCTACTATATCCGAATTGTATTGATTTGGTTCGAAGAATGATGAGCAGATAATTTCGCCATTATTTAAAACAGTCAATGATCTAAACCATTGACTAGATTCGACAACTCTTTTTAGGTTGTATTCTTGTATATCACATGAGCTGCTTTTTAACTCTTCAATGGCTGCATACATGGGAAGATTAAATTCATCGAGTATATGGTCTATTTGATTAATGACAAGTGTTGCATCAGAAGCAACTTGTTTTTTATAGTTACTATCAAGACGGTAGTAATTATAGAATATAGTGGTTAGTGTGATAAGAAAAAATAAGGTTAATACAAAAATAGTAAGTTTAACCGTTGAATAACGAATTTCCGATAATAAATTATGCATACATATAACCTAATATAAAGAAAGTTTATTAGGGCATAATCACTGTCATGATTACTTCCTTTTTTTTCAAAAAAAATCATGTTTCTATTATTACTTCTATAGCATAGTTCGAATTTTTATGTATGAGTATTAGATATTAGTAGCTAAAACAATAATGGTGATTTTTATTTTTATATCTATATGATTTAAAATAATTTATTTGTTTTTATTAGGAATTTTTTTAAGATTATTTTAGACTAGATTCATGAGTATAAGCGAGGGTAAATATAAAAATAACTTTTTTGCATTATTAATAAACTCATTGCCAATAGCAAAAGGTTCATGAATACTGTGAGTTGGTTCAAATTGAAATAAGAGTACGTACTATGACACAAGAAAGTTATCTCCAATTATCGTATCAGTCGATTGCTGAGAGCCTATTGGGCCGACAACTAACTGCACAGGAAGGGATAGAGCCAACAATTTTAGGAAGTGAAGAAAAAAGACTGGGTTTGACAATTCCTTCTGCACTTAAGGAGTTTTATCAAACGGTTGGTAAGTTACCGCAATTTATGAGCGCTTTTCAGCTATTTGCTTTGCCTGAGCAACTTTATATAAAAGATGACTTATTGGTTTTTTTAGAAGAAAATCAGGGTGAATGTTATTGGGCTGTTAATGAGCAAGGAAATGTTTTTCAATGTGATGAAGATACTCCCAGCCATGAATTAGGGTTTAATTTAAAGAACTTTTTAGCATTGATGCTATATTATCAAGTAGCTCAAGGGGCAGAATATAGTTTTTGTTCTAATTTGCTAGATCAAGAGTTAGCACAGCTTTATCAAGAGCAGGGCTGGCAACAGGTAGTAAACTATGATGATCTTGTCATTTACCAGTTAGGTAGCTATCTGATTTGGTACTTTAAGGATGATGAAAATGATGTTCTAGATGATCAAGTTTATTTTGTTAGTTTGGTAGAAGTTCCCGATGAGACTATTAATCAATATGTATTAGAAGCACTCTAGTATTTTTTACAGTTGATAAGCAGTGAGTGAATAAGGGTAATAGGTATTATTAAGAATGGCTAGGCAGCGGATAATTATAGGTATTACGGGAGCAACAGGCTTCGTTTATGGCGTTCATGCGTTAAAACTTTTGAAAGCACTCGATGTTGAAACACACTTGGTGATTACAAAACCAGCTGAGTTAACCCGTGAGTATGAAACGGAGTTTATAAAAGAAGATGTTCGTGCCCTTGCCGATTTTAATTACACCATCAGTGATATCGGCGCGGCAATCTCAAGTGGTTCATTTAAAACATTAGGTATGTTAATTGCTCCCTGTTCAGTGAGGACGATGGGAGAAATAGCCAATTGTGTCTCTTCAAATTTATTAACACGTGCGGCTGATGTCGTGTTAAAGGAGCGACGTCGTTTGGTGCTTATGTTGAGGGAAACGCCGTTACATACTGGTCATATAAAGCAGATGTTGGCGGTGAGTGAAATGGGGGGGATTATTATGCCTCCTGTACCTGCTTTTTACGATAAGCCAAAATCATTGAATGATATTGTTCATCATACTGTGGTGAGATCATTGGATTTATTTGGTTTAGAGGTTGAAGACTTTCCACGCTGGGGGGAGGAGTTAAAACCTTAGATGGTTTATAATGAGCTATATTATGATAAAGAGATATTTGTAAGATGACAAAATCGTTTGATCCCTTCATTGATTTAAAAAATAAAACAGCTATGAGCAGTAAAGCTGTTGAAATTATAGCACGTGAGCATTGTTTTCAAGGGTTTTATCGTTTAGATCGTTTAAAGCTACGGCATAAACTATTCTCAGGAGAACAAAGCGCAGTAATAACGAGAGAGCTTTTCGTCAGGCCTGATGCTGTTTGTATGTTGCCTTATGATCCTATACAAGATAAGGTGGTTTTTGTTGAGCAGGTTCGGGTTGGCGCAATAGAAAAAAGTGCTAATCCTTGGATGCTTGAGCTAGTAGCAGGTTTAATTGATAAAAAAGATGAAGATCCGCAAGATGTGGCTTATCGTGAAGCGCTAGAAGAGGCAAACTTAGAAATTACTGATTTACTACCTATTTCACAATACTACCCTTCTGTGGGAGGGAGTGATGAATATATTTATTTATATCTAGGTCGTTGTGATAGCAGTGAAGCCGGTGGTGTACATGGTTTGGAGTCTGAGGGTGAAGATATTCGTACCCATGTTTGGACATATGAGCAAGCAGTTACTAATTTACAACAGGGTTTAATTCAGAATGCGGCCAGCATTATTGCATTGCAATGGCTTATGCTAAATAGAGATCGAGTCCGTCAACAATGGGGGTGATGAATAAAGAAACATATGCGGTTGATTTATCTGGTTTGCATGCAATCTATGAACGTAATTATGCATGTTTAATACGGTTATTGCCTCGTATGCGAGAGGATGGATATAAACGTTGTTTTGCATTCACTGCAGAGCAGAGGATAAAAACACGTCTAAATTTTTCTATTATTGAGAATAGTCCTTATACTTCTTATTTATTGTTAAAGCAGGATAATTTACTTGTTTGGCTGCCTAGCCCTGAGCTATATATTCGTTGTTACCATGATGCTAAATTAGCTGAAGTTGTATTCGCTAAAAATACCAGAAACTTTAAGGGAGTGTATGCTTATCCTAATAAAGCTATGCATCAGCCAGATGAAAAAAAACAATTAAATCAATTTGTTGAAGAATGGTTAGGTCGTTGCCTATCATCAGGTTATGAGGTTGCTGATACAGCAATAAAAATATGACCAGTACGATATATGGATTTATTTATGATGATCTTACTGAACAAAACGCATTGCAACTCAGTGATGTTGGAAAAAAACTTAATACAACCATAGTTCCTTGGCGTGTTTATGAGGACGTGGCCAATATAATTGTTAATCATTGGCCTGGAAATTTATGGTTTGTGCAAGTTATTCAAGCCTTTTCAATTTCCAATGAGGGGTATCTGCCCGCTATCGCCATTAAACCTATTAAGCAATTACCTTGTTCTTTATTATTTGGACTTCAGGGAGAAGGAATCTGCCAATTATTAGATAAAATTAAGCGGTTAACTTTGTTAAAAGTTGAAGAGTTGGCACGCTTTGCTAATCCAATCAGTGATAGAGCCTATGCAAATGCGTGGAATTGTTGGCTGAAAAAAGCAACAAAGTTAACTATGCATCATGATGCAGATCATAGCTCTACATTGGCAATAGGATTCGCTGAAGAGAGCTCACCCATATATAGTGGTTTTTTAGCGGTTGATTATTTACTGCGACAAAGAGCTTGCGAGTTAGTTGGTAAAGATGGGAGTAAGCATGATATGGACAGCATTTATCAAGCAGCCACTTGGCGCAAAGCATGTAATGCTCTTTTATATATCGCTATGGGAGTTGGTGCAGAGCAATATGTCGTTGCAAAGGATTTGCCACTACTGTTGTTAGGATTAGACATTATAAATAACTAATAGGTATCCATCGCCAAAGATTACTAATAAATAGCAATAATCACTTTATGTATTAGCTCAAAAAGCAATAGTCTATTACTTCTACAGCTGTAGACGTAATTCATCGCTTAAAATGAATCAATTATAAACTAACTTGTTTTAAATAAATTTTGGAATTCTTCATCCGTGAGCATGTCACCTTCTAAACAAGCTGCAGGATTATTTTGCCAGTAAGGAAGGATATACATATTTTTTCGTACTACTTTTTCAGCATAATCTCTTGTAAAATGCTCTTCATTGATAAAATATTGAATACCACCTTCAAAAATATCCTCACATGATTTTATTTCTTTGTTTTCATTAACACAGTAAATACAAAAGACATATCCATCTTTTCTAAGACTAACAAAGCCTTCATTATCTAAGGGCATTGAGCATGCTGAACAAATTTCCATAGTAGTTCCTCACTTAAGTAAATATTAACTGCAAATTGAAACAAATAATCAAAAAAAAGCTAATTAATACCAACACGGCCTAGCTTAAACAAGTAATTAATTTTGAACTTAGTTTTTGATTACACTAGTTATTGAATAAACTCAATAACTAGCGAACATAGATAATTTCAGGACCGTCTTCGTCATCATCATCCCAGTCATCATCGAAATCTTCTTCTGCTGCTTTCAGTCCACTACGGCGTAATGCTCTTGCATCATCCAATGCTTGTAGGCGAGCACGTGCTTCATCATCAATGCGTTGATTCAGATCTTTCATATAGGCTGCATAGTCCGGATCTTCTTCAATTCTTAATGTGCGTTCATCTAAGTAACGCATCACTGCTTGGGCGAGTTCTTCAGTTCCTTGACGTTCACTTGCGGAAATAATAAATACAGGACCTTCCCACTGTAATCTTTCTACAATGGTATTTTTAATTTCTTGCTGTTCTTCCTCTAGTAGTTGATCGGCTTTATTTAAAACTAGCCAACGATCGCGCTCTAATAAAGAAGGACTAAATTTTTCTAGCTCATTAATAATGGTTGTTGCAGCATCTACAGGATCTGTACCATCGATGGGTGCCATATCAATAAGATGCAATAATAACCTTGTACGGGTTAAGTGTTTTAAGAATCGTGTTCCTAAACCACTGCCCTCTGATGCCCCTTCAATTAAGCCTGGAATATCTGCGATCACGAAGTTTTTAAAGCGACTGACGCTAACAACTCCTAGGTTTGGAACAATGGTTGTAAATGGATAGTCTGCTACCTTCGCTTTAGCTGCGGATACACTGCGAATAAGGGTACTTTTACCTGCATTAGGTAAACCAAGTAAGCCAACATCCGCAATAACTTTTAGTTCAAGTTTTAGATCCCGTGCCTCACCAGGTTTACCGGGTGTCGTTTGGCGCGGTGCTCTATTGGTACTCGATTTAAAACGAGTATTCCCCAAACCATGCCAACCGCCTTGAGCAACCATAATGCGTTGGCCTTCTTGAGTTAAATCACCAATGATTTCAAGTGTATTTGCATCAATGATGGTTGTTCCAATGGGGACGGGAAGTATAAGATCTTCTCCTTTTGCACCTGTACAATCAGTGCTACCACCATTTTCGCCGCGTTGTGCTTGGAAGCGACGGGTATAACGATAATCAACCAATGTATTAAGGTTGGCGGCTGCTTCTAAATAAATAGAACCACCATCGCCACCATCACCACCATTGGGACCACCCTTTTCGATAAATTTTTCACGTCTAAAGCTCATGCAGCCATTACCGCCATCACCTGCTTGGACGTGGATAGATACTTCATCAACGAATTTCATAGATTACCTTCGTCTCTCGACGGATTTAAAATTAGATTAGTTATTAGTTTAATGAGTTGTAATGGCTTTGCAAGAGGGAAGAAAGATTTTGTACTAAAAACAAAAAAACCCTGTCTAAGACAGGGTTTTTTAGATAGTAAAATTATGCAGCAACAATGCTTACATAACGACGACCAAATTGGCCTTTTACTTCAAACTTTACAACACCATCAACTTTAGCAAATAAAGTATGGTCTTTACCAATTCCTACACCATATCCTGGGTGGAATTGAGTACCACGTTGACGTACAAGAATGTTACCTGCTTTAACAACTTGTCCACCAAATAGTTTTACACCTAGTCGTTTGGATTCCGAGTCACGACCGTTGCGGGTAGAACCGCCAGCTTTCTTATGTGCCATGAGTATATACTCCTCAAAAAGGTTCTAGGCAGAAATACCAGTAATCTTAATTTCAGTGTACCATTGACGGTGACCCTGACGTTTCATGTGGTGCTTACGACGGCGGAACTTGATGATTCTTACTTTGTCGTGACGACCTTGGCTGATTACTTCAGCTGTCACTTTAGCACCATCAATTACTGGTGCACCAATGTTTACTTTTTCACCGTCTGCAATTAGAAGTACTTTATCAAGAGTGATAGTTTCACCTGTTGGAACTTCTAATTTTTCAACTTTAAGGTATTCACCTTCAGCGACTTTATATTGCTTGCCGCCAGTTACAATAACTGCATACATTTAAATAATCTCCGTTAGTCCTGCTCACCCGACACTTTAGAATAAATATAAATGGTCTGGCATGGCTGCTAATGCTGGAAACACTAGCTATTGCGTAAGACAGGTAGTTTGCCTGACAACTTCAGGGGAATGAATTTTACTCTGCTTGTTCATGCAAGGCAAGTAGATTTATATGATTTACTATTTTTTGATATTAAAAAGCACTTAAAAATGGATAAAATATATTTAGAGAGATATCAATATAGATTATAGATTTATAGTTGAAATGATGACGAAAGCTAATCATTTAAATAAAGGGCAGTCTGAGCGTATTATGAATATAGAGAATAAGCAAGGGCTGATTAGTTGGGCGGATGCGCGTATTGGCTGGGCTAGTAGCTCTAAAACAAATAGAACTGTTTATTACCGAGATAAGGTATTTGTTAATATTTTTCGACACGGCCTTTATGGAAACTACATTCATATAGATGCAGGAGAGGAGTATTAGATTTCTGATGTTAAGAAAAAGAATCTAATGCGCATCCTTATGAAAGAATAGACACTATATCTATAGATGAGGATACATTGGAAGTATATAATCGCCTTTGCGGAAAAGAACTCTAAAAATAATATTATGCTTGACACTTAGTTGCAGCCCCCCTAGCATTACAAGCAATGTTTTTAAGGAATATTTCGTGTGACAGCTCAATCTAAAAACCATAGTTTCTATCAAGTGATTACTGATGATTTCTCCCGTGTTAATGAAATCATACGGCGGCAATTAGTCTCTAATGTTCCTTTAGTGGAGCAAATAGCAGAGTATATTATTTCTGCAGGAGGAAAACGCCTCCGTCCTTTATTGGTTTTATTAGCGGGAAATGCTGTAGGTAAAAAAGGTGATGACCTTTGTTTGCTGGCAGGGTTGATTGAATTTATTCATACATCAACATTATTGCATGATGATGTAGTTGATGCATCAGGATTGCGTAGAGGTCGGTCAACGGCTAATGCAATCTGGGGAAATGCCCCCAGCGTGTTGGTGGGTGACTTTTTATATACACGCGCTTTTGAAATGATGGTCAAGTTAGACTCGATGCCTATTATGCAGGTGATTTCTCATGCCACCCGTATCATTGCAGAAGGAGAGGTATTGCAGTTATCTCGTGTACGTGATGCGAGTACAACAGAAGAAATTTATATGGAAGTTATCCGTGGTAAAACGGCGATGCTGTTTGAGGCGGCCACACACAGCGCTGCTGTTTTAGGGGGTGCACCTGAAGAGCAATGTGAAGCTTTGCGCTGTTTTGGTGATGCTTTAGGCGTTGCATTCCAGCTAGTGGACGACTTGTTAGATTATCAAGGTGATATTAGTGAGTTAGGGAAAAATGTAGGAGATGATCTTGCAGAAGGGAAGCCGACACTCCCCCTTATCTATGCTATGGCTAATGGTACCGAGGAGCAATCTGCTATTATTCGTAAAGCTATTCAGCGTGGCGAGGGTGAAGAGTTTCAGTTGATTAGTGAGATAGTGAAAGAAACAGGCGCTTTAGATTACACAGCAAAATTGGCTAAAGATTATGCAGAGCGTGCAATACGCTTTTTAGATCAAATCCCAGATAGTATCTATAAAGTAGCGATGGTAGATTTAACGAAGTTCGCTGTTGAACGTGTTTATTGATGGTGAGGCTTAACTTATCAATAAGCTATTTGAACTTAAACATTTATATGCATTAATCGAATGTAGTAACTGGTATCGATATCTGTCTTTAATTTACAAATTAAAAATTAAATTGTAACTAAATATTTAATTTTCGAAAGCGGCTAGCTTAGATTACTAGTAATTGAGTCTCAAAGAGGCTTCAAATTTGACGATTTAAATAGAGGGTAGTCCCTGATATTACGTGGAAATAAAATAATAATAATGATTGACAGTCATTAGAACTCCTCGTAGAATTACGCCTCTTTTCAGTGGGTATATTCCGTCTGCTGAAAATTATTAGAGTCTGAGGTCAATATGCAAAACCAACAAATCCGTATTCGGTTAAAGGCATTTGATCACCGCTTGATCGATCAATCAACTCAGGAAATCGTAGATACTGCGAAACGTACTGGGGCTCAAGTTCGTGGTCCAATACCATTACCAACTCGTAAAGAGAGATTCACCGTGTTGATTTCTCCGCACGTTAATAAAGACGCGCGCGATCAATATGAAATTCGTACTCATAAAAGAGTATTAGATATCGTTCAACCAACTGATAAAACAGTTGATGCATTAATGAAGCTTGATCTTGCAGCAGGTGTTGAAGTGCAAATCAGCCTCGGCTAAGGCTTTGCTTTAGTCGTGTAACGCTCTGAAATGGGCGGCCATAGCGGGTGAGAGCCCCGTACACTTACAGAGGTATAAATATGACAATTGGTGTTATCGGTCGTAAATGTGGTATGACCCGCATTTTTACCGAAGAAGGTATCTCGATTCCAGTTACTGTTATTGAAGTAGAGCCGAATCGCGTTACTCAATTCAAATCAGAAGAAACAGATGGTTACCGTGCTGTACAAGTGACAGTGGGTGGGCGTCGTGCTTCACGTGTTACTAAGCCTCAAGCAGGTCATTTTGCAAAAGCAAAAGTAGCTGCTGGTCGTGATGTATTAGAATTCCGTCTTAGCGAAGGTGAGTACCAAGCAGGCGACGAACTTAAAGTAGATATGTTCGAAGCTGGTCAAATGGTTGATGTAACAGGTCAATCAAAAGGTAAAGGATTCGCTGGTACAATCAAGCGCTGGAATTTCCGCGGTCAAGACAATACTCACGGTAACTCAGTTTCTCACCGTGTGCCAGGTTCCATCGGTCAGTGTCAGACTCCTGGTCGTGTATTTAAAGGCAAAAAAATGTCTGGTCACTTAGGTGCTGAACGCGTTACTGTACAGTCCCTAAAAATCGTTCGTGTTGATGCTGAGCGCAACTTACTATTAGTAAAAGGAGCTGTTCCTGGCGCTGTTGGTAGTGATGTGATCGTGCGTCCAGCTGTTAAAGCTCGCGGTTAAGGGGGTAAAGAATGCAATTAAATGTAAACGGTGCTAACGCAATCGAAGTAAACCAAGTTGTCTTTGATGCAAAGTACAATGAAACATTAATCCACCAAGCAGTGGTGGCTTATATGGCGGCAGGCCGTCAAGGCAGTCGTGCACAAAAAACGCGTGCTGAAGTTTCTGGCGGTGGCAAAAAGCCTTGGCGTCAAAAAGGAACTGGCCGTGCTCGTGCAGGTTCAAGCCGTAGTCCAATTTGGCGTAGTGGTGGTACTACTTTTGCTGCTAAGCCACAAGATCACTCACAAAAACTTAACCGTAAAATGTATCGTGCTGCTATTCGCTCAATTTTATCTGAGCTTGTACGTACTGATCGTTTAGTGGTTGTAGAAAACTTTGCGGTTGATGCCCCAAAAACTAAAGAATTAGTAAGTAAACTGCATGCATTAGATTTAAAAGATGTATTAATCGTTACTGATGCATTTGATGGTAACCTATGCTTAGCGGCTCGTAATTTACCTAACGTTGATTACGTAGATGTTACTGGTTCTGATCCAGTCAGTTTAATTGCTTATGAGAAGGTGCTTATTAC
This sequence comes from Entomomonas moraniae, assembly GCF_003991975.1. NCBI lineage: Bacteria > Pseudomonadati > Pseudomonadota > Gammaproteobacteria > Pseudomonadales > Pseudomonadaceae > Entomomonas > Entomomonas moraniae. Next base: position 2,893,177 of record NZ_CP029822.1, read on the forward strand.
TGTACCTGCTATTAAGAAAATTGAGGAGGTATTAGCATGAGTTTAGAACAAGCTCGTCTATTTAACGTTCTACTTGCCCCTCTACATACTGAGAAGTCAGAACTAATTTTGGAAGAAGGCGGTCAAGATCGCATTGCTTTCAAAGTAGCTGCTAGCGCTAATAAAGTTGAAATCAAAGAAGCAGTTGAAAAACTATTCAAAGTTGAAGTAGCTAAAGTAATGACCTTAAATGTGAAAGGTAAGGTTAAAAGAGAAATGTCTGGCAAAACTACAAGACGTGTTCGTTTTGCGAAAGGTAAAGAAAGCGATTGGAAAAAAGCCTACGTTGTTCTTAAGCCAGGCAGTGTTATCGAATCATTAGCTGCTCAAGATAAATAAGGTAGGGAGCATTCATGGCTATAGTTAAATGCAAACCGACCTCAGCAGGACGTCGTTTCGTAGTTAAAGTTGTAACTCCAGAGTTACATAAAGGTGCTCCTTATGCACCACTACTTGAGAAAAAGTCCAAGACTGGTGGTCGTAACAATAATGGTCGTATTACTACACGTCATATTGGCGGTGGTCATAAACAACATTATCGTTTGATTGATTTTCGTCGTAATGATAAAGATGGTATTCCTGCTGTTGTTGAACGTATTGAATACGATCCTAACCGTACAGCGCATATTGCATTATTAAAATATGCAGATGGTGAGCGCCGTTATATTATTGCGCCAAAAGGTGTTAAGTCAGGTGACCAATTGATTGCTGGTGCACATGCACCTATCAAATCTGGTAACTCTTTACCTTTACGTAATATTCCTGTGGGTAGCACAATTCACGCAATCGAGTTAAAGCCAGGTAAAGGTGCACAAATTGCACGTTCAGCAGGTGCTTACGTTCAATTAGTTGCTCGTGAAGGTGCTTATGTAACTGTTCGTTTACGTTCTGGTGAAATGCGCAAGATTTTATCTGAGTGCCGTGCAACATTAGGTGAAGTATCTAATGGGGAGCATAGCTTACGCTCATTAGGTAAAGCAGGTGCTAGTCGCTGGCGCGGAATTCGTCCTACTGTACGTGGTGTGGCGATGAACCCTGTTGACCATCCACACGGTGGTGGAGAAGGCCGTACTTCTGGTGGGCGTCATCCTGTAACACCTTGGGGTATTAAGACTAAGGGTAAAAAGACTCGTACTAACAAGCGTACAAATAATATGATTGTACGTCGTCGTAAATAATAGAGTGAGGATACGATAATGCCACGTTCGTTAAAGAAAGGTCCTTTTATCGATCTTCACCTATTGAAGAAGGTCGAAACGGCGGTAGAGAAGAATGATCGTAAACCAATTAAGACTTGGTCACGTCGTTCAATGATATTGCCACAAATGGTAGGTTTAACTATTGCTGTTCATAATGGTCGTCAACACGTACCAGTACTTGTGAACGAAGACATGGTTGGCCATAAATTAGGCGAATTTGCTGCTACCCGTACTTATCGTGGTCATGCTGCAGATAAAAAAGCCAAGCGTTAATAGGTGAGCATAATGAAAGAAGACAAAGATAAAATAGTATCTGCGAAATTATCGGGTGCTAGTATTTCTGCTCAGAAAGCTCGCTTAGTTGCTGATCAAATTCGTGGTAAAGAGATTGGTGACGCACTTAATTTGTTAGCGTTCAGCAGTAAGAAAGCTGCACCGTTATTCAAAAAAGTGCTTGAGTCAGCTGTCGCTAATGCTGAACAAAACAAGGGTTTTGACATAGACGATTTAAAAATTCATGCAGTTTATGTGGACGAAGGTCGTTCATTAAAACGTATGTTGCCACGTGCAAAAGGTCGTGCCGATCGTATTGTTAAGCGGTCTTGTCATATCACTGTTAAAGTTATCGAAAAATAACGGAGTCGATCAGATGGGTCAGAAAGTACATCCTACTGGCATACGCCTAGGAATAGTAAAGGAGCACACTTCTGTTTGGTATGCAGATCGCAAAAATTATGCGGATTATCTGAATACTGACTTAAAAGTTCGTGGTTATCTCCAAGATAAATTAAAAAACGCGTCCGTAAGCCGGATTGACATTGCTCGTCCAGCGCAAAGTGCACGTATCACTATTCACACTGCTCGTCCTGGTATTGTTATCGGGAAAAAAGGTGAAGATGTTGAAAAGTTACGTCAGGACCTGACCAAACAAATGGGTGTTCCAGTCCATATTAATATTGAAGAAATTCGTAAGCCAGAATTAGATGCAATGTTAGTAGCTCAAGGTGTTGCCCAGCAGTTAGAGCGTCGCGTTATGTTCCGTCGTGCAATGAAACGTGCGGTACAAAATGCAATGCGTCTTGGTGCAAAAGGCATTAAGATTCAGGTGAGCGGCCGTTTAGGTGGTGCTGAGATTGCTCGTAGTGAATGGTATCGTGAAGGTCGTGTTCCTTTACATACACTTCGTGCGGATATCGATTATGCTACATATGAAGCGCACACTACCTATGGTGTTATTGGTGTTAAAGTTTGGATTTTCAAAGGCGAAGTTATTGGTGGCCAAATTGAAGAGACAAAACCAGCACCTTCATCTCGCAAAAAAACTGCTAAATAAGGGGTACGCCAAATGTTACAACCAAAGCGTACAAAATTCAGAAAGCAGATGACGGGTCATAACCGTGGTCTAGCTCATCGCGGTAGCAAAGTAAGTTTCGGCGAGTACGCGCTGAAAGCTACTGATCGTGGTCGTTTAACTGCTCGTCAAATCGAAGCAGCACGTCGTGCTCTTACTCGTCATGTTAAACGTGGTGGAAAAATCTGGATTCGTGTTTTTCCTGACAAACCTATTACTAAAAAGCCTCTCGAAGTTCGTATGGGTAAAGGTAAAGGTAGTGTTGAATATTGGGTAGCACAAATTCAGCCTGGTAAAGTGCTTTATGAAATTGAAGGTGTTACAGAAGCCTTAGCGCGTGAAGCATTTGCTTTAGCCGCTGCAAAGCTTCCTATTGCCACCACTTTTGTTAAGCGGACGGTGATGTAATGAGTAAATTAAAACAAAAACGTGAAGAAGTGCGGAATCTTTCCGTAGAACAAATAAACGAGCAAATTATGGGTTTATTGCGTGATCAGTTTAATTTGCGTATGCAAAAAGCAACGGGTCAGCTAGGTCAGATTCATTTGCTTAAACAAGTTAAACGTGATATCGCTCGCCTTAAAACCGAGTTGACCGTGAAACAGAAGCAGGCAGGTAAGTGATTATGACTGAAGCTCAAAAAACTGTTCGCACGCTTATGGGTCGTGTGATTAGCGATAAAATGGACAAAACAATTACTGTATTGATTGAGCGCCGTGTAAAGCACCCAATCTATGGTAAATATGTTAAGCGTTCTACTAAACTACATGCGCATGACGAAACTAATCAATGTCGTATTGGCGACACAGTCAGTATTCGTGAAACTCGCCCACTATCCAAGACTAAAGCTTGGACATTAGTGGAAGTAGTTGAACGTGCAGACGCAGTATAAGAGGGTCGGAGAAAGTATATGATTCAGACTCAATCAATGCTAGAAGTAGCAGATAACAGTGGTGCACGTCGTGTTATGTGTATCAAAGTTTTAGGCGGTTCACATCGTCGTTATGCTGCTGTAGGTGATATTATTAAAGTAGCTGTAAAAGAAGCTATTCCTCGCGGTAAAGTGAAGAAAGGACAAGTGATGACAGCTGTTGTTGTTCGCACTCGTCATGGCGTACGTCGTCAAGATGGTTCCTTAATCCGTTTTGATGATAATGCAGCTGTATTATTAAACAACAAGCAAGAGCCGATTGGTACCCGTATCTTTGGGCCAGTAACTCGTGAACTTCGTACTGAGAAGTTTATGAAAATCGTCTCACTTGCTCCAGAAGTGTTGTAAGGAGAGGCGTTATGAGTAAAATTCGTCGAGATGACGAGATTATCGTCATCGCCGGTAAAGATAAAGGTAAGCGTGGACGTATCTCTAAAGTGCTTGCTGATAGCCGTGTGATTGTAAGTGGCATTAATATGGTTAAACGCCATACTAAGCCTAATCCACAAGCTGGAACTCAAGGTGGTATTGTTGAGAAAGAAGCACCTTTACATATCTCTAATGTTGCTATCTTTAATCCAGAAACAGAAAAAGCGGATCGTGTGGGCTTTAAATTTGAAGATGGTGTAAAGGTTCGTGTCTTCAAGTCCAATCAACAACCGATTGATGCTTGAGGAAGAAAGGTAAATAACCATGGCACGATTAGAAAAAGTTTATAAAGAACAAATTCTTCCTAAATTAAAAGAAGAATTAAAATTAGCAAATGTGATGGAAGTTCCTCGCATTACCAAAATTACCCTTAACATGGGACTTGGTGAAGCTATTGGCGATAAGAAAGTAATTGAAAATGCGTTGTCTGATATTGAAAAAATTACAGGTCAAAAAGCTGTAGTGACTAAGGCGCGTAAGTCAATTGCTGGATTTAAAGTTCGTGAAGGCTGGCCGATTGGTATTAAGGTAACTTTACGTCGTGATCGTATGTATGAGTTTTTGGATCGTTTGATTTCGATTTCTTTACCTCGTGTTCGTGACTTCCGTGGCTTAAATGCTAAGTCTTTTGATGGACGCGGAAATTATAGCATGGGTGTAAAAGAGCAAATCATTTTCCCAGAAATTGATTACGATAAAATTGATACTTTACGCGGTTTGGATATCACTGTTACCACTACAGCGCGTACAGATGATGAAGGACGTGCTTTATTACGTGCCTTCAACTTCCCATTCCGCAACTAGGAGCTAGATAATGGCAAAAACAAGCATGAAAAACCGTGAATTGAAGCGTATTCAAACGGTTGCTAAGTATGCTGAAAAGCGTGCTGCTTTGAAAGCAATTATTGTTAATCCAAAGTCTACTGATGAAGAGCGTTGGGAAGCACAGGTTGCTTTACAGAAACAACCTCGCGATGCGAGTAAATCTCGTATTCGTAACCGTTGTCGTATTACTGGTCGTCCTCACGGTGTTTACCGTAAGTTTGGACTAGGGCGTAATAAGTTACGTGAAGCAGCAATGCGTGGAGATGTTCCAGGATTAGTGAAAGCTAGCTGGTAATCTCTTTAAGTAGTATTGTGTATAAATAAGTCAAGCTATTTAGCTTGACTTATTTTTTTTGTAAATCTAAAATAACCGGCTCGCTGGAAGTCCATATGATTTCTGCGTAATGTGCCTATCAGTATATTATTCTGTATAGGTTCTTTTATATTTTTAGGAGTATAGATAGCCCATGAGTATGCAGGACCCGTTAGCTGATATGCTAACTCGTATCCGTAATGCCCAAATGGCTGAAAAGTCAATTGTAAGCATGCCATCATCTAAGTTAAAGGTGGCTGTAGCCAAAGTTCTTCACGACGAAGGTTACATTGTAGGGTACACAGTTAGTGAAAGCGTAAAACCCGAGTTGGCAATCGAATTAAAATATTTCGAAGGTCGTCCCGTAATCGAAGAACTTAAAAGAGCTAGTCGCCCAGGCTTGCGTAACTATAAGTCAGCTTTAGAGCTGCCAAAAGTACGTGGTGGTCTTGGAATTTCTATCATCTCAACCAATAAAGGTGTGATGACAGATAGAGCTGCTCGCGCTGCCGGTGTTGGTGGCGAAGTACTTTGCACAGTATTCTAAGGGGAGTTAGCCATGTCACGCGTTGCTAAAAATCCCGTTACTATTCCAGCAGGGGTTGAAGTTAAAATCGCTGGAAATCAATTTTCTGTTAAAGGTCCTAAAGGAACTTTAGAAATGAAAATCCATCCTGCCGTGGAAGTTGCGCAAGATGGTTCTGAATTGAAATTTGCTTTACGTGAAAATGCCGAGCTTGATGTTAAAGCAATGGCAGGTACAACACGTGCACTTGTTAATAATATGGTGTTAGGTGTTAGTCAGGGTTTTGAGCGTAAACTTTTATTAAATGGTGTTGGTTACAGAGCACAAGCTAAAGGCCAAGTTTTAAGCTTAGCACTTGGTTTTTCGCATCCGATTGATTACCAATTACCAGCAGGTATTACTGCAGAGACGCCTACTCAAACTGAAATTTTGATTAAAGGCATTGATAAACAAGTGGTTGGACAAGTAGCAGCTGAAGTTCGCAGTTTCCGTCCGCCTGAACCTTATAAAGGTAAAGGTGTGCGTTATGCAGATGAAACTGTCCATCGTAAAGAAGCTAAGAAGAAGTAGGACATAAATCATGAGCGACAAAAAAGAAACTCGTTTGCGCCGTGCACGTAAGTCACGTTTAAGAATGCGCGAGCTGGAAGTTGTACGTCTCTGTGTGTACCGTTCTTCCCAGCATATTTATGCTCAAGTTATTGCAGCTGATGGTGGCAAAGTATTAGCTTGTGCTTCTACGCTGGATAAAGAATTGCGCGATGGTACAACAGGAAATATCGAAGCAGCCAAGAAAGTAGGCCAATTAATTGCTACTCGTGCTAAAGCTGCGGGCGTAACCAAACTAGCCTTTGATCGTGCTGGTTTTAAATATCACGGTCGAGTTAAGGCATTAGCTGATGCTGCTCGTGAAGGCGGGCTGGAGTTCTAAGTTATGGCAAACGAGCAAAAACGTGATCGCGATAATCGCGAAGAGAAAGAAACACGCGACGAAGGCTATATTGAAAAATTAGTTCAAGTAAATCGCGTAGCTAAAACAGTAAAGGGTGGTCGTATCTTTACCTTTACAGCATTAACTGTAGTGGGTGATGGTAAGGGAAGAGTAGGTTTCGGACGTGGTAAATCACGCGAAGTTCCTTTGGCTATCCAAAAAGCTATGGAAGCTGCACGTCGTAATATGATCCAAGTTGATTTAAATGGAACTACATTACAGTATCCAGTTAGATCAGTACATGGTGCATCTAAAGTATATATGCAACCAGCATCTGAAGGTACTGGTATTATTGCTGGTGGTGCGATGCGTGCTGTATTAGAGGTTGCCGGTGTGCAAAACGTGTTGGCAAAATGCTATGGTTCTACAAATCCTGTAAACGTTGTTTATGCAACTTTTAAAGGTTTAAGAGATATGCAATCGCCTGAGTCTGTAGCTACTAAACGTGGCAAATCAGTAGAGGAGATTCTATAACCATGGCTACTGTTAATAAATTAAAAGTAACCCTTATTAAAAGTACAAATGGTCGTTTAGCGAACCACAAAGCTTGTGTTAAGGGATTAGGTCTACGTCGTATTGGTCATACAGTTGAAGTATTAGATACTCCAGAAAATCGTGGTATGATCAATAAGGCATATTACCTTCTTCGTGTGGAGGACTAATAATGGCCCTATTTTTAAATGAAATTACTAGTGCTGCTGGGGCTCGTCGTGCTAAATTGCGCGTAGGTCGTGGTATCGGTAGTGGCTTAGGTAAAACAGCAGGACGTGGTCATAAAGGTGTCACTTCACGTACTGGTGGTGGTGTTGCCCCAGGGTTTGAAGGTGGTCAAATGCCTTTACACCGTCGTTTACCTAAATTTGGCTTTATTTCACAAAAAGCCTTAGATCGTGCAGAAGTTCGCACCTCTGAATTGGCTAAAGTAAAAGCAGATGTTGTTACATTACAAACTTTGAAAGAAGCTAACGTAATCAATGGCAGTGTTAAACGTGTAAAAGTTGTTTTATCAGGCAAAGTAGCTGGTTCATTTACTTTGAAAGGTATTCCAGCAACTAAAGGTGCGCGTGAAGCTATTGAAGCAGCTGGTGGTAAGTTCGAGGACTAAATGGCAAAGCAAAACGCTCTCTCTTCATTCGCAGGTGGTGGTTTAACTGAGTTATATTCTCGGTTAAAGTTCCTATTTTTGGCAATTATTATATATCGGATAGGTGCCCATATACCTGTTCCAGGCATTAATTCTGTAGCATTGCAGAATATGTTTGATCAGCAAAGAGGAACGATTTTTGACTTATTTAATATGTTCTCGGGTGGTTCTCTTGAGCGCATGAGTATTTTTGCATTAGGGATCATGCCCTATATTTCTGCATCAATTATCATGCAGCTCTTGAGTGCCGTGGTACCCTCTTTAGAACAGTTAAGAAAAGAAGGTGAAGCTGGGCGTCGTAAGATTACTCAATATACGCGCTATGGTGCACTTTGTTTAGCGATTATACAATCGATTGGTATGTCGTTAGGTTTAGCTAGTCAAGGTGTTACTTTTGACACTGGCTTCTCATTTTTCTTTGTTGCCGTCACAACATTTGTTGCAGGTTCAATGTTTTTAATGTGGTTGGGTGAACAAATTACTGAGCGCGGTGTTGGTAATGGTATTTCCATGCTAATCTTTGCTGGTATTGTTGCAGGCATTCCTACCGCAATTGTTCATTCTTTAGCTACTTTTAATGACACAGGCGATCATTTAATGTCACTTTTGACATTGGTCGCTGTTGCAGTATTAATTATTGCTATCGTTGCATTCGTTGTATTTATCGAACGAGGTCAAAGACGCATTGAAATTAGTTATGCAAGACGTCAACAACAGGGCTATAAGAATTTTTCTAAGCAATCTAGTCATTTACCTCTAAAAGTAAATATGGCAGGTGTTATTCCAGCAATTTTTGCTAGCAGTATTTTATTATTTCCAGCATCAATTGCTCAGTGGTTTGGTCAAAGCGAAAGTATGGGTTGGTTACAAGAAATTGCCAAGCTATTAGCGCCCAACCAGCCATTGTATGTTTTATTATTTATTGCTGGGATTGTATTTTTCTGTTTCTTCTATACAGCTTTAGTTTTTAATCCTAAGGATGTAGCTGAGAATCTGAAAAAATCAGGAGCTTTTATTCCTGGTATTCGTCCTGGTGAACACACGGCTCGTTACATTGATGGCGTTTTAACGCGCCTGACTTTGTTTGGAGCAATTTACATGGCAGCAGTTTGTTTATTACCACAGTTTTTAATTTCAAAGCTGGGTCTGCCATTTTACTTAGGTGGGACTTCATTATTGATCGTCGTAGTTGTTGTAATGGACTTTATGGCTCAAGTCCAATCGCATCTAGTGTCTCATCAATATGATTCTCTAATGAAAAAATCTAATCTGAAGAGTTATGGTAGATAATATCTGCCTATCTTATAAGGTTTGAGGAGCTACTGATGAAAGTCCGTGCATCGGTAAAGAAGTTATGCCGTAATTGCAAAATTATCCGTCGCAATGGTATTGTACGTGTAATTTGTAACGCAGAACCTCGTCACAAACAACGTCAGGGTTGATTGTGTTATTTTTTACTCTCAGTAGCTAGTGTGCTACTGAGTTATTTTAACTACAGCATTAATATTTTTACTTTATTCCTGACTACCAAGGTTAAAAATAGCTGTCAAATGGAGTTTTATGAATGGCCCGTATAGCAGGCGTTAACATTCCAGATAACAAACATACCGTTATCTCGTTGACTTACATTTATGGTGTAGGTCGCGTAACTGCACATCAAATCTGTGCAGCGACTGGAATTAATCCAGCAGCAAAGATTAAAGATCTTTCAGAAGAGCAGCTCGAACAGCTTCGTGGTGAAGTAGCTAAGTTCACAACTGAGGGTGACCTTCGTCGTGAAATTAACATGAATATTAAGCGTTTAATGGACTTAGGTTGCTACCGTGGTTTACGCCATCGTCGTGGTTTACCTGTTCATGGTCAACGTACAAAAACAAATGCTCGTACCCGTAAGGGACCACGTAAGCCAATTCGCAAGTAATTGTCTACTATAGGATTTAATTATTATGGCAAAACCTGCTGCTCGTACTCGTAAAAAAGTCAAAAAGACGGTGGTTGATGGCATCGCCCATATCCATGCATCTTTTAATAATACCATCGTAACTATTACTGATCGCCAAGGCAATGCTCTTTCATGGGCTACTGCTGGTGGTTCAGGGTTCCGTGGTTCTCGTAAAAGTACTCCATTTGCTGCACAAGTTGCAGCAGAACGCGCTGGCCAAGCTGCGTTAGAGTATGGTTTAAAAAATCTTGAAGTTAATGTTAAAGGTCCTGGCCCAGGTCGTGAGTCTGCTGTTCGTGCACTTAACGCTTGTGGTTATAAGATTGCTAGCATTACAGATGTGACGCCTATTCCACATAATGGATGTCGTCCACCTAAGAAACGTCGCGTTTAAGGAGGCAGTGAAAAATGGCTCGTTATATTGGTCCCAAATGTAAACTGTCTCGTCGTGAAGGTACAGATCTTTTCTTAAAAAGTGGTTCACGTGCATTAGAATCAAAATGCAATATGGAGACTGCACCAGGTCAACATGGACAGCGTCGCGGACGTTTGTCTGACTACGGTTTACAACTTCGTGAAAAGCAAAAAGTACGCCGTATTTATGGTGTATTAGAGCGTCAATTCAGTGGTTATTATAAAGAAGCTGCGCGTCGTAAAGGTGCAACTGGTGAAAACTTATTGCAAATTCTTGAGTGCAGATTAGATAACGTTGTATTCCGTATGGGATTTGGTGCTACTCGTGCAGAAGCACGTCAGCTAGTTTCTCATAAGTCTATTACTGTAAATGGTCAAGTAGTTAATATTCCATCTTATCAAGTAAAGGCCGGTGATGTTGTTGCTGTGCGTGAAAAATCTAAAAATCAACTACGTATTGCTCAATCATTAGAGTTAAATTCTTCTCGTGGTTTTGTAGCATGGGTTGAAGTAGATTCTAATAAGAAAGAAGGTGTGTTTAAAAGCATTCCTGAGCGTAGCGATTTACCAGCTGACATCAATGAAAACCTGATTGTTGAGCTTTACTCCAAGTAATTGCTAGATTAAAGGTGCTAACATGCATAGTATGCTAAATGATTTTCTGACACCTCGACATATTGATGTCGAGGATATCAGTACTACTCGCGCTAAGATCACCTTAGAGCCTCTTGAGCGCGGGTTTGGTCACACACTAGGTAACGCATTACGTCGTATCCTGTTATCCTCTATGCCTGGCTGTGCAGTAATTGAGGTTGAAATTGATGGTGTACTTCATGAGTACAGCACAATTGAAGGTGTGCAAGAGGATGTAATTGAAATATTGTTGAACCTAAAAGGGTTAGCAGTAAAATTACATGGTCGTGATGAAGTAACTTTAACCCTCTCTAAAAAGGGTGAAGGTGTTGTGACAGCGGCAGATATTCAGTTAGAGCATGATGTTGAGATTGTTAATCTGGATCATGTGATTGCGCATTTATCTAATAAAGGCGCATTGAATATGAAGTTGAAGATTGCTCGTGGTCGTGGCTATGTGCCTGCTGATACTCGTGTTTCTAGTGATGAAACAAGAGCTATTGGCCGTTTGCAGTTAGATGCTACATTTAGTCCTGTTCGTCGTGTTTCTTATGTTGTTGAAAATGCTCGTGTAGAACAGCGTACAAACTTGGATAAATTAGTTCTTGATCTTGAAACGAATGGTACCCTTGATCCTGAGGAAGCTATTCGCCGTGCTGCTACAATCCTTCAACATCAGTTAGCTGCCTTTGTTGATTTACAAAGTGAGATTGAAACAGTTATTGATGAGCCAGAGGATGAAATTGATCCTATTCTACTTCGTCCTGTTGATGATTTAGAGTTAACTGTACGTTCTGCTAATTGTTTAAAAGCAGAAAATATCTACTATATCGGTGATTTAATTCAGCGCACCGAAGTAGAATTATTAAAAACGCCGAATTTAGGTAAAAAATCTTTAACAGAAATTAAAGATGTTTTAGCTTCTCGTGGTCTTTCACTAGGTATGCGCCTAGATAATTGGCCTCCGGCAAGTATTAAGAAGGATGATCGGTCGTTTGGCTGATTGTTATTACCACCGAGTAAATTTGGTAAGGAATTAAACCCATGCGTCATCGTAAAAGTGGTCGCCATTTAAACCGTACTAGCTCTCATCGTAAGGCTATGTTTCAAAACATGGCTGTATCGTTGTTTGAGCATGAATTAATTAAAACTACATTACCTAAAGCTAAAGAGTTGCGTCGTGTTGCTGAGCCTCTAATTACTTTAGCTAAAGTAGACAGTGTTGCTAATCGTCGTTTAGCATTTGATCGTACTCGTTCTAAAGAAGCTGTAGGTATTCTTTTTAATGAGTTGGGCAAGCGTTATGCTAAACGTCCTGGTGGTTATATCCGTATTTTAAAATGTGGATTCCGTCAAGGCGATAATGCTCCAATGGCTTATGTAGAGTTGGTTGATCGTCCTTTGAAAAAAGGTACAGTTGAAGCTGGCGATAGTGCTGAGTAAGCATTAATCTAAAGTTAAAAAGCCAAGCATTATGCTTGGCTTTTTTATTTGTCGTTTTTTATTCTTTCCCAGTTAAGATCAAATTTTGCTAAGTATTTTTTTAATCTGTCAGCATCATTGTTGCATTGTTTGTTTAAACGTGAAACAGCAAATAATTTACGCCCCGCTTCTGATAGGCTCGTACTTTGTTGGCATATCTTGATAACTTGTTCTAATTGATAACGATCAAATTCATCAATAGGCTCACTAATAAGGGTGTTGGAGGTATTAGGTGTGCACCAGTTTTTTCTTAATCGATTGATCTCTTGTGTGACTTGCTCAAGGGCTATGTTACATTGGGGAGCTAAAGTAGCCATTCGTGTGATAGAGGCATTTAACTCTCTAAAATTTCCTTTCCAAATTGCTTCATTTGATATAGCAAAATCTAAGTAATTTTTACGAGAATCTGCATTAAATCGAGGGAGTTGACCGTATTCTTTTGCATACTGAATAAGCTCGTACTCAATATTAGGTTCAATATCTTCTTTACGCTCAGCTAAGCTGGGTAGTTCATAGTGCCATATATTAATTCGTTCATATAGATCTTCTCTAAATTTGCCTGCAGAGATAGCTTTATTTAAGTCTTTATTGGTTCCTGCAATAAGCTGGAAATTACTTTTTATAGGCATGTCAGAACCAAAGGGATAAAATATTTTCTCTTCAATCGCTTTTAACAGCATCGCTTGCTCGTCTAGTCCTAGTTCACCGATCTCGTCCAAAAATAAAAGCCCGCCATCGGCGCTTTTTAGGAGGCCTATTCGTTGGCTATTGGCTCCGGTGAAGGCTCCTTTTGCATGTCCAAATAGTGTGGACATAGCAGTATCTCCACGGATTGTGGCACAATTGATTTCTACAAATTGCCCAGATATTTGATGGCTATTATATTTTAATAAATAGATTTGTTTTGCTAAAAAAGATTTTCCTGATCCCGTTGCACCATTCAATAAGATTGGGGCGTGGGAGTCACTTGCGACTTGTTCAATTTCTGCAATAATTTTATTGAATTGTTGGTTGCGAGTGGGGATACCCGACTTCAGTAATTCAGTTGCTTGCTGAGTGTAAAGCTGAAAGCGAGATAATATTTTATCATAGCAGCTCAAATCCAAGTCGATGATGGCTAGTTTGCCAAGAACTAGATCAGTATGAGTAGGCCTTCCAGTACCATGATCTAATTTTGAATTTTTATCTTTTTTATTGGGTGGAGAGGTTTGTAATAGTTTGCTTGGATAAAAGCGTGACTCGGCTAATAGAAACCAGCAAATTTGTGCGACATGCGTTCCTGTTGTGATATGAAGGTAGTAGTTTTCAGAGTCGGTATTGAAAGAATAGTGTTTTGCAATATCCCATAGCGCCGTATAAACTTGCTCAAAATCCCATGGATCTAGTATATCTATTTCAAAAATATTTACCTGTGTGCAGGGTGATAGTATTTTAATATCGTCTGCTATTTGTTCCGCTAGCTCTCTATCCCCCTTATAGATGAGCAGTTCAAAACGTGATATAGGTAATTCTGTATGTGCACAGATATCAATAGAAGGGCGCCAGTGTAGCCAGCGTTTACTTCCTTTTCCTCTAGCATCGAGTATATTGCCTAGAAAGCCAAAAATAATATTCTTTTTCATTTTATATCGAATTATAAATTATATATAAATAATTATAACTTATTGGTAGATAAATGATGACCATATTTGTTGTGTTTAATAAAACTATTTATATAAGTTAATTTTATTCAATTAGTTATAAATATATAGAGGGGTTTTACAAGGTTGGCATGCGTTTCGCAATAATAGATATGCCTGAACGAGATTTCTGTTTTTTAACCGTTGGGTGCAGTTTAAATCATATGCTTATTAGGTAATGTGATTTTTAACACTGTATTCCTAGCTCTGTGTTAGGTACGTTTGTTAAAACGTTTTGAATAGCTCAATTGGTGGAGCAATCGATTTCGACTCGATTTGTCATAGGTTCGACTCCTATTTCAAAAATATGAAGTAAATATAGTAATGATATAAAGTCAGTCAGTGATTGATGCTTGATAATAAGCAATAGGCAGTTTAGATATTGATTATTATCCATGATTATTTACCGATTAACTGAGTGTATTTAGCTTAGAGAAAAACTGGGTGCTAGGCAAAAGATTGAATATAAATAGAGGTATAAATCAGGCTATTGCTTTTTAATAACCAGATGAATAGATTTATTAAGTTCTAACTTTCCCCTAATGCTTCGTTACTTAACCCGTTGATAGTCATGTATAACAAGATTGCTGATTGATTCTTAAAAAGGAATGAAGATGATAAAAATTATTAAAGTAAAAAAAGGTGAATTGGCTGTTTTATATAAAAATGGTGAGATTCAAAAAGCTCTAGAAGCCGGTCATTACCGCTTTATTGATTTATTAAATACCTTAAGCCATCAAGTCATTGATTTGAATGTCACTAAGGTTGCAACAAAAACGGCAGATTTACTAATTAGCTTTTACCCAGAAATTATTGTAAAGCATTGTACAGTCGTTGTACTTGAAAAAAATGAGATTGTGCTTCGTTATGAAGAGCAAAAAATAGTTGAAGTACTTTTACCTCAAACCAAAAATTTGTACTGGAGAGGATATAAAGAACAAGCATTCAAAAGAATAGTGTTAGATAAAGGTTATACGATACCAGAAGAGATTGTATTGGAGTTGATTAAGGCTAAAACTAGTAATAAAAACATAGTAGGTATTGATCAATTGACGCTTGATCATTTGACTCACGAACAAGTAGGTGCTTTATTTGTAGATAACCAATTGGCCAGCATTATTAAACCGGCCTCAACAATTGGTTATTGCCGCTTTGAGCATGAAATATTGGTGGGTAAACATAGCCTAGTAAAGAGTAATATCGAAGAGGTATTAGCTGATGCCATAGAGCAAGTTGTGCCAGAGCAAATGAAAGAGTTTTGTTTACAGATGGAGGTCTCTGCCAATCAAGTAGGGTTGCGCTATGAAGACGATTTATTGATAGAAATTTTACCGCCAGGTACTCGACGCTTGTATTGGAAGAATAATCGTAAGCAGTACATGGTAACGATTAATCTAGATGAAGGTTACACATTGTCAGATGAAATGGTTGAGCAGTTGTTACAACCTGCCTTGAGGAAAAAAGAGGTGGTGGGAGATAGCAGTGTGTTGATTGCTCAAATTCCTGCTTACCATGTTGGAGTACTTAGGGTTAATGGTAAAGTTGAACAGCTATTAGAGGCTGGAATTACCGCTTATTGGCGTTTTAACCGTGAAGTGAGTGTTGAAATTGTTGATACACGATTGCAGATGTTAGAAGTGGCAGGACAAGAAATTTTAACCAAAGACAAAGTCAACTTAAGAGTTAATTTAGTGGCTAACTGGCACTATAGTGATGTACTCGTCGCTTTTGAAAAAGTAGCTAGTCCAAAAGAATTATTGTATCGTGAGTTACAATTTGGATTGCGAGAAGCCATTGGTACACGAACGTTGGATGAGTTATTAGAAAATAAAAATATTATTGATGAGGTTGTGAGTACGCATATTAAACAAAAAATGGTGGGGTATGGGGTGCAAACAGTTTCTTTGGGAGTGAGAGATATTATTTTGCCTGGAGATATGAAAGCTATCCTATCACAAGTCGTTGAGGCTGAAAAAGCGGCACAAGCAAACGTAATACGTCGCCGTGAAGAAACCTCTGCGACACGTTCATTACTTAATACAGCAAAAGTAATGGAGAATAACCCTGTTGCTTTGCGGTTAAAAGAAATGGAAACATTGGAGCGCATAGCCGAGCGAATTGATAAAATTTCTGTAGTGGGTGGTTTAGATCAAGTATTGCATGGCTTGATCAATATTCAACCTAAAGGATAGTAAAAGTCTATGGTTGTAAAATCACTAATCATAGACGAATGAGGAAAAATAAATGATGGATTTTAACGTATTAAAAACTGAAACTAGTAGACCTGTAAAAATGTGGACAAAAGGAGTGCCTGTTGATGATGGAGCAAAGGATCAACTACTTAAAACAGCCACATTACCTTTTATTTTTAAGCATATTGCTGTAATGCCGGATGTGCATGTGGGTAAAGGTTCTACTATTGGAAGTGTGATTCCAACGAAGTCAGCGATTATTCCCGCTGCGGTGGGGGTTGATATTGGTTGTGGTATGATTGCTGTGCAAACTTCTTTAATGGCGAACGATTTGCCTGATAATTTGCATCCTTTACGATTAGCAATTGAGAAGGCTGTTCCTCATGGCTTATCGCCTATGAAAGGAAGACGTGATAAAGGGAGTTGGGAAACACCACCTACGATTATTGATGAATATTGGCGTCAGTTATTGCCAGGCTTCGAAAAGTTAACCCAAAAGTACCCACAATTTTTGAAAACAAATAACTATCGCCATTTAGGAACATTGGGAACAGGTAACCATTTTATAGAAATCTGTTTGGATGAAGCCGATCGTGTTTGGATTATGTTACATAGTGGTTCTCGTGGTGTAGGTAATGCGATTGGTAGTTTTTTCATTGAGTTAGCTAAAAAAGATATGGAAAGACACTTTATTAATTTACCTAATAAAGATTTGGCTTATCTGGTAGAGGGGACAGAGCATTTTGATGATTATATAGAGGCAGTGCATTGGGCTCAAGAGTTTGCGAGGTTAAATCGTGAAGCAATGATGCATAATGTGATTATGGCTATGCATAAAGTGATTACTAAACCATTTTCAACTCATTTATTGGCTGTAAATTGTCACCATAATTATGTGCAAAAAGAGCACCATTTTGGTGAGAATATATTTATTACCCGAAAAGGAGCTGTATCTGCACGTAAAGGTGAATTTGGAATTATTCCAGGATCGATGGGGGCAAGAAGCTATATTGTTCGTGGTTTAGGAAATGAAGAAAGTTTCTGTTCTTGCTCTCATGGTGCAGGACGTGTAATGACAAGAACGGAAGCTAAAAAAAGATTTACTGTTGAAGATCAGATTAAAGCTACTGCGCATGTGGAGTGTCGAAAAGATGCTAATGTGATTGATGAAATTCCAATGGCTTATAAAGATATTGATGCAGTAATGTTAGCTCAGAAAGAGCTGGTTGAAATTGTTCATCAGTTAACACAAATTGTTTGTGTTAAGGGATGAATATTATTTTACAGAGGTTGATTTAATAGGTGATGTTTTATAATCACCTATTAATGATACAACTACTTAATTTCTATCTGAAATGTAGAGTTGTTGCCCTGGTCTGATAGATGCATTTTTACTTAATTTATTAAGTTCTAATAATCTTTCAAGTTTTATATTGTTCTTCTGAGAGATAGCCCAAAGGTTATCGCCTTCTTGAATCGTGTATTTATTGCGATTTTTTAATACAACAGTTTTTAGAGGTCTTGGTGTGCTTGAATTAGCAAGTGTAGGAACTTTTATACTTTGCCCTTTCTTTAGTGCTTGATTATTGGCTAATTTGTTGATGTTTCTTAATTCGTTAACCGTTGTGTTATGGCGAACAGCAATCTTGCTTAATGTATCTCCTGGTTTAATATTGTAAGTGTTCCATGTGGAGATAGTTTCGTTTGGTATACTACCAGAAGCTAATAATGAATTAAATCTCTCTGCCTTATGTGCTGGTATTAATAATTGTTTGGGGCATTCATTATTAATCACGGCTTGTGCTTTTAAACCCGCATTTAAAGAGCTTAATTCATTTTTATTAAGCGAAAGCATGGAGGCAACAGTTTCTAATTTTACTTGATGATTAATTTCGATTTTTTCAAAGTAAGGTTTATTAGGTATATGGGCTATTTTGACCCTATGGACAGAAGGTGCATTAACAATGTTGGATAAAGCTAAAAGTTTTGGAACATAGTTAATGGTTTCAGTCGGTAAAGATAAGTTCCAGTAATCGGTAGGTAAGTTTTGTTTTTGGTTTTGTTCTATGGCGCGTCTAACAGTACCTTCCCCAGAGTTATATGCAGCGAGTGCCAGAGGCCAATCACCAAACATATTATGTAAATATTGTAGATAATCTAACGCGGCATTGGTTGATGCAATAATATCAAGTCGGCCATCGTACCAACGTGTTTGTTGTAGATTAAAGTGTGTTCCTGTTCTGGGCATAAATTGCCATAGTCCAGCCGCTTTCATGTTGGAGTAGGCTGTGGGATTGTATCCACTTTCAATGGCGGGTAATAACGCTAGCTCAGAGGGCATATTCCGAGCTTCCAGTTGCTCAAGAATATAATGTAAATAGGGGCTACCTTTGGCAAGTAGTTGTTCAGTTGATTGGGGATTTCTTGTTAAATAGGTTTGTTGCTGTCGAATGCGATTATTATTGGTATTTAGGTACTCTGCTTGTAGTTGGAAACCATTTCTCATTCGTTCCCAAATATCATCACCATAATATTCTTGTTGAATAACTCGACCAGACTTTAGAATGATATGCTTATCTTTAGCGACATATACTGCGTTATCATCATTAACATTAGTGTTCTGTGAGCTACAGCCTGCAATAAGCATAAAAGCTAGCAATGAGCTTACTAGTAATACAATATTACGCCGTATATTTATCTTATGAAAGTTAAATTGACCCACTTCTACCCTATCATCCCTATACTGAAAGGGTGAATTCTAGAAAAGGTTTGTTGTTAGGTCAAGAACTTATGTCATTTTTTCAGTAAAAAAAGACATTAAAATTTATTTTTCCATTCTCTAAGGTCTGAAAATACCTCCTTAGCATCTGTGGGATGGAGTCTTAATGTATTTTCTATTGTCATGATGATAGACACTTGGTCACATCGCAAAAAAGGATTGACTCGTTGTTCCATTGATAATGTCGATGGAAGTGTTATTTGTTGACTCTCTCTTAAGCCTATGCATTTGTCTAAATACTCTTTGGCTAGATTATTACTAGGTTCCACCGCTATTGCAAATTTTAGATTACTTACTGTGTATTCATGGGCAGGATAGATTAAAGTATCAGGCGGTAATTCGTTAAGTTGCTGTAATGAGTGATACATTTGTTCCATTGTCCCTTCAAAAACACGGCCGCAGCCCCCAGAAAAGAGTGTGTCGCCTGAAAATAATCGTGCAGGCATATTTTTCTGAGTTGGAGCGTAATAAGCGACATGATCGAGAGTGTGTCCGGGCACAGCAATAACACGCAATAGAGAGCCAATGATATGAATTATTTGGCTATTGGTAACAATAATGTCTTTATTGGGAATGCCAGGATTGTTGGGCGCAAATACAGTTGCCGATGTTTTTGCTTTTAACGTGCTTATGCCGCCAATATGATCTTGATGGTGGTGTGTGATTAGGATGTCAGATAGTTGCCAGCCTTTATTTTTTTCTAACCATGCTAAAACAGGGTTGGCATCTCCAGGGTCAACCACCGCTGCTTGCTTGGTTGTTTGATTTTTTATTAGCCAGATATAATTGTCAGTGAAGGCTGGTAAAGCTTCAATTTCTAACATCATATATTTTTAGTCCTAATTTGTTATAGTACTACCTTACGCTGATAATTTTTATTTTTAAAGGTGTTATTAATATTTAGTAAAGGGTTTTATAAAATGGTAGGTTATGTCATCAATATATTACCTCTATAATTCACCTAATTTAACTTATACAAGAGAGTCGCATTATTAGCCCATTATTTAAATCTACTAAAGAACAGAAAGAGTTTCGAATCAGGTCTTGGTTTAGCTCAGGAAAAGGGGCTAATTTACTTTCTTTAGAACAACCCTTAATTGATGAGGCGTTAAGTCATTATTTTGGGCGTTTTATATTGCAAACAGGGCCGCTATTTAGTCTTTCTTCACCCATTAAAAATATAGGAGAAGTCGTTTCTCTAGGTGGAAAGACATCTCATGCAGATATTGTGTGTCAAGAACATGCGTGGCCTATTCTGACAGAAGGGGTTGAGTGTATAATTTTACACCACTCTCTTGATTTTGCCGTTTCTCCGCATGATGTGCTGAGAGAGGCAGCGCGTTGCGTTAGACCTGGTGGGCATTTATTAATTGTTGGGCTTAATCCTCGCAGTGCTTGGGGCATTTATCGGCGGTTTACAACCAGTATTTTGAATGGGTCGCACAGCCTTACTTACGCGAGATTAGTTGATTGGTTAAAATTATTAGGATTTTCAGTTGAGCAACGATGGACTGGCGGTTATAGTTGGCCTCGCAGTAATTCGCTAAGTAGTAAGTCAATGAAATTTGAAACTTTAGGGCAACAAAGAAAGTGGATAGGGAATGGATTTTATATTGTTAGTGCGCGTAAATTAATGATTCGGCCTACTGTATTAGAAGACAAGCGGCTTAATATTTTGAAAGGTATGGCTCCAATACCCGTTGTTAATAGGAGTGATGTAAAAGTAAATGAGTGATTTAGATATAGTAACAATGTATACCGATGGAGCATGTAAGGGAAACCCCGGTCCAGGTGGTTGGGGAGCTTTGCTGTTATACAAAAAAATAGAAAAAGAGCTGTGGGGTGGTGAGCCTGAAACAACGAATAACCGGATGGAGTTGTTAGCAGCAATAGAGGGGTTGTCAGTATTAAAGAGGCCATGTGAAGTTCATTTGTATACAGATTCTCAGTATGTTAAAAAAGGCATTACTGAGTGGATGGATAACTGGAAAAAAAGAAATTGGAAAACGGCAGATAAAAAGCCTGTAAAGAATGTTGATTTATGGAAAAGACTTGATGAGCAAGTTGCTAAGCATACTGTTACTTGGCGTTGGGTTAAGGGGCATGCAGGCGATATTGGTAATGAGCGTGCGGATCAGTTGGCTAATCGTGGTGTAGCTGAAATTATTGAAAGTTTAAGCTAATTAAAAGTAGATAAATGATGAGAAGTGTAATATTAGATACAGAAACAACAGGAATGCCTGTAACAGAAGGGCATCGAATTATTGAAATTGGCTGTGTTGAAGTCATTAATAGGCGTTTAACCAATCGACATTTTCATGTGTATTTACAACCTGATCGTGAAATCGACGAAGAAGCTATTAAGGTTCATGGTATTACTAATGAATTTTTAATTGATAAGCCAAGATTCAAGGAAGTTGCTGATGACTTTTATGAGTTTATAAAAGATGCACAGTTAATTATTCATAATGCCGTGTTTGATATCGGTTTTATTACCAATGAGTTTGAGCTTTTAGGCCAGCATGATAGGGCGGATGTCCCTTCCTATTGTACGATTCTCGATTCATTACAGATGGCTAGGGAAAGGCATCCCGGTCAGCGAAATAGTCTGGATGCGTTATGTAAGCGCTATCATATAGATAACTCTGGGCGTGAGTTGCATGGCGCTTTACTCGATGCTGAGTTACTTGCCGATGTTTATTTAACCATGACAGGTGGGCAGACAAATTTAGGTTTAGATTCCGCCGGTGGTCAAGATTTAAATGGTATCAGTTCAACAGTTATCAAGCGGTTAGCAACGGATCGTGCTCAAACAAGGGTCATAAGGGCAACCGATGAAGAGTTGGCAGCTCATGAACTGCGCCTAAGTGAAATAGAAAAGTCAGCAGGTGGTTTACCTCTTTGGAAGGCCTTAGCGGATAGTAATTAATTGTATTAAATAACTACAAAATAACTGTTTAGGCTGTTAAACTTTATATAATTTAATTATTTATGATGGGGAGTCTATTTTATGGCTCGTTCTGTAGAGTCCAGAGTATTACAGTTTTGTCATGGCTATGATAGCCCCTTTTTAGATTGTGCAAGACAATACGCTAGCCTTTTTGAAAATACACCGTATAAAGTGACGACAGTATTTTTAACAGGTAAGCCTAACGCAGACGTTGTGAAACAATGCGCTTCTGATGAAGTGTTGTTTATGAACTTTACCTCTAATGAAATTAGGGGTTTGAAATTAAAAGCAATTCGTGACCTTAAGTTAATTGTAGCTTCAAGAAACTTTAAGTTTTGTATTGCGCATCGTTTTAAGCCTATTTGGATTGCTGGTCTTGCGACTTCGTTACCAATTATTGGTGTACATCATGCTTTTGGCGACTATGACCGTTGGGGGCGTAAAGTATTTGCAAACTGGCAAAAAAAGAGACTGTGTTTATTAGGTGTTTCAAATGCGGTGAGAGATGATATTCGAAATAGTCTTTCTCGATGGGAGCCTGAGCGCATCGAAACGCTTTATAATCGAATTGATGTTGATACAGTTAAAGGCAAATTGCTGTCAAGTAAAGAAGCAAGAAATGCCCTGCATTTAGACCCACATGCTTGGATTGTAGGAAATGTTGGCCGTCTTCACCCAGATAAAGATCAGGCAACTTTGTTAAGGGCATTTGCTTTAGCTAAACCAGATTTACCCAAAAATAGTCAACTGGCAATTATGGGAAAAGGGCGTTTGGCTGACCAGTTAAGAGGTTTGGCAAAAGAGCTCGGTGTTGCTGAGGATGTTCTATTTTTAGGACAGGTAGAGCAAGCTAGACGTTACTTTAAGGCCTTCGATGTATTTGCTTTAAGTTCAGATAGAGAGCCTTTTGGTATGGTTTTATTAGAGGCTATGGCTGCAAGTGTGCCTATTATTTGCTCTGATTGTGGTGGCGCACGCGAAGTGGTAAAAGATGTAGGTATTCTTTTCCCTTTTGGAGACGAGCATCTTTTAGCTGAAGCGATGGTCCGAATGTCCAAGCTAACGCCAGCACAGCTGCAAAGCTGCCATGATGCTATGCAAGTTAAATTATATAGCCACTTTTCTGATGACTCTGTGATGCAAACTTTCTGGAATTTACCTTTTATGCAGTTGTTCCGTATTTAGTTGACATGTGGATTAGAGAGCCTGTTTTTCTCATTGATATTATCCCAAATATAAATGATATTGATGAGTTGGGACATGTCAATAATGCAGTTTACGTTCGTTGGTTAGAGCAATGTGCAAGGCAACACTCTAATCAATTGGGGCTTACATTGAGTGTTTTTCAGCAGTTAGATCGAGCGATGGCTGTTATTCGTCATGAAATTGACTATTTAGCCAGTAGCTATAGTGGTAATTTGCTTCAGATGGCTACATGGATTACAGACATGGATAAGTTAAGGGTAACCCGCCAATTTCAATTAATAAACCAACAAACTGGGCAAACTATATTGCAGGCACAAACAGTTTTTTGCTGTATCCAAATGACAACGGGTAAACCAAAGCGTATGCCCCAAAAGTTAGTGATGTGCTATGAACCTGCACTTACAAGGTAAATGTATCATTTAATGATTAATGAAATGATTGGTTACATCCTTATGTTGAAAAATAACAAAATTAAATCAATATTGATAGATATACTATCTTACCAAATGGAGACATCATGGCAGAAAAATTAACTATCTTTTTACTCAGTTTTTTTTCTGTGTTGACCTATGCTAACAGTGTGAATATTGTCGAGGGGAGTGCTGTAGGTATAAAAAATGTTATTACTAGTGGTACAAGGGTTCAAGTCAATAAACAATTATTGTCGGCAGATAAGCTACCTGAAGTTTCAAAATACGATAAAGAGAAAGACCCTCTCTTTTTGGGTAAAGAAACTCAAAATAAACAGGATGTTAGTAACGGGGGAGCGAGCGTATTACCTAATTTATTTGACTCACATCTGCCGCCTAGTTTTTCTGTTCAAGGACGTTTTATTGAAAAAGAAAATATGAGTCGAGAAGGTTCTGATATTGAAGGTGCGGCTGTAAAATTTATTTTTGTACAATAATAAATTTTATTGCTTAGACTTGTTTCTAAAAGAACCCACTTCTCATAATCCAGTCATTGATAGCCATATCATTAAAACATTATGTAACTTATTCTCCTTAATGGAGCTTGAGGTTCAAAAAAATATCCCCATATTATAAAAATATAATTTACTAGTGACATTGGAGGATTTTACTTTGACCACAATAGTTTCGGTTCGCCGCAATGGTAAAGTAGTTATGGGGGGCGATGGTCAAGTATCTTTGGGCAATACCATCATGAAAGGTAATGCCAAAAAAGTACGCCGTTTGTATCATGGGCAAGTTATTGCGGGTTTCGCTGGCGCAACAGCAGATGCCTTTACATTGTTTGAGCGCTTCGAGGCACAACTAGAAAAGCATCAAGGTCATTTGATTCGTGCTGCTGTTGAATTAACAAAGGATTGGCGAACAGATCGATCGTTGAGTCGGTTAGAGGCCATGTTAGCAGTAGCAAACGCTGATGCGTCATTGATTTTAACAGGAAATGGTGATGTCTTGGAACCCGAAGATGGATTAATAGCCATGGGATCTGGTGGCCCTTATGCCCAAGCCGCTGCTAAGGCTTTATTAATGCGTACTGATATGTCTGCGAAAGAAATTGCTGAAACAGCACTGAATATTGCAGGTAGTATTTGTATTTATACTAATCAAAACTTGACGATTGAAGAGCTTGATTGTCATTAGAATGAAAAAAGGTGGAGTAAGATAATGTCCATGACACCTCGTGAAATTGTCCATGAGTTAAACCGTTTTATTATTGGTCAAGATGATGCAAAGCGTGCTGTTGCTATTGCTTTACGTAATCGTTGGCGGCGTATGCAGCTACCTGCGGAGCTAAAAGCTGAAGTTACCCCTAAGAATATTTTAATGATAGGGCCGACCGGTGTTGGTAAAACAGAAATTGCCCGTCGTCTTGCGCGCTTGGCCAATGCACCTTTTATAAAAGTAGAGGCTACAAAATTTACAGAAGTAGGTTATGTTGGCCGTGATGTGGAATCTATCATTCGTGATCTTGCTGATGCGGCGATTAAAATGCTAAGAGAGCAAGAAATAAAACATGTTAATCACCGCGCAGAAGATGCCGCTGAAGAGCGAATTTTAGATGCTTTATTAACGCCTGCACGCTCTGGTGAGTTTGAGAAAGAAGCCACATCAACAGATAATAATACTCGCCAGTTATTTCGTAAACGTCTACGCGAAGGTCAATTAGACGATAAAGAAATTGAAGTTGAAGTAGCTGCAACACCAGTGGGTGTTGAAATTATGTCGCCGCCAGGAATGGAAGAGATGACAAGCCAGTTACAAAATTTATTCTCTGGCATGAACAAAGGCAAACGACAAACACAAAAGCTAAAAATTAAAGATGCTCGTAAAATTATTCGTGATGAAGAAGCCGCGAGTATGATTAATGAGGAAGAGTTAAAAGCAAAAGCTTTAGAAGCAGTGGAGCAAAATGGTATTGTCTTTATCGATGAAATAGATAAGGTGGCTAAGCGTGGCAATATGGGCGGGGCTGATGTCTCTCGCGAAGGTGTTCAGCGTGATTTATTACCTTTGATTGAAGGATGTACGGTGAATACAAAATTAGGTATGGTTAAAACAGATCATATTCTTTTTATTGCATCAGGGGCTTTTCATTTATCTAAACCGAGTGATTTAGTGCCAGAGCTGCAAGGCCGTTTACCTATTCGTGTTGAGTTAAAAGCATTGTCACCTAATGACTTTGAGAGAATATTAACGGAACCTCACGCTTCATTAACCAATCAGTACCAAGAACTTTTAAAAACGGAAGGGCTTAATATTGAGTTTAAGGAAGAAGGCATTAAACGCATTGCAGAAATTGCATGGCAAGTGAATGAAAAAACTGAGAATATAGGTGCTCGTCGCTTACATACTTTGCTAGAGAGGCTTCTTGAAGAGGTTTCTTTTAGTGCATCAGATCTTGCAACAAAAAGTGAAGAAGTTATTGTCATTGATGCAGCTTATGTAAATAGCCATCTAGGTGAGTTAGCGCAGGATGAGGATCTGTCGCGTTATATCCTATAGCTTTAAAATATCATTGAGCTTACCTAGAAGGTGAGTTCAATGAAGATCTAGACAAAAAAACTGTAAATTAAGGCTTGTAACTTCTCAATAAATCAGTAGAATACACACACAGTTTTTATTACCGATTAATGGCGACTCTATTGGTCCCTTCGCAATAATTAACTATCAATCTGGTCAGGTCCGGAAGGAAGCAGCCATAGTAGTGACATTATGTGCCGAGGTGCGGCTAATAGAGGAGCCACCTAATGTGAAAAGCGCCCAAATGAGCGCTTTTTTTATGCCTATTTTTTAGCAACAAGATTCATTCTTAATATTAGCTTGAGAAACGCTACTATCGGCAGGAACACTTTTAGTCAGCCATACATTACCACCAATGATAGATCCTTTGCCGATAGTTACTCTGCCTAATATTGTTGCTCCTGCATAGATAACCACATCATCCTCAACAATCGGGTGACGGGGATAACCTTTTTGTAGATGTCCTGACTCATCCGCAGTAAAACGTTTTGCACCTAATGTCACCGCCTGATAAATACGGACATG
Source organism: Entomomonas moraniae (assembly GCF_003991975.1). Lineage (NCBI taxonomy): Bacteria > Pseudomonadati > Pseudomonadota > Gammaproteobacteria > Pseudomonadales > Pseudomonadaceae > Entomomonas > Entomomonas moraniae. Next base: position 2,919,717 of record NZ_CP029822.1, read on the forward strand.
ATTACCAATAATACAGGTTTCACCAATCACTACCCCTGTACCATGATCGATAAAGAAGCTTTCTCCAATCGTAGCACCTGGGTGTATATCAATACCTGTGGTGGAGTGTGCAATTTCAGAGATAATACGTGCTAATAGCGTTAATCCCGATGTATAGAGGTAATGAGCAATACGGTGGTGAATAATAGCCAATACCCCAGGATAACAAAGTAGTACTTCATCAACACTTCGTGCTGCAGGGTCACCATGATAGGCGGCGATAACATCAGTATCCAGTAATTTGCGTATGGTAGGCAAAGCAAAAGCAAACTCTTGGACGATTCGTGTTGCTTCTGCTGAAATATCATCAATATGTTTGCCTTGATATTTAGCATTATAGCAAAGCTCAAGATAGGCTTGATTTTGTAAGGCATTGAGAGCAGCATCTAATGAATGACCCACATAAAAATCTTCACTTTCCTCTCTTAGGTCTGAAGGGCCTAAACGCATGGGGAAAAGCGCACGACTGATTGTATCGATGATTTCATTCATGATTGTGCGAGAGGGAAGCTCCCGTCCGACATTGCGTGTTCTGCCATGATTAGTTCGCCACTCTGATCTTACCTCTTTTAGCTGATCAACTATTGTTTGTAAGCCCCAAGAGTTAGTGGCTTTGCAATAGGTGTTATGTGTTTTTATAACCATTAAGTGCTCCGACCAGTATGAAAATATTTAGATAGTTTTAATAAGAATAGTATTAATTTTATTTGCTGTTTGTGAATGATATTGCCACATTACATGTTATTTGTATATTTCTAGATTAAAAAAGGTTCATTATTGATCTACACAGACGATTAGTGTTGTATATAAAATAACAGTCTGTGTCTATTTTGTGATTAGCTCGTTGCAGGTAAGATACCGAAGCCCATAAATAAAGTGGCAAGTCCTAAGAATATGAAGAATCCACCGCTATCTGTTATTGCTGTAATCATAACGCTTGAACCAATAGCCGGATCTCTACCAAATTTTACCATTGCCATGGGGATGATAACTCCCATTAATGCTGATAGTAATAGATTTAGTGTCATGGCTAAAGTCATAACGATGCCAAGTGACCAACTGCCATAGAGATAATAAGCGACTACACCAATGACGCTACCCCAAACGATACCATTAATAAATGAAACGCTTAATTCTTTTCGCAGTAGCCGAAAAGTATTAGCGGTTGTAATTTGATCTAATGCCATTGCTCTTACAATCATGGTAATCGTTTGATTACCAGAGTTTCCGCCTATTCCTGCGACAATAGGCATTAAAGCCGCGAGCGCAACTAGCTTTTCAATAGTGCCATCAAATAAACCAATAACTCGTGATGCAATGAATGCGGTGATTAGATTAATGGCTAACCATGCCCAACGGTTACGCAATGAACGCCAAACAGAAGCGAAGATGTCTTCATCCTCTCTTAACCCCGCCATGTTTAGCATCTCAGTTTCAGTTTCTTCACGGATTAAGTCAACCATCTCGTCAATGGTTAAACGACCAATGAGTTTATTATTTTTATCGACAACTGGTGCTGAAATTAAGTCATATCGTTCAAATGCTTGGGCCGCCTCGTAGGCATCATTGTCTGGATTAAACACGACAGGATCGTCAGACATGACATCAGAGACAAGAATATCAGGATCATTCAATAAGAGTTGTTTAATAGGTAGTACACCCTTTAAAACAGACGCTGAGTCAACGACAAAGATTTTATCAGTATGATCTGGGAATTCTTTAAAACGGCGTAAATAGCGTAAAACAACCTCTAGCGTGACATCATCGCGGATGCTGAGAATTTCGAAATCCATCAGCGCACCCACTTGATCCTCTTCATAAGATAAAGCGGATTGTAGTTGCTCACGGTCTTGTGTATCTAGAGAGCTGATGAGCTCTTGCAGGACGTCATTCGAAAGTTCTGGCGCTAAATCTGCCAACTCATCGGTATCTAACTCTTTAGCGGCAGCAATGATCTCGTGATCATCCATGTCCGCTAATAACGATTCACGTACCGCGTCAGATACTTCTAAAAGAATATCGCCATCACGATCAGATTTTACACACTGCCATAGTAATAAACGCTCATCTAATGGTAGTGCCTCTAGTAAGTCGGCAATATCGGCAGAGTGGAGTTCTTCTAGTTTCTTCTGAAGCTCGGTATAATCAGGATGAAAAGGTATTTGCTCTTCTTTTGCTTGCGTTTTTTCTTTTGAGTATTGTCGGAGTAATGTTTGTATTTGGTCGAACCGATCTTGTAAAGACTCTTGTTGTTTGGTTTCGATTTCCGTCATGTAAGTCCCCACTCCTAGATACTCAGAAGCGCATCTTAGGAGTTATTTAATCAATATGTAATACATGATATCTATGGATTAAAAAACATACCTATTCGGCGAATATTTCCAAAGGAAAAAGTAGTTTTTATAAAGTGACCTTAAAAAAAAACCTGCAAGTGCAGGTTTTTTAGTATTTGGCGCGCTCGAGAGGATTCGAACCTCTGACCGCTCGGTTCGTAGCCGAGTACTCTATCCAGCTGAGCTACGAGCGCGCAATTGGCAAATAGGATATTACTTTATAATTGAATGGCGCGCTCGAGAGGATTCGAACCTCTGACCGCTCGGTTCGTAGCCGAGTACTCTATCCAGCTGAGCTACGAGCGCACAATAAAACAATAAAGCAAGTCTTAATTTGCAGTCGCGAACTATACGCTATAACGGGGATTTGAGCAAGGGTTTATTGAAAATTATTTACTAAGGTAGTAGAGATTGTTATTGTGTATGGCAGTAGCAATGAACTAATAGCCAGGATAAGAGAAATAAAAAGGCCACTAGAAAGTGGCCTTTTGACTATCTATGTTATGCTTCTATTAACATATTTCGTTTTAATTTATCCATTGCATTCTTTTCTAGCTGGCGAATACGCTCAGCAGAAACATTGTATTTTTCTGCTAAATCATGCAATGTTGCTTTATTATCTGATAACCAACGTTGTTGTAATATATCTTTACTACGTTTATCTAACATTTCAAGTGCATCGTGTAGATTATTTGTAGAACTATCAGACCAGTCAGCATCTTCTAGTTGAGTCGCAGGATTATAGCGATTATCCTCTAAATAGGCTGCAGGTGAATAGATCGCTGTATCATCTTCATCATCTGACGCAGGATCAAACGCCATATCTGCACCCGTTAAACGACTTTCCATTTCGCGAATATCTTTGGCATCAACACCCAGTTCTTGTGCAACATTCGCAACTTCTTCGTTATTTAGCCAATTTAAGCGCTTCTTCTTACTACGTAAATTGAAGAACAGTTTACGTTGTGCCTTTGTTGTCGCAATTTTAACAATACGCCAGTTTTTGAGAATAAACTCATGAATTTCTGCTTTAATCCAATGCACAGCAAAAGAAATAAGGCGTACGCCTACTTCCGGATTAAAACGTTTAACGGCTTTCATTAAACCGACGTTACCTTCTTGAATAAGGTCTGCTTGTGGTAAGCCATAACCAGCATAACTACGAGCAATATGGATGACAAAACGTAGATGAGCCAATACCAACTGACGAGCAGCATCTAAATCTTGTTCATAATAGAGCCGATCTGCCAGTTCATGCTCCTGTTCTGCTGTTAACAACGGTAGGCTATTAACAGAGTGCACATAGGCCTCTAGATTAGCTCCCGGTGTTAATAATTGAGCAGAAATTAGGTTTTTTGACATTCGATTCTCCTAAGAATTGATCTACCTAATAAAACCAAATAAATCTTATTAAGTGCTATTATATTTAGACTATAAAGAATATTAAATAGTTCCGCTACCAATAAGTTTTTTTAAATTATTTCAAGAGTGTAATGTATTGTTTTTATAGGGTTTATCTTGGTGCTAACTCCCTAAGATGTTTCGCTACAGCAAGCCATGCGCCAATCCAACCTAATAAAATGGCTCCAATGATTAATGAGAAAGCATCTTCAAGCGATACACTGGATAATTTAAAGTCACTGGCATATAAACCGGCCAATTTTATAACATAGGCATTAATCCAATTCAAACCAAATGCTAATAATGCCCATGCTAGAAGCCCAGACATAAGCCCATAGAGTGCTCCCATATAAATAAAAGGGCGACGTATATAGCCATCTGTACCACCTACCAGTTTGATCACCTCTATTTCCGCTCGACGGTTTTCAATCGCTAGGCGGATAGTGTTACCAATGACTAAGAGTAAGGCTGCAATTAACAACACAGTAATACCAAAAACAAATTTTTCACCCAGTTTTAGGATAGCCATTAAGCGCTCAACCCATTGCATGTCCAGCTCTGCTCTATCTACAGAGGGTAGTGCTTGTAGCTCTTTTTCAAGTGATACAATTGTGGTTTGATCAAGCTTTTTAGGCGTGACAACAAGAACAGCAGGCAGTGGGTTGTTAGGGAGTGCTTGTAGTGCTTCACCTAAGCCTGTTTGCTCTTGGAACTCTTTAACGGCTTGCTCTTGGGTGATCAGTTTTGTTGATTCAATTGCAGGATTTTGTTTAAGCTCTTCTTGTAATTTTATGGCTTGCTCATCATCTACATCTAAATGTAAAAATAAAGAAATCTGTGCCGCTTGTTGCCATGAGCCCGCCAAAGCATTAACGTTTTTTAAGATGATGGATAGTCCCATTGGTAAGCTAAGTGCAACAGCAATAACTAGACAGGTAAAAAAGCTTCCGATAGGGTGTTTTATAAGTCGAAGAAAACTGTCCATAAAACTTGCTTGGTGGCTTTCTATCCAAGCATGAAAAAGTTGTGAAAAAGAAGGATCGTCAGTGAGCCTTTTTTCGTTATCACGTTTTTGTTTTACTTCATTCATTAAGCGGCTTCTCCATCACCAATTAAGCGGCCACGTTGTAAGGTTAATAACCGATGACGCATACGGGCAATCAGTGCTAAGTCGTGGCTAGCAATAAGAACCGTTGTTCCTAAGCTGTTAATGTCTTGGAAAATTCCCATGATTTCAGAGGCTAGACGAGGGTCTAGATTCCCCGTTGGTTCATCTGCAAGTAATAGCAAAGGTTGGTGAACAATCGCTCTGGCAATGCCAACACGTTGTTGTTGCCCCGTTGATATATCATTGGGGAACTGGTCTGCTTTTTCTTTGAGGCCGACGCGGTCAAGCGCTGTGATTACACGCTTGTAAATATCGTCTTTACTCATCCCAAGAATTTGTAAGGGGAGTGCAACATTAGCAAAAACATTACGATCAAAAAGTAATTGATGGTTCTGAAAAACAACTCCTATCTGGCGCCTTAAGAAAGGTATATGGGCAGTGGAAATACGGGATAAATCTTGTCCTGCTAAAATGATCTTGCCATCAGTTGGGCGCTCCATAGCTAGTAGTAATCGTAAAAGTGTACTTTTACCGGCTCCTGAGTGGCCTGTTACAAAAAGAAACTCACCACGTTTTACATGAAATGAGAGTTCATGTAAGCCAACATGGCCATTAGGATAGCGTTTTGCTACATGATCAAAGCGTATCATGATTAGTCCTTGAAAATAGCTTGTACAAATGATTCAGCCTCAAAGGGGCGTAAATCATCTATTCCCTCACCAACACCAATATAACGAATAGGAAGCTGCATCTGGTTTGCTAAAGCAAAAATAACACCACCTTTTGCTGTTCCATCTAATTTTGTTAAAGCAATACCCGATAAAGGCACTGCTTGATTAAAAAGTTTAGCTTGGCTTAATGCATTTTGGCCAGTTCCTGCATCCAGTACTAATAAAGTTTCATGGGGAGCTGATTCGTCAATTTTGGTTATAACGCGACGAACTTTTTTCAGTTCTTCCATAAGGTTTTCTTTATTATGAAGTCTACCTGCTGTATCTGCAATTAAAACATCAATACCTTTTGATTTAGCTGATTGTACTGCATCAAATATAACGGAAGCAGAATCTGCGCCTGTATGCTGAGCAACCACAGGGATACCATTTCTATCTCCCCAGACTTGCAGTTGTTCTACGGCTGCCGCACGGAAAGTATCGCCCGCCGCTAGCATTACTTTTTTCCCTTCAAGCTGTAGTTTTTTAGTGAGTTTGCCAATGGTCGTTGTTTTTCCTGCACCGTTAACACCAACAACTAATATAACAAAGGGTTTGTGCTCATTATTAATAGCTAATAGTTGTTCAACAGGCTTTAACATATCAACGAGTTCTTGTTTGAGTGCTTGATAAAGCGCCCCACTATCTGCAAGTTGTTTGCGTTGAATTTTTTTAGTTAAGCTTTCAATAATGGCATTGGTGGCATCAAAACCAACATCAGATGTCAGTAATAATGTTTCTATTTCTTCTAAAAGCTCATCATTGATTTCTTTTTTGCCTAAGAAAATGCTGGCGATACCTTCCCCAAAAGAAGCACTAGTCTTTGCTAACCCTTGTTTAAGTCTTGCAAAAAAACCTTTCTTTTCAGATGTTGTTGCCTCATTCTTTTCTGTTTCTGTTTCTGTTTCTGTTTCTGTTTCTGTTTCTGTTTCTGTTTCTGTTTCTGTTTCTGTTTCGTTCGTTAATGGTTTATTTATTTCCAATGTTTCTATGGGGGATGATTTTATTTTTTCTACTTGTTGCTCATCCGCTTTGATTTCAACTGCTACAGCTTTAATATTTTCTGGTTCTGGTTCTGGTTCTGGTTCTGGTTCTGGTTCTGGTTCTGGTTCTGGTTCTGGTTCAGATATCTCTGGTGTTTTTTCTTCTTGTGCAACAATAGGTTCTGTTGGAGAAGTAATGTGTATTTCTGCTTTGGTCAACGATTCAGATATATTGTCTGTTTTAGACTCTTCAACAGGTAGTGACGTGTCATCTTCTGAATCAATGCTTTCTGGTGTTTCTATCGATGTTTCTTCGGGTACCAGATTTTCAGTAGGCTCTTCAGATTTATCTGTTTTAGGTTTACGACGAAACCAGCTAAAGAGACCTTTCTTTTCTTTATCGTCTGAGGGGGGATTCTGATTATCTGTAGAGTTTGACATAAGCCGATTTATCTCAATAACAATTCTATGTATAAATTATGTAACAAAGCATTAGATGCTAAATAAGTGTTAGCTTTGGTACATTATGACCAATAAATGTATTATCCTAACATATTGTAATTGATTGTTAGTATTCAATCATACTATATTTTCTATTTAAAACAGGTAGGTTTGATGATTATTCGCCATTTTGTAATGTCCTTGAGCATTACTGTTCTTTCGCTTAATGCTTTTGCAGCACCCTCTCAATCAACCCATGAATTTACTTTAGATAACGGCCTCAAAGTGGTTGTGCGAGAAGATCATCGTGCCCCTGTTATTGTTTCACAACTATGGTATAAGGTTGGCTCAAGTTTTGAGGCGCCAAGTTCTACTGGGCTCTCACATGCCTTAGAACATATGATGTTTAAAGGCAGTAGTAAAGCTGAAGCAGGTGAGGCTTCTCAAATACTTAGTAACTTAGGTGTTCAAGAAAATGCTTTTACGTCAGATGATGTAACGGTTTACTATCAAGTTCTAGCCAAAGATAGGCTCCCCGTTGCATTAGAGTTGGAAGCTGACAGGATGGCGACATTAAAAATACCTGCCGATGAGTTTGCCAAAGAAATCGAAGTGATTAAAGAAGAGCGTAGATTACGCACGGATGACAATCCTAATGCATTGGCTTATGAACGTTTTAGAAGTTTGGCTTATCCTGCCAGTGGTTATCACAATCCGCCGATTGGTTGGCGTGCTGACCTAGATCGTATGAGTGTTGAAGATTTAAGGGCTTGGTATCACCGCTGGTACGCACCTAACAATGCTGTACTTGTCTTGGTAGGTGATATTACTCTTGATGAGGCTAAAAAACAGGCTAATCAGTGGTTTGGTCATATTCCAAGGCAACCCGATATTATAGGTAAAAAGCCGTTAGAACTTGCTAATCCTGGGGATAGAAAACTGAATATTCATGTGAAAGCTCAGCTTCCTACTCTGTTAATGGGCTTTAATGTGCCTAGCCTTTCAACGGCAGAAAATAAGCGTGATGCTTATACATTAGAGTTGATTGCTGCGTTATTAGATGGCGGTGATAGTGCACGCTTAACCACCGAATTAGAGTTAAAGCAAGAATTAGTGACAGGAGCAGGCGCCGGCTATTCGGCGGTTACGCGCGGTGATACGTTATTTATTTTTAACGCTTTACCTAATACACAAAAAGGTAAAAGTATTGCTGATGTGGAGAAGGGAATATGGCAATTGTTAGATCAGTTAAAAACCACTAAACCAACGAAGGAAGAACTAGATAGAGTGAAAGCACAATTGGTTGCTTCATTAGTTTATTCACGAGATTCTATTTCTAGTCAAGCAATGATGATAGGAACATTAGAGGCTGTTGATCTTCCTTGGCAGTTATATGATAAAGAGCTGGAAGAGATAGAAGCTGTAACGCCTGAGGATATTCAGCGCGTAGCTAAAAAATATTTTACTCGCGATCGCTTAACAACGGCGTATGTTTTACCAGAAAAGGAGAATAATAATGACTAATTGGAAAAAGAAAGCATGGGTACTTCCGTTGGCAATGGCTTGTTCTCTCCCTTTTATCAGTAATAGCTATGCAGAATCAGAGGTTGGCGCTAAAGTCCAATCGTTATCTCACTTAAGTCAGTCGGCTCCAACGGTGCGTCATCTCAATATTGAAGAGTGGCGTACAAGCGCAGGTAGTAAGGTATTATTTGTTGAAGCTCATGACTTGCCTATGTTTGATATTCAGCTGACATTTGCCGCTGGCAGCAGTCGTGATGGTAATAAGCCGGGTGTTGCTTTATTAACCAATGCGATGCTTAATGAGGGTGTTAAAGGTAAGGATGTCACTGAGATAGCTAAAACCTTTGAAGGGGTAGGCGCTGACTTTGGTAATGGCTCTTATCGTGATATGGCTATTGTTTCGTTGCGTAGTTTGACAGAGGCTAAGAAGAGCCAAGTGGCGTTGAATCTATTAACAGACGTTATTAGTGCGCCTACTTTTCCAAAAAGTTCTTTTGATCGGCTTAAAGATCAATTGTTAACAGGGTTTGAAATTGACAAAAAAACACCTAATAAAATAATGACAAAAGCCTTTTATGACAAACTCTATGGTGATCACCCTTATGCTCATAACATTGCAGGTAACCCTGAAAGTGTTAAAGAGATGACGATTAAAGATTTAGAGAGTTTTTATAAAAAGACTTATACAGCAAAAAACCTCGTTATTGCTATTGTAGGTGATTTATCAAAAAAACAAGCTAAAGAAATAGCAGAGAAAATTTCTAATTCCTTACCTAAAGGTGAAGTGTTACCAGTAATTGCCAGCCCAATACCTGCTAAAGCAGGTAAATATCATACAGAGTTTACTTCACAGCAAATGCACATTAGCATGGGTGAGCTAGGGGTTACCCGTAATGACCCTGACTATGTTGCGTTGTCTGTTGGTAACCAAATTTTGGGTGGGGGGAATTTAACCTCTCGCCTTATGAAAGAGGTGAGGGAACGTAGAGGCTTGACTTATGGTATTTATTCAGGTTTTTCTACTATGCAAGTAGCGGGCCCTTTCTCAATCGGTCTACAAACACGTGCTGAAATGACCGAGGGGAGTATTGGACTCATTAAAGAGGTTGTGCGTGATTACTTAGCCAAAGGCCCGACACAACAAGAGCTAGACGATACAAAGCGTGAAATAGCAGGGAATTTTCCACTTGTTAATGCGAGCAATAGCAGTATAGTTGGGCAGTTAGGATCAATAGGATTTTATAATTTGCCCTTAGATTACTTAGAAGATTATATGAGTAAAGTGCAGGCATTGACTGTAGAGCAAGTTAAGACAGCCATGAATAAACACATAAATGTGGATGATTTTATTATTGTAACTGTTGGGCCTACTGTTAAACAGCAAGCATTGCCAACTCCAACAGAAGGTGACAAAAAAGTGATGGGAGCACCAAATTAACGTGGTAACAAAGCAAGGTCAGTTAAGAATTATTGGTGGTGAATGGCGTAGCCGTAAGTTAACAATTCTTGATGCAGAAGGTCTACGCCCCACACCTGATCGTGTAAGAGAGACATTATTTAATTGGCTTGCTCCTTATATTGAGGGAGCAAGCGTTTTAGATTTGTTTGCTGGTAGTGGCGCGCTTTCACTTGAGGCATTATCACGTGGTGCTAGCCATGCTACCTTGTTAGATGTAAACGTTTCGGTTATAAACCACTTAAAAAAACAAATACAGTTATTAAATTGCCAAAAAGCGACGTTATTAAATCAAAGTGCTTTGTTGTTTTTAGATCAACCTGTAGCACGAACATTTGATTTGGTTTTTTTAGATCCTCCGTTTGGTAAAGCAATGCTTGAACCATGTTGTAAGTTATTGGTAAACAATAAATGGTTAACGGATGATGCTTGGGTTTACACAGAGTCTGAATTATCACCTAGTCAACTTGTTATGCCGCGTGATTGGACCGCCTATCGTGAAAAGAAAGCGGGACAAGTTTATTATACGCTGTGGCGTACTCGTTAGTTGGATCAATTTATACATTGCTTGAGTAGAAAGCAGATATTTGTCTTAGTTTAATAGAGGCGTTACAAAGACTATTTTTTCTGATAAAGGAGAGTTTTTTTTGAGCACTTTTATTTGAGTTAACCTCAATTTTTTTACCATTAAAAAAAATAACATAAATAGACTAAATATTTTCAGGAGAATGTTAAGGGTAGAGTGAATGTTTATATCTGCCAATAACTTCTTTTGCTACTTCGCTGATTGTTAGTCTCTGTATACATAAAAAAGCCAGTAGTTTTTAATTGCTGGCTTTTGTTTTGCGTTTACTTAAGGCAATGCTTTTTCTGTTGTTGATCCTAGCTTAATGGATTTTTGTGAGGGTAGATATACCCCTTTGTTGTCATCACGCCCTTGTAGCAAGTATTTCGCCTGTGGCTTTTTGTAGGTTTCAACTGCTTCTTTTGAGAGTTTTCCAATAATATTGTTTGGTCCTTTTAACCGATTGATAATAATAACTACTTTCGTATCGGCAAAGTCTTGGAACATATTTTGGTCGCCCTCACTGTCACCTGCAACAAGGATAGGGCCTTTGTTTTGGTATTTAGGTGCAATTAAACGCTTAATTTCTACTGTTTTACCAGGGCCTTGTGTTTGTGTGTAGCCTTTACGGTATTCTGGTAGAAGTTTGCCGTCTTTATCGCGCTCTAATTCCATTGCAATAACGTGATCTTTGGGATTGTTGTAACCAAATGCGGGGTTAGATGAAACCTCTTTAATCACGTCGATAAATGAGGCAGAGCATACCCATACGTCAATACCAGCACTGCGTAGTTTGGTATAAAGATCTTGCATCTCAGGTGAAAGGCGTAAACCATTATTCCAAGCAGTGGATACTTGTCCTGCTTTGCTAGTAATTTCTGGACTTTCCCATGTTACTTTTGTAATCGGTTGTGTAAGTTGCCATTTAACGGTTTCATCTGTTAGCTTGGCAATGTCTTGTTCTGTGAGACCTGTAAATAAGTAAGTGACCCATGGATAAGCGATAGATACATCAAATGACTCACCTATGGCACCGTATAAATAGCGGAGCTTAGTTGAAAACTCTTTGTATTGTGGGGTATCTTTAATTTTTTCTAAAGAAAGTTTTCCATTCATTTGATCATAATTATCATAGATCCATTGATAGTTATTAACGATATCTTGGGCGATTAAGTCAATATTAACAGGCTTTCCTTCTTTGTTATTCATCGCTTTCGTAAAATTATCTTTAGGGATATTTTTTCGAATGACTTCATTTAAGGTTTTGGGTGTCATTTTGAAGGCTAGATGTTCTATCTGGTAGATCATTAGCGCTTCTTGAATGTCTAGAAAGACGGATGTGTTATCCCAGTCAAAGACAGCATATGGTGGATTTTGTGCATCATAATTAGGACTAGTATTGCCATAAAGCGCAATCATTTTATTGATTTGGTCACGGTTAAAACTATCCCAGTTACCTTGAGCTATTTTCTGTGTGTTTTGCTGGGTTGTTGCTTGGTTGCTAGGTATTTTTTGTTGTACGGACTCTGCTAATACAACATTGGTGGCTAGTAAACTTGTTATAGTAGTTAATGCAATAATTAGTTTATTCATTTTGGGCATAGTAAATCTCTCCTGAGTTTGTATGAACTACTCAGGGTATTACTATAAAGAAATTATTTATAAAGAAGTGGGCTTCTTCTTATCTACTTGATATGTGTCAGGTATTGGTACAAAGTTCCGATTCTTGATAGGGAGAGTCCATTTATTGTAGTAGAAAAAATAAAAGCTAGTCTAAGGTGGGAATACAAAATCTTAGCTAGCTTTCAGTCTTTAGAATTAATTAATCTTCTTTTTTTACACTATTTTGTAGGTAGTTTTTGATAGTCATTTTCTTAATTAAACCAACTTGTGCTTCTAGCCAGTCAATGTGTTCTTCTTCTTCGCATAGAATATGTTTTAGTAAGTCGCGGCTCACATAGTCGTTTGTTTCTTCACAGCAGATGACAGCATCACGTAGGTCACTGGTTGATTTTTGCTTTTGCTTTAGATCGCAATCAATCATTTCTTCTGTATTTTCACCAATCGATAATTTACCTAAGTCTTGTAAGTTAGGTAAACCTTCAAGAAAAAGAATACGCTCAATTACTTTATCAGCTTGTTTCATTTCTTTAATCGAGTGGTGGTAAGCATTATCGCCTAAACTTTCTAGCCCCCAGTCGTTATACATGCGTGAATGTAAAAAAAACTGATTGATAGCCACTAATTGATTAGCTAACACTTTATTGAGGTGTTGAATTACTATTTTATTACCTTTCATTTGTTTATTCCCATCGTTATTTCTTTTTATTGTGCGACGGAAGTTACAAAAAGTCAAATTGCTTGTATACAAAGCATTACAAACAGTAATGCTTATTATTTTTCTTTAATAATTATTTATTTCATTAGGATTAAAATGAACAACTGCAGAGCTACTAAGTTGCGCTTCAACCATAGATTCTTTAGTGATTTGTTTAGCTAAACAACCACATTTACCACATTGGCTCGCGATGTTTAGTGCAGCTCTCACTTCTTTATATGAGCTACATCCGCTGTTGATAGCATCACGAATATCTTTATCAGTAATACCTTGACATAGACAAACATACATACTATTTAATACCTCAAAAATTATAATTGAGATAATCTTAGTTTAAATGATAATCATTGTCAATAAGGTTCGCATTTAGAATCCGCTATTTATTCCTAATGTGCGATGTAGCAAAGAATGATTAGTCGATTGTGCAACAAAACAGCTTAATTGTGTTGCGAGTTGATTTTGAGCTTTTAGGGCTTGCTCTTGAGTTGTAAATGCTGAAAATAAACAAGCGCCTGTCCCTGTCATCCTAGTGGGGTATTGTTCACTCATCAAGGTAAAAGCATGTTTTACGACGGGGTAGTTATTTAGAACCACTGCTTGGCAATCATTATGCCCATCGATTAATAAAACATCTTGTTGGTTTATGGAAGACGTGTTACGTGTAAGATTAGGATCTTTAAAAACGTTGGCTGTATTAACATTAATTTCAGGGATGGCTACTAGATACCATTGTTCAGGAGGCTTTATAAATGTAAGTTGTTCTCCAATACCTTCAGCAAAAGCGGCTTTACCTTGAATAAATACAGGCACATCAGCCCCTAACTGTAGCCCTAATGATGCTAGTTTTGAAAAATCGCAACGAGTATTCCATAAGCGATTGAGTGCTAAAAGTGTAGTGGCCGCATTAGAGCTTCCACCACCAATACCTCCACCCATCGGTAGTTTTTTATTGATCCAAATATCTGCACCTAAAGGCGTTTTGGTTTGTGCTTTTAGTAAGTTAGCTGCTCTAGTAATTAAATTACTATCATGGGGAACATCAATAAAATGGGTGTGAAGCTTTATAATGCCATCATTACGGGTATTAAAAAATAGTTCGTCTGCATAATCTAGAAATTGAAAAATAGTTTGTAGATTATGATAACCATCGGCCCGTCTACCAGTAATATGTAAAAATAAGTTTAATTTTGCAGGTGCAGGTAATACAAGCTCAGCATCCGTTGGCAATTTATTGCTCATTTCATAAACCAGCTATTTCTTTGCCCATTTTTCGAAGAGTCCATTGTTTGAGAACAATCGTGACACGTATATCTTGTCCTTCAGCAATAATGCGCTCTGGTAACCAGTAACCATTATTGTCTTGATATTTTTGATATTGAATTGTCCAATTATCCTGTTTTAATTCTTGTAGTTGGTTTTCTGCGTTGAGTTTGTAAGTATAAGGTGTTTCCGGGGCAGGTAAGCCTTTAATCCACCATACGAGATTGGAGATGGGAATATTCCAACCTAGTTGTTCTTGTAAAAGTTCTTCTGGTGTTGTTGCGCTATATTTACCTTGTCCAGCAATCTCTATCGATACGTTGCCCTTTTGTCCTACAATACGTGTGGCACCACGACCCATAGGGCCGGATAAACGAATGTCATAATAATTAAATTGTTGTAACCAAGCCAGTGTTGCACTACCTGATTCTTTTCCAGCTTTTATGCCTACTTTACCGTCAACTTGCCATGTGTCTAATGTTGATATTTTAGCTTGATGTTGTTGCCAGTTTTGTTCAGGGGTGCTGGACTTTTCTTGATGAGAAAAAAGTCCGCAACCTGCCATGAGTAATAAAGTTCCAATAAGCGCTAATGATCGAAAATAAGTTTTGTACTTCATTTATAATTCCTTGGATCCTGTTAAACGTTTTATTGTGTCTAATATGGTGGTATGTTGAGGGTTTTCTTCTAGAGCTTTTGACCATATAGCTTTGGCTTGCTCCTTATCATTTAGCTTCCAAAGTACTTCACCTAAGTGCGCAGCTATATCTGGGTCGGGATAATTGTCATACGCTTGCTGTAAATACTCTTGAGCTTCTGTGAGCTTTCCTAGTTTATAGTATACCCATCCCATGCTATCTAATGTGGCAGGATTGGTAGGATTTAATGAGTAGGCTTGTTTTATAAGTTGTAATGCTTCTCTATAGCGTGTTGTTTTTTCGGTTAGTATATAGCCGAGTGCATTGATTGCGCTGTCGTTATTAGGCTCTAGCCTTATAATATAGCGCAAATCTTTTTCTGCTTGAGCAATATTGTTACTTTTTTCTGCCAATAAGGCGCGGCTATAATATAAGCTGGTATTTTTAGGATCAGCTTTTATTGCTTGATTAATAAGTTGCCAAGCTGTTGATAATTTATTTTGGTTTTGTAGTGCTTCTACTTCAAATAAGTAAAGCGGCGTGCTAAAAGCAGGTTGATCTTTACGTGCTTTTGCTAAGTATTGTTGGGCTTCTTTAGTTTTATTCTGTTCAAAAAGAATTTTAGCCGCATTAGCGGTGGCATTAAGGAAATTTTCTTCATCATTAACTTGTTGATAATAACTCAGTGCTTTTTCCTTTTCGCCTTTATTGTCATAGGCCGAAGCTAAATAGAAATAAACAACACTAGGGTTGACGCCGTGTTCAAGCATGATGTTTAGATAGTTGATTGCTTCATCCCACTGTTGCGTTTCTAAGCAAACAAGCACTAAGGCGAATCTTATATCTTCATCGGTTGGGTATTGTTGAGTAAGCAATAAAAATTGTTGTTTTGCTTCTACTAACTTGCCGTCACTAATCAGGCGATGTGCAAGGTTTAGGCGTAGTTGTTTATTTTGTGATGTGTTCTTGATTTCTTTATTGAGTAAGGCGATGGATTCTTCCGTTTTTCCTGTCCTTTGTAGCAAATAAGTTTTAAGTAAAATAACTTCACTTTGTTGTTGTATGTTTGTTGGCAGTGTATTTAATGTAATTAATGCTTTTTGAGGCTCTTTGTTACTAGAAAGAAGAGCTGCCTTTGTATAGGTGAGACGATTATTGTTAGGGTATTTTATCGACAGTTGGTCTATATAATTGATTAGCTGGGGGTAAGACTCAGCAGGTAATACATTATTATCAAGTAGTAAGAAATCAAGTGTATGAGTTTGTGTAAACACTTTTTCTAAATAGGGCGCGATATCGTCCGTCATATTATTTCGTGACAATTCAAATAGAGCTGCTCTATTTGCTTGTTCACTATTAGGCGCTGTTTTTGCCCACAACATAGCCATGTCCAACTGTTCTGCATGATTTTCTAGAAAAGAAGCAATCTCATAAGCGCGTTTCGCTACGTTTGGATCATTCGTTTTCTTTGCTTGTTCGACATAAATAGAGAGTGTTTTTTCAAAATCACCTCGGCGATCTGCAAACTCTGCAATAAGGAGTGCCGATAGCGTATCTTTTGTGAATGGCCTGGTTTTTTCTTCTTGTGCAGGTTGTAAGGCGCTAGAAGCAGGCTTGTCGATTGGCTGCTTATTTGTTAAAAGATTGCATCCCCCCACAAAAAAAGCTAAGGCGCAAGGTAAAAAAGAAAGTCGTTTCATAGCAAAAAATAATATTACTTTAGAGAATAAGGTTATTTCAGAAATGAGTTTACAGTTAAGATTCTTAATCCGTGTAAAATAATCTGATTAGTGGATTAGTATACTTGTTTTTATGTGTTAACGAAAATGATTACTAGAGTCGTTATTTATTTTAATGATACAATAATCGGCTTATTTAATCTTCTATTTAATCTGTGAGTTCATTATGCGTATTGGTCTATATTAGCTAGGGTGGCTGATGAATATATAACGTCTCCTAATGGTGTTTGTATTAAAACCATGGGGATACAAGATAACCTGAAAATTATTGGCTGATAGAATAATGAAACCTTCTTTATTAAGTAAATTAGAAATCCTGCAAGATCGCTACGAAGAAATAACCGCCTTATTAGGTGATGCTGAAGTTATTAGTGATCAAAATAAATTTCGTGAATATTCTAAAGAATACGCTGAAATTGATCCTGTTATAAAAACATTTAGAGAGCTTACTAAAGCACAATCAGATTTGACTGGTGCTAAAGAGTTATTAAAAGATGCTGATCCTGACCTAAAGGAAATGGCCGAAGAAGAAATTGCAGATCTACAAAACTCAATAGAGTCTTTAGAAAATGATCTGCAAAAAATGTTATTACCCAAAGATCCTAATGATGCACGTAATGTGTATTTAGAAATTAGAGCGGGAACGGGGGGGGATGAAGCTGCTATTTTTGCGGGTGATTTGTTTAGAATGTATTCACGTTATGCGGAGAAACGAGGTTGGCGCGTAGAAATATTGTCTGCTAATGAAGGTGAACATGGCGGTTATAAAGAAGTCATTTCAAGAATTGAAGGTGATCATGTTTATAGCTTTCTAAAGTTTGAGTCAGGTGCTCACCGAGTACAGCGTGTTCCAGAGACTGAGTCACAAGGGCGCGTTCATACGTCGGCCTGTACCGTTGCGGTACTTCCTGAACCAGACGAGCAACAAGAAATAGAAATTAATCCTGCAGATTTGCGTATTGATACATACCGTGCATCAGGGGCGGGTGGTCAGCATATTAATAAGACAGACTCAGCTGTACGTATTACACACATTCCTTCAGGAATTGTAGTAAGTTGTCAGGAAGAGCGTTCTCAACATAAGAATAAAGCCAAAGCAATGTCGTGGCTTTTTGCGAAATTAAATGATCAACAACAAAATGCTGCTCAAAAAGAAATTGCGGATACACGTAAATCTTTAGTAGGATCGGGCGATCGTTCTGAACGCATTCGGACTTATAACTTCCCTCAAGGGCGTTTAACCGATCATCGAATTAATTTAACCCTGTATTCTTTAGACGATATTATTGCAGGTGGAATTGAGTCCGTAATTGAACCTTTACGTGCTGAATATCAAGCGGATCAATTGGCAGCATTAGGGGATTAAGGGCGCTCTCCTTCAAGAATGACTGGAGTCAGTTCTAACGTTTAGAAAAATATTTTAACAATGCTATTTACCCTATCTTTATGAAATCGGTCATACTATAGGCAAGAAATATTGTTTTAATTGAATGTATTATTAATAACAATGTAGATTGTTGTTACTTGACTACTAAGGAGTACATATGACAGCCAGTCAGTCACAAGAAGGCGAGAAAATTTTAATTATTGATGATGATGCAAGACTTCGTCGACTTCTTGAACGTTTCCTCTCTGAAGAGGGATTTCGTGTTAAAGCTGTTGAAGATACAGAGCAAATGGATAGATTATTAAGTCGAGAGCTTTTTAATCTTATCGTGCTTGATTTGATGATGCCTGGTGAAGATGGTTTGACTGCATGCCAGCGCTTACGAAGCCAAGGCAATAAAATGCCGATAATCATGTTAACTGCTAAAGGTGATGAAGCTAGCCGTATTCAAGGTTTAGAAAGTGGTGCTGATGATTATCTACCTAAACCTTTTAATCCTCGTGAGTTATTAGCACGTATTAAAGCTGTGTTACGCCGTCAAACATCCCAAATTCCTGGTGCACCAGATACTGAAGATGCAGAAGTTACTTTTGGGGACTATACATTGTCGCTCGCTACCCGTGAGTTAAATCATGGTGATAAAGTGCATATGCTAACAACGGGTGAATTTGCGGTATTAAAAGCACTTGTTCAACATCCTAGAGAACCATTAACTCGTGATAAATTAATGAGTTTAGCGCGTGGTAGAGAATGGGATGCTTTAGAGCGTTCAATCGATGTGCAAATCTCTCGTCTACGTCGTATGATAGAGGTTGACCCTGCTAAACCCCGTTACATTCAAACGGTTTGGGGTGTTGGCTATGTGTTTGTACCCGATGGTGATAAATAGTTTGTATTAGTACCTCCTTAACAGAGGTACTTTAGGATTTATTACTATGGCTAAGAACAATAGAATAAGATTTCATCTATTACCCAAGAGCTTCTTCGCGAGGATGCTCTGGCTTATTCTAGTCATTGTATTATTTTCTAAAGCACTGACCTTAGGTTATCTTGTATTAAATGAAGACGTGCTTGTTGACAGACAATATAGCCATGGTGCGGCGATGCTTATCAGAGCGTATTGGTCTGTGGATGAAGAAAGCCGTGATGATATTGCGATTGCCGCTGGTATTTTATGGAAACCTGATGGAGAAGCTCCATTGGGAGAGTATCATTGGCCGTATTCTGATATCTTTCAGCGCCAAATTCAGAGTGAGTTAGGTTCTGATGCAAATACACGCTTAATTATTGGTAAATATATTTCATCCTTATGGGTGAGCGCTCCGAGTCTTGGTCCAGGGTGGTTAGAGATACCTATGTATCCTCATCCACTAAGAGGCCAACAGATTTGGCGTGTGTTAGCATGGTTTATTGGTATTGTTTTTCTCTCCATGTTTACAGCGGGTATCTTTGTTTTACAGCTTAATCAACCATTAAAACGACTTGTTTTTGCAGCAAGGCAGCTTGGTAAAGGAAAAAGTATCCGTCTACCCACTAATAATACAATTAGTGAAATGACGGAAGTCTATAATGCTTTTAACCAGATGGCAGAAGACGTTGAAAAGGTTAATAACGAACGTGATTTAATGTTAGCAGGTGTATCTCATGACTTGAGAACCCCCCTTACTCGACTGCGATTGTCTGTTGAATTAATGCATGGGGATGAAGAGTTTACAGAGGATATGGTTCGTGATATTGAAGACATGAATGAAATCCTTGATCAGTTTATTGCGTTTATTCGAGATGGTCGTGATGAAGATCTTGAAGACATAGACCTAAATGATTTAGTAGAAGATGCGGTTGCGCCGTTTAATCAAGGCGAGCAAAAAGTACGTCTATTTTTAGAGGATGTTCCTGTTATTTCAGCTCGTCGTGTTTCATTAAAACGGTTATTGGTTAATTTAGTCAATAACGCATTAAATTATTCACACGACACCGTTGAAGTAACAACGTATTTAGCCAATAAGCACAAATCACCTTATGTGGTTTTAAGTGTTCTGGATCGCGGCCCAGGAATTCCTGATGAAGAGTTGGCTAATGTTTTTAATCCATTTATGCGTGGTAATCAGGCGCGGAGTGGAAAAGGGTCCGGGCTTGGTTTAGCTATTGTTGAACGAATAGTTAAACAACATGGTGGGCATATAGAATTGCTTAATCGTATAGGCGGTGGTTTAGAGGCTAAGGTCAGTCTCCCTATCGGGCTAAAATTACCTAGTCCAGAGTAACTCTGAAGTTAAGGTAATTTCTTGATAAGTTCAAAAATAGGTTTTTGCCAAGTATTACTATCACCTAGCGCGATGAAGTTAGGGTTTAAATAATCTTTTCTTGGTTCATAACTTAAAGTATCGCCGTTCTCATTAAATACATTACCGCCAGCGCCTTCTAATATACCTTGTGCTGCTGCTGTATCCCACTGACAAGTAGGGGCAAATCTAGGGTAGCAATCTGCTTGACCTTCTGCAATTAAGCAGAATTTTAGAGAGCTTCCAGCATTTTTTAATGAGAAAGGAGCTAAGGCTGCCAACTGTTCCAAAAAAAGCTGTTGCTTTTGTGAACTATGGCGTTGGCTAGCAATAACTTGAAGAGCAGTTGTTTGAAAGTTACTGCAACGGATGGCTTGTTTAGTGCCCGCATCATCAATGCGCCAAGCTCCTAAACTTTTCCCACCAACATAACATATTGCAGTGACTGGAATGAATACAACACCAAAATGAACATGCCCATCATTAATGAGGGCAATGTTGATTGTAAAGTCGCCGCTTCCAGCAATAAATTCTTTAGTCCCATCAAGCGGATCGATTAGCCACCACTGCTTCCAGTTTTTTCGTGTGGTATAGTCAAATGAGCAGGCTTCTTCAGATAAAATAGGAATATGTGGTGTTAGTTTGGTTAAGTGTTCGATAATAATATGATTGGCTGCTAAATCTGCCTTTGTGACCGGTGAGTCATCTAGTTTATGATTGACTTCAATATCTTTTTGCCAAAACTTTAAGGTGGCCTTGCCAGCTTCTTTTGCAATAGCAACAATATCGGGTATTAATTCATCGGGCATCAAATTTTTTACCTCGGCTTGCCAGTAGGTCTCTTACAATATAGAGTGCTGCAATTGCTCGACCTTCAGAAAAGTTTTTTTGTTGGCTTAATGCCAGTAAATTATTAATATTTGCAGTCGATACCTTAATGGGTTCTGGTTCATCACCCTCTAGTTTTTCTGGGTATAAATCCTGTGCTAAAACAACTTGTATTTCTTGTGTCATATAGCCGGGGGAAAGGCTTAACGCGGTGATGTGCTCTAACTTCTTTGCTCCATAACCTGTTTCCTCTTTTAGTTCGCGATTAGCCGCTTCTAATATGGTTTCATTAGGTTCAATAAGTCCTTTAGGGATAGATAGCTGGTATTTATCAATACCTGCACAGTATTCTTCAATCATGATAAAGTTTTCTTTATCTAACATGGCCACAAGCATGACGGCTCCATGCCCTCTATTGACTAAGCGTTCAAATGTGTATTCATTATTATTAGAGAAACGTAATTGTATTTCTTCTACTGTAAATAAGCGAGTTGATGCTACAATTTGCTGACTCAATATTATCGGTTTTTTTCTCATGATTTTCTCTTTATAAAAAATACCGTACTATCATAACTTGCTAAACCCCTTTTGTGAAAAAATTATGTTATTACCTTGGTCAGAAATCGAAACTGTTCTCTTAGACATGGATGGAACTTTACTGGATTTGCATTTTGATAATTATTTTTGGTTAGAGTACTTACCCCACTGTTACTGTGAGGCTTATAAAGTATCTTATTCACAGGCTAAAGCGCTAATTGATCAAGAATGTAAGAAAGTACAGGGAACCTTGAATTGGTATTGTCTTGATTATTGGACGAAATTACTAGGTTTGCCTATTATCGAACTGAAGCAAGACATTGCAAATCGAATACAGTGGAGAAAAAATACAGAACTCTTTTTAGCCCGTATTAATGAAATGGGTAAGCAGGTTGTCTTAATCACGAATGCTCATCCATCTTCCTTAGCCTTAAAAAAGAGTAAAGTAAATTTAGATCCTTGGTTTGATACAATACTTAGTGCCCATGAGTATGGATACCCTAAAGAAAGTCAGATTTTTTGGGCGCGTTTACAACAACAAATATGCTTTAACCCTGAAAAAACATTGTTTATTGATGATAGTCTTAGCGTGTTAAAGAGTGCTCAAGAATACAAAATAAAATTTATATATAGTGTTCTTGAACCTGATACTCAGCAGAAATCACAAAAAAATAATCATGAATTTGGGATAATTAAAGATTATGCCGATTGTTTTTAGTATAAGGAAATAAATTGCAATAAATTACGATTTTATTAAATACTCCTTTAGAATCAAATAATTGTTTTTGCGCTCGTGAAATTGCTGAGGGTTTGGTAATAATTTGTTTGCTTTGTTTATCAGTTTTTCAGTTTTAACGTGATAAATTAGTTTAAAATACTTGTAATTAGTTTCTTAACTGGACTAATAACTTAATATTAACTAATAATAGTGTAATGGAGTATTAAAATATGACTCTTTTCTCAAAATCTAAACTAGCGTTAGGTGGAGTTGTTTTAGCTGGAGGTCTATTAGCAGGTTGTGCTGGTAATCCACCAACAACTCAAATGGATGTTACTCAGCTTGCTGTAAATACAGCCACAAGTGCTGGAGCAATGCAGTTTGCGCCTACTGAAATGCAGTCAGCACAAGAAAATTTCCGTAAAGCACGTGTAGCGCTAGAAGAAAAACGCTACGAAGAAGCTAAAGTATACGCTGAAAGAGCTGAATGGGATGCGCGTGTAGCAGAGCGTAAATCTCAAGTTGAAAAAGCAAAACTTGTAGACCCTAAAGCAATTTCAACTACTAATTAAAAATAGTTTTTAAATGAATTAACTAGATTTAGTAATAACATTTTAGAAGGAAACTTTAGCTATGCGTAAACAAATACTAGTACCCGCTATTATAGCGTTGAGCCTTGGATTAGCAGCTTGTGCTGATAAACCTAATGCAGATTTAAATAAAGCACGTGCTGATTTCATCTCATTACAGAATAATCCAAAATCAAACCAATGGGCTAATGCTGAAACATCTGATGCAAGTGCAGCATTAGACAGAGCAGAAAAAGCATATCGTGATGGTAAGAGTGAAGCTGATGTTAACCAGCTCGCATACTTATTACAACGCCGTGTTGATTTAGCAAATGCAACTATTGCATTGCGTCAAGAAGAAGAAACTCAACGTGTTAGAGCAAAAGTTTTAGACATTGCTAAACAAACAGCACGTGGTGAAGTTGTTACTTTTGGTGATGTATTATTCGCAGTTGGTAAAGCTGATGTTATGCCATCAGCTGATGCTAATCTTGATAAGTTAGCAGCTTACTTAAAACAAAACCCTGAGCGTCAAGTATTAATTGAAGGTTTTACTGATAGCACTGGTGGTGATGCGTTAAACTTAAAATTATCTCAAGCTCGTGCTGATGCCGTTGCTCGTCAATTGACAAACCGCGGTGTGTCATTTGATCGCATCAAAACACGTGGTTATGGTAAAGCATTCCCAGTTGCAAGCAATAGCAATGCTTCAGATCGTGCCTTAAACCGTCGTGTAGAAGTAACAATTTCTAATGATGATAAGCCAGTAGCAGCTCGTCGCTAATTTATTTTAATTAGTTACGATAACCCTGTTGACGTAATAGTTAGAGTGTTAGAAACTCTATCTATTATATCAACAGGGTTTTTAGTTTATGGAAGAGGAAATTTTAGAAGAGTTACGAAAATTATCTGAAGAGGCTAAGACGCCCCTTGATTTACCTGATGAGGATCAGGTGATTCGTGCAGAGGAGGAGCTCTTATTACCCATTCCAAGAGATTTCAGGCGTTATTTATTAACAGCCAGTGATGTGATTTATGGCCATTTAGAATTAGCTACAGTTGCTGATCCTAACATGCAAACCTATTTACCAGAAATGGCTGCTGTTGCATGGTCATATGGATTACCTCGTTATTTATTACCCCTTTGTGAAACCTCAACAGGCTATTATTGCATTGATCCTGATGGTTTTATCTTTTTGTGGGAGAATGGAGAGCTATCAAAAAATTATTGGGATACGTTGTGGGAGTGGATTCAAGACGTTTGGTTAGAGGAATAAATGGCTTTTATACACAAAGGGCTTTATTATAAAGCTAACTCTATGAGAAAATATAAATTTAATGGCGAATTAGATAGACACTATGACTGCACAATTAATTGATGGAAAAGCTATTGCGGCAAATATTCGTGAGGAGATAGCTCAGAAGGTTGCTGCGCGCCGTAAAGAAGGGCTAAGAACTCCTGGGCTTGCTGTAATATTGGTAGGAAACGATCCCGCATCGGAAGTTTATGTTGCACATAAACGCAAAGATTGTGAGCAAGTGGGGTTTATCTCTGAATCTTATGATTTACCTGTTACGACAACACAACATGAGTTGTTAGCACTGATCGATCAATTAAATAATAATACAGCTATTGATGGTATTTTAGTTCAGTTGCCATTACCAGAGCATTTAGATGCAGAACCAGTTTTGGAAAGAATTAGACCTGATAAAGATGTGGATGGATTTCATCCCTTTAATATTGGCCGTTTAGCACAAAGAAACCCTTTATTAAGACCTTGTACGCCCAAGGGAATTATTAAATTATTAGAAAGTACTAAGGAAAATCTCTATGGGCTCGACGCCTTAATGGTAGGGGCTTCTAATATTGTAGGTAGGCCAATGGCATTGGAGCTGTTGTTAGCTGGTTGTACAACCACTATTGCACATCGTTTCACTAAAGATCTTGCAGCACATGTTGCACGAGCCGATTTGGTAATTGTCGGTGTTGGTAAGCCGGGGCTTGTCAAAGGGGAGTGGATAAAACCAGGTGCTATAGTGATTGATGTTGGTATTAACCGTATGCCTGATGGTAAGCTAATTGGTGATGTGGAGTTTGAGGAAGCAGCAAAAAGAGCTAAATGGATTACTCCCGTTCCAGGTGGCGTTGGGCCTATGACGCGTGCTTGTTTGTTAGAAAACACACTCTACGCTGCGGAAGAGTTGCATTAAGTAGATCAATAATATTTACCGTATATAGAAAAGCCACTCTAATCAGTGGCTTTTTGCTTAGAGGGTATATTGTGCAATAAAAGGTTCTTTGTCCATTTGTTCTTTAGCAAGTAAGCGGTTTAACTCTATTTGAGGCAGTCGTATGGTTAATAAATAGTTCCCTTTGTCATCAACCTGTTCTTCTTGTACTGCGTTTATTTCAAAAAAACGAGCTCTCAATTTACTCAATGAGGGGGGAAGGCGTAAAGTACCTACATAAATGTCATCTGTTAGTAACTCATCAATGGCTTGTACTAATAAATCTAGCCCTTGTTTATTCTGAGCAGAAACCCAAACTCTTTGTGGTTTTCCTGTTTCATCTCTTTGTAACTGTGGTTGAACATCCTTCATGAGGTCTATTTTGTTATAGACTTCAAGCAGTGGTATCTTATCTGCGCCAATTTCTTTTAATACATTCATGACCTGTTCTATTTGCAATGTTCTTTCAGGCTCATGAGCATCGATAACATGTATTAATAAATCAGCGTTTGAAGACTCTTCAAGTGTCGCTCTAAACGCTTCTACAAGCTTATGAGGAAGATGGCGAATAAAACCTACTGTATCAGCCAGTACGATTCTCCCTTTGTCGGGTAATTCTAAGCGGCGTAATGTTGGGTCGAGTGTTGCAAAGAGTTGGTCGGCAGCTAAAACAAGAGAGTCGGTTAGCGAATTAAATAATGTAGATTTACCCGCATTGGTATACCCTACGAGAGATATGACAGGAATCTCAGCACGCTGCCGGCCTCGTCTTGCTTGGTCACGTTGATTACGGACTTTTTCTAGCTTTTGTTTTAACTGCTTGACGCGAATACGTAATAAGCGCCTATCAGTTTCTAGCTGTGTTTCCCCAGGGCCGCGTAATCCAATACCACCCTTTTGTCGCTCAAGATGTGTCCACCCTCGTACAAGGCGCGTGCTCATATGTTCTAGCTGTGCAAGTTCAACTTGAAGCTTTCCTTCATGCGTTCTAGCGCGTTGTGCAAAGATATCAAGGATGAGACCTGTTCTATCAATAACACGACATTCTAATGCACGTTCTAAGTTACGTTCTTGGCTGGGTGTCAGGGTATGGTTAACAATAACCAATTCGACTTCGAGTGTTTTTACTTGTTCTCGTATTTCTTCAACTTTACCAGAACCAATGAGAAACTTTGCTGAGGGTTGGTAGCGATTTATTTCAATAAAAGCAACACACTCAGCCCCTGCTGAGTGTGCTAGCTCTCTAAACTCTTGTGGATCTTCTCTTTCATCCATTTCATGAGTATGTAAATGGATGAGAATGGCTCTTTCACCACCGTCGGGACGTTCAAATAGCAATATTAACTTCCATTAAAAGTCTGCTTGTTCTTCCGCGTTATCTAATTCCTCATCTGTAGGCATGCGGATAGGACGGCTTGGAACAACAGTTGAAATTGCATGCTTATAAACCATTTGACTAACTGTATTTTTTAATAAAATAACAAATTGATCAAATGATTCAATTTGACCCTGTAGCTTAATACCGTTAACAAGGTAAATAGAAACAGGTACACGCTCCTTACGAAGAATGTTTAAGTAAGGGTCTTGTAATGAATGCCCTTTTGACATGAGATTAACTCCTTAAAATAATTATTTAATTTATAATCAACAACTAACATTAGTCTAAAGTGGATGTTGTTTGTAGATGGCATAATAGTTTTGATAAGTTTTCTTTCGCTAAACTATCAAGCCAATTTACATTTTGCCAACCCTTTAACCAAGTAAATTGTCTTTTTGCAAGTTGTCTTGTTGCTATGATGCCACGTTCTTGCATATTTTCAAAGTCTAATTTACCAGATAAATATTCCCAAACTTGTCTATAGCCAACAGCTCGCATAGACGGAAGTTCTGAATGTAGGTCAAGCCTAGCTTTTAGGCAGGCAACCTCATCGATAAACCCCTGTTCTAGCATCTGTTTAAAGCGTATCTCAATACGCTCGTGAAGAATATAACGCTCTACAGGTGCTATCGCAAACTGCACTATAGTATAGGGAAGGGTATGATTATACTGATTTTTTGTTTCAATTTGTTGTTGGTAATGAGTTGAAAGTGTTTTGCCTGTTAATAAATAAACTTCCAAAGCACGTATAATTCTTTGTGGATCGTTGGGGTGAATACGCTTAGCCGAATCAGGGTCAATGCGCTGTAGTTCAAAGTGAAGGGACTGAATACCTTCTTGCTTAATACGCTCTTCTAAGGTTTGTCTAATTTGTGTATCTGCTGTTGGTAGTGTGGCTAACCCTTCAAGTAACGATTTGTAATAAAGCATTGTTCCGCCAACGAGCACTGGTATTCTATTTTGTTTAGTTGACTGTTCCATTGCTAGCAAGGCATCTCGGCTAAAATCAGCAACGGAGTAGGCTTCTGCAGGATCTAAAATATCAACAAGTTGATGGGGGTATTGGGTAAGTAGCTCTTTTGAAGGTTTTGCTGTACCTATGTCCATGCCTTTGTAAACGAGTGCGGAATCAACACTTATAATATCACAGGGGAGCTTGTCAGCTAATTGCATGGCCAAATCTGTTTTACCAGAAGCGGTTGGCCCCATAAGAAAAATAGCGAGTGGAAGCTTCTTTTCCATCATTTACCTCTTAAAAAAAGCTTGTCTAAATCATCCAGCGCTAATTGTACCCACGTGGGGCGTCCATGATTACATTGGCCGCTACGCTCTGTTTGCTCCATATCTCGAAGCAGTGCATTCATTTCAGGAATAGCTAGTTGCCGATTAGCTCTAATAGAACCATGACAAGCCATTGTGGCAAGCAGCTCATTGATATGTTCCCGAATACGGTCGGAAGTTCCGTATTCTAGTAAATCTGCCAATACATCTTTAACAAGTTGGCTTGCTTTTGCCTGTTTTAACAGTGCAGGAATTTGCCGAATAGCGACAGTCTCTGGACCAAAGCGTTGTAATTCAAATCCCAGCCGACCAAACCATTGTTGATGAGTTTCGGCGCAATCTGCTTCTCTTTGACTTATCATGATTGTTTCGGGTACTAAGAGTGGCTGCCCTCTGAGTCCCTCTGTTTCCATCGCTAACTTTAAGCGCTCGTAAGTAATACGTTCATGTGCCGCGTGCATATCAACTAGAATAAGTCCATGCTGGTTTTCTGCTAAAATGTAAATCCCCTTTAATTGGGCGAGGGCATAGCCTAGTACTGGAATATCAGGTGTCTCCAACGTATGTGTTTGTGTGTCTTCTGCCTTTGACAGAGGGGCATAGAAAGCTTCGTAACCTGCCTTAATATCATTCAGTGGTGGTAGGTTGTTAGTGGGAGAGGTATCAAAATAAGTTTTTTGATTGATCGGTAACGGTCGTCTAGTTGAAGGGGTTAAGCCAATTTCAGCTTGGCCTAAAAATTCGCCTGCTTGTTTGCCTGTAATATTCTGTTTTTCTAGGGGAGTGTTAATCGTATGCGTGAGATGATCTTGTGGTCTCACTTCAGCTAAAGCTCTGTGTAATGAGCTGTAGAGAAAGTCATGAATAAGACGAGCCTCTCTAAATCTAACCTCATGCTTCGTTGGGTGAACATTAACATCAACCAGTGCTGGATTTAACTGTAAAAAAAGTACAAATGTTGGGTGGCGACCATTGTACAAAACATCTCTATAAGCTTGGCGGATAGCATGAGCGACTAGCTTATCGCGCACCATTCGGCCATTAACATAAAAATACTGTAAGTCGGCTTGGCTGCGTGAGAAAGTTGGAAAACCTACCCAGCCATATAAAGATAACCCTTCTTTTTCAATAGAGATGGGGGTTGATTGGTTTATGAACTCACTACCACATACAATGCCAACTCTTCTAGCTCTCGCGATCTCATCTAATGCAGGGTGGAGTGTAAAGATGGTTTTACCATTATGGGTCAGATGAAAAGCGACCTCGAAATGGGCAAGAGACAGGCGTCTTATCACTTCTTGAATATGATCAAATTCTGTTTTTTCTGTTTTGAGGAATTTACGTCTAGCCGGTGTGTTAAAAAATAAGTCTCGAACTTCTAAGGTTGTGCCATTAGGATGTGCTGAGGGCTGTATTTGGCAATTCATTTGCTGACCTTCAGTTGATACTTGCCATGCCTGTTCACAATTTAGCGTTCGGGAGGTGAGTGTTAATCTAGAGACAGAACTAATGGAAGCTAATGCCTCACCTCTAAAACCAAGGCTACAGACATGCTCAAGATCTTCTAAATTATGAATTTTACTGGTGGCATGGCGTGCCAAAGCAAGGGAAAGATCCTTTTCAGAAATACCACAACCATCATCTCTGATGCGTAAAAGCTTGATACCCCCTTGTTCTACATCGATATCAATTCGTTTAGCAGCTGCATCCAGACTATTTTCTAGAAGTTCTTTAACTACAGAGGCTGGTCGCTCAACAACTTCGCCTGCCGCTATCTGATTGGCTAATAAAGGGCTGAGTAAGTGAATGTGTGACATAAATATTCCTTATCGTGCAGGAATTGTCAAGGATTGACCTACCTGTATATTATTGTTTGTTAAGTTGTTGGCGGCTCTAATTTCCGTTATTTTAACGCCATATTTTGAAGCAATAGCGCCTAGCGTATCGCCCCTAACGACTTTATGTGTTGTTGCGGCGGGTGCTTGGCTGGTGCGTCTTGTTTGGTCCAAATAGCTTCCTGGAGGTGGATTCTTTTGGAAGTAAGTTAATACCCCCGTTTTAATGGCCCTAGCAAGCGCTTGCTGATGGCTTTTAGTCGAAAGCTTCTTGGCCTCAGCAGGGTTAGAGATAAAGCCCGTTTCTACAAGAATAGATGGAATATCGGGGGATTTTAGTACGACAAATCCTGCTTGTTCAACGCGCTTTTTATGAAGTTTAGTTGTTCTGCCAATATTATCGAGTACTTTTTGGCCAACATCGAGGCTTGAAGACATGACGGCTGTCATGGATAGATCTAATAAGACACCCGCGAGTACTTGATCTTTGCCATCTAAACTAACAGAACCAGCCCCACCAATTAAATCAGAACGGTTTTCTGTATCAGCTAGCCAACGTGCTGTTTCAGAGGTTGCGCCACGATCAGATATAGCAAAAACTGAAGCGCCATAAGCTGAGGATTTTGGGGCCGCATCAGCATGAATCGAAATAAACAAATCTGCTCCCAGTTTTCTAGCTATTTGTGGGCGTTGTCTTAACGGAATGAAATAATCAGAGTTTCGAGTTAAATAGGCTTTAAAACCAGGTTGTTGATTTATTTCTCGTTGTAGTTCTTTTGCAATAGCAAGTACAACATTTTTTTCCTTTCTGTTACCGCTACCAATTGCACCTGGGTCTTCCCCACCATGTCCGGGGTCTATTGCAACAACAATATTACGTGTACCTGCTTTTTTTGGCAATGATGATGAGGAGATTGATGTTGTAATGGGAGGATCTTTCTCTGCTACTGTGTTTGTATTTTCAAATAAATCAATAACCAACCGGTTGCCATAAGGGGCATTGGGCGATAATGAAAATACCTTAGGGTTTACTTTACTGAAGAGGTCAAAAACTAAGCGAACATCTTTTCCATTTTGTGATGAGTTTCGTATAGTTTTTATGGGGGTTCCTTTGAGATTGAGTTTGTTGAGTGAGGTGGCTAGCTTTATATCTTCAATATCAACAATAAGGCGTTCTGGTTCTGTCAATGTAAACATATTATGTTTTACTGGGCCAGATAAATCAAAAACAATACGTGTATTATCCGGCGCATGCCAAAGCCTAACCCCTTTTATAGTTGTTTCTGCAAAGGCGTTGCAAGTGATAAGTAAAAATAAAATACTACTTATGGTATTTGCGAGTAACTTTTTGAACGACATCAAGAAAAAGTCTCTATATTTTCGAGGCGGTGAATAGTTTTAAGTCTCAAGTGTTTATTAAAAAATACAGTATCTCATAAACTATTGTAATATAAAATAACGGTTGCGTATTGAGTTTGGTAACATAATATAATTTTATTGAAAGCCTAAATGGTTGCACCATGATCGGGCTCGCTCAGTTTGGGGGATAAATGTCATGATTCGCTGGTCTGCACAATGAGCGATATTTATTAGAATGTCTGGACAGGGGAGTACTCCTTTTCCTTGTTCTGGCCACTCAATAAGGTAGAGTGTATTTTCTGAGAAATAATCACGTATTCCCATAAACTCAAGCTCTTCTGGATCGGCTAATCGGTATAAATCAAAGTGATATGCCATACCCGAAGTTAGTTTATAAGGCTCAACCAGTGTAAATGTTGGGCTTTTAACAGTGCCTGAATGACCTAGTGCCTGTAAAAAGCCCCTTGAAAAAGTTGTTTTTCCCGCCCCTAAGTCACCTTGTAAGTAAAAAATACCTGTTCCTTGGCAGGCATTTGCTAGTTGCTTCGCTAATAATAATAAATGCTCTTCGTCAACAGTAAAGGTTATAGACATGGGCTTTGTTTCTCTAATAATTGTCGAACAATAGGTGCTAGGTCACTGGCGGCAAGCCCTCGGCCTAGTTTTCCTAATTGCTCCCCTGCCTTCGCATGTAGCCACACGGCTAGTTGTGATGCTTCAATAGCGGGTAGGTGTTGTGCAAGTAAGGCACCAATAAGTCCTGATAAAACATCACCAAAGCCAGCCCCAGCCATAGCAGGATGCCCGTTATCACAGACAGTGAGACTATCATCCAGTCCGGCAATCAGTGTTCCCCGACCCTTTAGGATAATATGACAATCATATTTTTGGCGTAATTTAATGGCTGCGGATTCTTTATCTGCTTGTATCGTCGCTATATCTGTATCAAGTAAACGAGCAGCCTCTGCTAAGTGGGGGGTTAAAATACTACCTTTAGGAACCATAGCTTTGTTTTGGGCTAAAAAATTTAAGGCATCAGCATCCCATATTTGGGGTTTGTTATTGGTAGCTACCGCGGATAATAGGCTTTGGCTCCAAACACTTTTCCCCAATCCTACACCAATGACGATGACAGATGCTTTGTTTATTAATGATGAAAGCTGGTTGGCTGACTGAATACCTAAACACATTATTTCTGGCGTTCTAGTGAGTATGGCTAGCGTATTTTCTGGGCGTGTAGCAACAGAAACCAAGCCGGCGCCTGTGCGTAATGCTATCTCGGCAGCAAGTAACGCTGCTCCGCTTGTACCAAAATCCCCACCAACAATTAAAACATGGCCAAACAGCCCCTTGTGTGCATCTAAAGGTCTTGCCCTAAGGTGCGGAAGGTTTTTTTCAGTCAACAATATAGGAGTAGGGGATAAATTTGCCATAATTTATTTTGGTTGTCGAATAAAGTATTGTCTGTAATGTTTCAGTTCTGCAAGGGAGTCTTTTATATCATCCATTGCAAGGTGTGAGTTATTCTTTCTAAAGTTATTTAATATTTCAGGCTGCCAACGTTTCGCTAATTCCTTAAGTGTAGAAACATCAAGGTTACGGTAGTGAAAAAAAGACTCCAGTTTTGGCATTAAACGATAAAGAAAGCGTCTATCTTGGCAAATGCTATTACCACAAATAGGTGAGCAATTAGCAGGAACCCATTGTTTAAAGAAGTCTAGGGTCAATGCTTCAGCTTCAGCTGTTGATATGTTACTGTCTTGGACACGTTGTATGAGACCTGAGCGTCCATGCTGTGTTGTGTTCCACTCATCCATAGCGTCTAATATTTCATTTGGTTGATGAATCGCAATAACAGGGCCTTCTGCTAAGAGATTGAGTTCACTGTCTGTAATCAGAGAAGCGATTTCAATAATAACATCCTTATCAGGGTTTAGTCCTGTCATTTCAAGGTCAATCCATATTAGATTGTTTGGGTTTTGCATAAAAATTCTCTTAATAATAACTCTAACAAATATACGCTTATAATAAATCTAAACGAGATGATGTATTCTGCGCTGTCTGACCATTTTTTGCAAAAAAAATCGGCTAAATACACCGCTTTCTATAAAAGTACATAATATATTAAATATATACTGGACTTTAAGTGCATATTCTTGCGAAAAATCAGCTTTATACTAGCTAGTTATCTGTTTGCGGTTGTGTGTTTTCTTGTTTCTTTGCTTTATGTTTTTAATCTTTTCTTTAATAGATGTTAAATTAACAGAGACGCCTACGCCATTCACTTCAATGGTTAAATTTTGATTCTGAGGGGCATTTTGGCTAGATAATGAAGGCGTCATACTCTGGAGAGAATCTAAAACTAACAGTTTCTATGGTGATAACTACAAGGCTAAATAGAATAAAGCTGAACCTCATATTATGGTATAGGAAAGGGATTAATTCCCCTTTTAATGGGTAGCCACAGTGATTACAAGTTCTTTTATTTGAAGATACTGGTTGATTACATTCTGGGCATTGATCAAAAGTCAAAGATAAGTCCTTATGGCTAATTTGCCATGCCTGCTATAATATACATAAGTGCAACTATAATAGCGATAACAATAGCGGCGATGATTAAGCCAGCAATAATATTAACAATTAAATTCCAAATACATACCAAAATAATTAGGGCTACTAGAGGAATTAAGGTTAGTAAAATATTTTGTTTGATTTCATCGTCATCATTTTGACGATGTTCACATCGACAGCATGGGCAAGCTCTTGCTTTATCAGAAATACTTTGGGAACATAGGTTACACGTGATTAAGGCCATAGGACTTCCTGTTACAAAACGCTTAATAAATAACGGGTGCTATATTATACGATACTGAGTTAAAGGTGCTTTGTATTTGTAGGATACATTGGGTATCTACTATAGCAATTAATTTAATGATTAAACTGTTTTTATTATAAAATGGTAAGCAGTATAAACATATCAATGAGAAGAAATATATGGCTAAGCGCCGTCTTACTAAGCATCAACAATGGCGTATTGAAAAAATCCAGCAGGAGCGAACGACTCGAGCGAATCAACGAGACGTAAAACTGCAAGAGGATTTGCTAGGCGGCGAATTTGGTGAGGAACAGTCAGGGTTGATAACAGCACATTTTGGTATCCAAGCGGAAGTAGAGGATAATCACGGTGAACGTTATCGTTGCTACCTAAGAGCGAATTTACCCACTATTGTCACCGGAGATAAAGTGGTTTGGCGTGCGGGTAACCAACAAAATGGCATTATCACGGCATTACAACCAAGAACTACGGAGTTGTGCCGTACAGATAGTTTTGGTCGTATCAAAATAATTGCTGCGAATGTAAATTTATTAGTGATTGTTTTTGCGCCAGTACCTACCCCTTATGCAAATTTAATTGATCGCTATTTAATTGCTGCACAGTATTCGGGGATTAGGCCTTTACTACTACTCAATAAGTTAGACCTAGTTAATCAGCAAAATGAGCAAGAAATAATCGAATTATTGGACATTTATCGACAGTTAAATTATCAGGTATTGGAAGTTTCGACTGTTATGCCTGAAACAATAGAGCAGCTACAATTACTGCTTCATGATTGTACAAGTGTATTTGTAGGGCAGTCAGGGGTAGGCAAATCATCATTGATTAATACCTTGCTACCTGCTGCCGATTTACGAGTAGGCTCATTGTCAGAAGCAACCAATAAAGGCGCTCATACGACAACAACGGCAAAATTATTTCATTTGCCCTCTGGAGGGGATCTTGTGGACTCTCCAGGAATCAGAGATTTTGCATTAACGCATACCAATAAAGAAGTCATTGAGCAAGGATTTATCGAGTTCCAACCTTATTTAGGACACTGTAAGTTCCGTAATTGTAGCCATCAGCATGAGCCAGGCTGTGCCTTGTTAAAAGCTATTACGGATGGCAATATTAGTTTAAAGCGAATGGATAGTTATCGGCATATTTTAGAAAGCTTAATGATTGATGACTAACATATACTTATATAAGAGCGTAGAGATAAAAAGATGATAAATGAACCCATATTAATGATTGATGTAACCGTAGAGAACTTTAACCAAGTGGTCATTGAGGGGTCATCTAGTAAGCCCGTTCTTATTGATTTTTGGGCTGATTGGTGTGAGCCTTGTAAAACATTAACCCCTTTATTGGAAGAGATTGTTGCGAGTTATCAAGGCGAGTTGGTACTTGCTAAAATAAATTGTGATGAACAGCAACAAATAGTTGCTCAGTTCGGGGTACGTAGTTTACCGACTGTTGTTCTTTTTAAAGACGGGCAACCTATTGATGGGTTTACAGGTGCAAGTACTGAGTCAATAATACGCAAAATGTTAGAAAAACATGTACAGCTACCAGAGGTACAAGGAAGTGAGCTAGATCAAGCTAAAGCACTCTATGATGCAAATAAGGTTGAGCAAGCGAAAAAAATATTGCAAAGTTCACTAGACGTAGATAATAAAAATATGTCTGCTTTAATCTTATATGCTCGTTGTTTAGCCGATATGGGAGAGCTAGGTGAGGCTGAAACCATCCTCTCATCAGTTAGCGAAGAAGATTATAAAAAAGAGTTAGCTGCGGCTAAAGCCCTGCTAGCTTTTTTAAGAGAGGCGCAGAGTTTCTCGGAAACTGATATTACTGTATTACAAAAAAGATACCAAGAGCAACCTAATGATGAGTTAACTTATCAATTGGCCATTAACTTTGTGTTACAAAAACAATATGAAAAGGCCATGGAGTTATTGTTTTCATTATTTATACATAATAGTAATTATCAAGAGGGTATACCAAGAAAAGCATTAATTCAGCTTTTTGAGTTAATAGGCGCAGATGATCCTCACGTCATAAACTATCGCCGAAAATTATATCAGGCACTTTATTGATTAATTTATTGTTTAAGATCAACAATAAGGGCATTTTGTATTTTTAGCTGTCAGGAAGATGAACAAACATTTTGTAATAAATGCATTCATTTTTTTTGACATTATAATTTAAAAACTAACACTAACTTTGGCCCTTATTCTTGCTGTTTAGATTTTTAAAGGGTTAATCTAATACTCAAACCTAATAAAAAATCGGAGTATCTATGAAAAAATCTATTCTTGCTACCTCTTTGCTTGCTATTACTTTAGCAGCCCCTATGGTTCATGCACATAAAACGGGTGATATTATTATTCGTGCAGGTGCCGTTACTGTTAGCCCTCACGAGCATAGTAGTAGCATTAAAGGTGATCGTGGTGCTGCCGCTGGAGCAAATCTCGGCGGAAAAGCTACGCTAGATAGCGATACTCAGTTAGGATTAAACTTTGCCTACATGTTTACTGATCACCTCGGTGTTGAGTTACTAGGCGCAACACCTTTTACTCATAATGTAAGAGTTAAAGGAACAAGTGTGGCTGCAGCTAATGGAAAATTAGGTAAAGTCTCACATTTACCTCCTACTCTAAGCGTGGTTTACTACCCTGCTGACCCTACCCAAGCTTTTCAGCCTTACGTAGGCGTGGGTGTTAACTATACTTGGTTCTTCAATGAAAAATTAAGTAATTCTGCAAAAGATGGTGGTGCAGAGTTCCAAAATTTCCGTGTTAGAAACACATGGGGATGGGCTGCTCAATTTGGTGCAGATTACATGATCACTGACAAGTTGATGCTAAATGCTCAAGTTCGTTATATTAATATTGATACACGTGCAACAGTTTATTCACGAGCACTTGCAACACGTGTTAAAGTAGATTTAGATGTTAATCCATGGGTATACATGGTAGGTATTGGTTACAAATTCAGTCTTTAATTTGACTGATTATAAAAAGGCACCTGCGGGTGCCTTTTTTATTAGTAAATTATAAGCTAGCAGTTGACTTAATTTGGTTTTTTTATGTATTGTTATCTTTTAATAATTATAAATACGAATAGGTAAGCACTATAATTAAAAGTAGAAGCTTCTCATTACGTATTGTTTTTTAATAAGGCTATGGAGTTAATTATATGCGTATTATTTTGCTAGGTGCACCAGGGGCAGGTAAAGGTACTCAAGCACGTTTTATTACAGAAAAATTCAATATTCCACAAATTTCTACAGGTGATATGTTACGTGCGGCCGTTCGTGCAGGAACTCCATTAGGCTTGCAGGCAAAAGAAGTTATGGCGCAAGGCAAATTGGTCTCTGATGACTTAATTATTAATCTAGTGAAAGAGCGTATTGCAAAAGACGATGCAAAAAACGGTTTTTTATTTGATGGTTTTCCTCGCACAATTCCGCAAGCAGAAGCGCTGTGTGAAGCAGGTATTAATATTGACTATGTGCTTGAAATAGCAGTTGAAGATGAAGTTGTGGTTCAGCGTGTTTCTGGTCGACGTGTGCATGAACCATCGGGTAGAGTTTATCATGTACTACATAATCCCCCTAAGGTTGAAGGCAGAGATGATATTACGGGTGAAGAACTTATTCAACGTAAAGATGATATAGAAGAAACTGTTCGTAAACGTTTAGTTGAATATCACGACTTAACTGAACCCCTTGTTAACTTCTATCAACAGTTATCACAAAAAGAAGGGAGTCCAAAGTGCGTGCGTATTTTAGGTGTGGGCACTGTTGATGAGATCACTCAAAAAGTATTACGAGCGCTTAATTAAGTATTTCAGTATAATGTCTAATCATTATTGCCATTACTTGATAAAAATATGACAACTTTATTAGCACTCGATACGGCAACAGAGGCTTGTTCAGTCGCTTTGCTGTGTAACGACCGTATTTATAACTGTTATGAAGTCATTCCTCGGTTGCATGCTCAGCAAATTTTACCAATGATTCATAATGTTATAAATGGGGCGGGGTGTAAGTTAGATGATATCGAAGGTTTGGCTTTTGGCTGTGGGCCTGGCGCTTTTACAGGTATCCGTATCGCAGCAGGGATTGTTCAAGGATTAGCCTTCGCATTAGATAAACCTGTTATCCCTGTATCAAATTTGGCGATTATTGCACAAAGAGCTTGGCGTAAGTATCAGATAGAGCGAGTTGCTGTTGCGATAGATGCACGAATGAATGAGATATATTGGGGATGTTACGCATTACATAATGGTGAAATGACTTTAGTTGGTAATGA
Organism: Entomomonas moraniae; assembly: GCF_003991975.1. Taxonomy (NCBI): domain Bacteria; kingdom Pseudomonadati; phylum Pseudomonadota; class Gammaproteobacteria; order Pseudomonadales; family Pseudomonadaceae; genus Entomomonas; species Entomomonas moraniae. Next base: position 2,957,792 of record NZ_CP029822.1, read on the forward strand.
GCAAGTTGTTGCACCTGAAAATGTAGCGTTACCATTTGACTCAATGAATTGGTTTGGCGTTGGAACTGGTTGGAGGTATGCAGCACAGATACCGGTGAGTTGTGACATAGTGGATAGTAATTTGTTACCTAACGCTAATGATTTATTGACTTTAGCATTGTCGGCGTGGCAAAGAGGAGTTGCTATTACGGCAAGTGGAGCAGAACCTATTTATTTAAGAAATAATGTTGCAACGCCTAAAAATCAAATATAGCGTTGTTGTATTATGGGCATTAATCTGCAAAGAGCTATGCGTTTTTATACTAAAGTAGATTTATAAATAATTAGCTTTTGCAAGAGAAGTTTGATTAATAAGAACTTTTCGTGTTAGATTGTTAGCCTCTAAAAGCTAAATAGTTGCTTTATTGAATACGATGAAACTACAACAAATATTCATATTACTAGTCCTAATGACTTTGTCTGGATGTGTTGTGACAAATAACAGACCAATTGATGTGACGATGGAAAGTCTTCAATTATTAAGGGTTAGCCCTTTTGAACAACGTTTTAAACTGACCATGGCCATTAATAATAAAAGCAGTCAGGAGTTGTTTGTCAGACGATTAAATTATAAAGTTATGCTGAGTGATCTAGAAATTACCTCAGGGGAAGAGTTAATTTGGAAAGCTGTGCCTGCTTTCTCAACACAGGAAATAGAGATTTTCTTTTCAACCAATATCTGGGAGCAATTAGGCCCTGTTTTTGCTATTGTTAGGGAAAGTGGGCAACTAAATTATTATTTAACTGGCGAGTTAAATACAGGTAGCTTGCTTTATCAGCAAGTCTCTGATATTCATTACACCAGTACATTGACTCAAGATCAGCTTCCTATGAAAAAGTTGAATAAGTTACAAAAATTAATGCCTAATTTAGGTTTTTAGCAGTTGCGCTACATGGCATGAGTGCTTGTTGAGCTGTTGGAAACCTTTTGACCAATGTAAGTAGTTGCTCATGAGTAAACAGTGAATATTGACTGTTGGGTATTTGTAACCAATGGCTTGTGGCCGATTTAGGCAGTTTATTTATTTTGATTGCTATATTAGTATTGGCTAGTGCTTTTTTAATGTCTGCATAGTCTTCTTCATTAGAAAAAAGTCCTAGGCTAATGTCGTCTTTTAGTACACCGCGTAGAATAATTAAAGAGTTAATTGAAAGTTTATCCAGTTGTTCAAGTGTTTGTAACTGCTCAGTACTTGTTGTGGCGACGTAAAGCTCAACGGTGGGGATCGTGTCGGGTTTAACGACATCTAACTTAATATTTGGATCAATCTTTTTTATATACGAACTGATAACTGTAAGCTGATCTGGGTTAGTAAAGCCACCAATATATAAACAGATTATTGGTTCTTTAGGCGTGTTAGGAGTTTCTGTGATTTGTTCTACAGATTGCTCGACTCTATGTGGTTTTGTTAATTCGGGGTGTTCTTTTACCAATTGAATGGTGGGGATTTGTTCTGGTTCGACTGCTATTTTTTGTGGGACAGTGGTTGTTTGTTGTTTTTGCCAAACATAAAAAAATAGATTTAAAAACACTAAAAAAACAAATAACCAACGCATTATCAATCATCCGAAAATGGGTATAAAAAAGCCAAACCATTAAATACTAAGTCGGGCATGTGAGACATATTAGGAATATTAAAGTGTATAGCATCACCACCATGGGCATAAAGTTTAAATGATTGACCAAGGTACTTATTAGCTAAAATAAGTTGTTGGCTAATGAATCCTTGAATCATTATATGACAGCCGCTGTTGATAGCTTCCTCTGTTGATTTTCCCAATAACTTATCCGTTGATGATAGCATTTTAGCAACCGTTTCATCATAATAAATACGACTAGTATGCGAAAGAAGTTGTTGGCGCATCAGAAGGAGTCCCGGTGTAATGAATCCCCCAAGGTGTTGACCATTTTTATCGATAAAGTCACTGGTAATGGCTGTTCCAAACCCTAGCACAACGGTTGCTGTTTGGCTATATTGATAACTGGCCACTATGGCGGCCCAACGATCAGCACCTAAGCGCGTATAATCATTATAACCGTTGATGACTCCTAAAGACTCGCTTTTAGAAAGTGCTTGTTTTATGGGAATATTATAACGGTTTTTTATGTGATCAATGAGTTGTAACGTCTCTTCTTCAGAGCGAACACTGACTAAACGACAAAATTGCAGGGGGGCTTGATAGCAATTTATATCAACAAGTATTTGCTGTAATTGCTGATTAGCACCGCGCATCATTACATCATTATGATTGTTTACAATGCGCCATTTTATTAGGCTATTTCCGCAATCAATTTCAAGAATCATGATAGGTTTTCATTGTTAACCGATGAGGGTGCTAATCTTAAACTAACTTCACCAGCATTAAAATGTTGAATTTCATTATTAACCAATAGTTTTAATGCCCCTGTTTTATCGATACCCGTCATAACTCCTGTAGTTACTTGATTTCCTTGTAGTAAATTGACTGTCTTGTTTTGCCATACATTATTTTCTTCCCATTCATTTTTTAAGTATTCAAAACCTTGTTGGGTGTGAATGTCTAAGTAATGAGCAAGAGAATGATTGAGCTCAATTAATAAGTTATTACGGTCTATTAATTGTCCAAGCTCTTGTTGTAACGATGTCCACGGTTGATCGATGTTTAATGATAAAGAGGGCATATTGACATTAATACCGATACCTATAACAACGTTGTAAAGATCAGCAGGGTCACCTTGAAGTTCTATTAAAATACCACAAACTTTTTTATTGTTAACTAATAAATCATTGGGCCACTTTAATCCTACGTCATTAATGCCTATTTTTTTTAATGTTTTTAGAACAGCGAGCCCAATGGTTAAACTGAGCCCCTCGAGTTGTTGAGAGCCATTTTTTAATGTTACCATCAGACTGTAATAAATATTTCTGCCAAAAGGGCTTGCCCATTCTCGCCCTCGACGTCCTTTACCTGCCGTTTGTTGTTCTGAGGTGATAGCAAACGGAGGGCGGGCGCCTAATTGTAGTAGGTAAAAGCATTCAGTATTGGTAGAGTTTATACTTGGTAATACAGTAATAGGCCATTGTGTAATCTCTTTAGAGAGCCGTTGTATTTCTAATAAGCTGAGTGGCGTATTTAAACGATAGCCCTTTCCCCTAACGCTATCAACAGTGAGTCCAAAGTCATTTTGTAGTTTTTTTAATTGTTTCCAGATAGCGGCGCGACTAATTTTAAAGTGCTTCCCTAATTCTTCTCCAGAGTGAAATTTTCCATCTGAAAGCAGTGTTATCAGTGTTATCATTTTAATTCGATTCGCGGAATTGATGGATTTGGCGACGTTGTTTCTTAGTTGGACGACCTTCTGTTTGGATACTGATCATTCCTAATTTTCTTTGTGCTGCTGCTTGTTCTCGTGTTTTTATACTTTCGGGTGTTTCTTCATATAACTTCTGAGCTTCGGGGGCCGCACGTCGTATTTCGGAAAGCGCTTTAATAATGATTGTCCTCGTATCGTAACCAATGCGTATGGTTAATTCATCACCTATCTGAATACATTTAGCGGGTTTGCAACGTTCACCTTGAAAGTGTATTTTTCCACCTGCAATGGCTTCTTTTGCGATATTTCTTGTTTTAAAAAAGCGTGCGGCCCAAAGCCATTTGTCGAGGCGACAGGAGATAATTACTTGTTCTGTCAAAATAGCAGTCCTATTGTTTTAGTCAAGTATTTGCGTCATTATAGTGATTTTGGACAAAGAAGTCATTGGGATTGTTAAATGTATGCAATGCTAGCAGGGTTTAGTTTAGGGCTATCGTTAATTGTGGCGATAGGGGCACAGAATGCTTTTATCTTAAGGCAGGGATTATATCGTCAACACGTATTCTGGGTATGTTTAGTTTGTGCTGTCTCTGATGCTATATTGATTTCTATTGGCGTGTTTGGTTTATCCTTTGTTATTAAATTTATTCCTAGTTTAGAATGGGTTGTACGCTATATTGGCTTTGCTTTTTTATTTTGTTATGGTGCAATGAGTTTCTGGCGAGCCTTTACAAATCACAATGCACTAAAAGTGTCTGAACAGAGCGGTCGCTCACTGAAGTCGACAGTTCTTATTTGCCTAGCATTAACATGGTTAAATCCCCACGTTTATTTAGATACAGTTTTATTATTAGGCTCTATTGCCAATCAATACCCTGATGGACATGGTTACTTTGCCATTGGGGCTATAGGAGCTTCTTTTGTATTTTTCTTTGCCTTGGGCTATGGTGCACGTCTATTAAAACCATTATTTACTAAACCTGTGTCATGGCGAATTTTAGATGGTTTAATAGGTGTTGTGATGTGGTTTATTGCCGTTAAATTAATTATTTAAAAGGGTGATTTAATCACCCTTTTTATTACTTACTAACAGCCGCTTTGATTAAAGGCTGAAGTTCACCTTTTTCATGCATTTCTAATAAAATATCGCTACCGCCAATGAGTTCGCCATTAATCCACAACTGGGGGAAAGTTGGCCAATTTGCGTATTTAGGCAGTTCAGCACGAATGTCTGGGTGTTGTAAGATATCAACGTAGGCAAATTTTTCACCACAATCAATAAGCACCTGAACAGCTCTGGCAGAAAACCCACATTGTGGCGCATTAGGGGAGCCTTTCATATAAATTAATACAGGATTATTGGCAATTTGTTCTTTAATAGTTTCAATAGTATCCACGGTCTTTCCTCTAAGTGGGCTTAAAATTTTGTAAAGTTTACCTTTTTGCTTGGCTAATTTGTAGCGATATTGTTACTAATTAATAATTATTTTTTCTTTTTTAAAGGGGCGAAACCATCTTCGCTCACGAGTTTAGAACGATGAATTTTGGTTTTATCAGGCTTGCTGTTTTTTTGTGTATGATTTTTTTGCGGAACAGGTTTTTTATCTGTTTTAGCTGGAGAACGATAGGCGGGAGCTGTTTTTTCTCCTTGGAACTTACCTAGTAAAGGAGTTATAACACGTTCTTCGATACTATTATTTTTGCTTTTTTTAATATTGGTATAGTTTTTCCAGTCGGTTGGTATAACAAGGGAGATGGCTAGCCCTAAGTTTTCCATACGTCCTGTTCTTCCTATACGATGTGTGTATTCATCTGCTGTGGTCGGTATATCGAAGTTGATGACAAGATCTAGTAATGGAATATCAATCCCTCGAGCCGCGACATCGGTGGCGATTAAGATAATGTTGTGCTTTTGATTTAGTTGATGAATAATTTGCTTACGTTCGTCGGCTGTTTTATCACTGTGCAACACCGTATGTTTTATTTGAGTGGCTATAAAGGTTTCGCTAAGTAGGTTAGCTTGTTGACGGGTATTGGTAAAGATGACTACTTTTTGATGGTTTTCGTTTGCTAGTAACCATTCAACAAGCCTTTCTTTGTGTGCTGTATTGTCAGCAAAAATAACTTGTTGTGTAATATTTTGATGAGGTACATCGGTTTCTAAGTGTATCTCAGTTGCGTGTGGAGCAATTTTATTAATAAGATTTTCTAATGCTTCATCTCCCTTTGTCGCAGATAATAGCAGTGTTTGTCTTGTTGACGGGCAGTTTTCTATCAAAGTATTAACATCATCACCAAAACCCATATCAAGAATACGGTCGGTTTCATCTAAAATAAGTGTTTGTAGTGTTTCTAAAGAAAATTGCTTTTTTTCCCATTGTTCAATAAGACGTCCAGGTGTTCCGACGATGATATCGGGGTTTTTACGCAGCTTCGCTGCTTGATTTTGTAATCCCTCTCCGCCTGTTACGAGTAGTGATTCAAAAAAAGTATAGCGTGCTATTTGTTGTAATACTTTTTGTGTTTGCAGCGCTAACTCTCTTGTTGGCAATATGATTAGCACTTGTAAACCCTTACCCGGTTGTGTGTTTTCAAGTAGATTATTTAATGATGGCAAAATATAACTAAGAGTTTTCCCTGTACCTGTTTGTGCTGTAATAAATAAATCGTTGCCTTGCATAGCTAAAGGAATAACTTTTTCTTGAATCGTTGTCGGTTTTGTTAATGATAGTTGATTTAGGGATTTTAATAGGCGCTCATTTAATTTGAATTGTTCAAACATTATTGTGCTCATGAAAGGTTTATAATGTTGGCTATTATATCGTTATCTATTTTATTGTGTCGGATAAATAAAAATAAGGTGTGAGGGTAACACTTATTGTGTAAAAAGGTAACATTTAATGAGTTTTAGAAATAATTTTGAAATAGAAAAACTGTAACTTATTGTAATTTATCGTTATACATTTCTGGCATAGTATATGCTTACTATTTAAGTATGAATAAAAATAATAAATACAGTTAAAAATAAAAATAATGACTAGAAAACAATAAAAATAGCAATTAAGGCAACATGATAAAAGAGATATTTGTATGTACAATTAACAAAACAAGTATCCTATTAATAACAGAGCGATAAGAAATTTTATGGCGTGGGCTAAAACAATAAAAATAATAGCCTACAACTTATCAAAATAAAGTTTTATATATCCTATTTTTTACAAGGCAACATTTGTAATATAAGGTAAAATTTATGTAGACAATGCTAAAATATCAACCTATACTAACAAAAGCTAGCTTGTTACAGCTATTGTATATGTTATCTCTACAAACGCTTTTCTTGAGTTATGGAAAAGTCTATCTATCTTTAAATAACCTCCGTTTCCATTCTTATGAATCTTACAGAACTTAAACAAAAGCCTATTGGTGAATTATTAGAAATTGCCGAGCAAATGGGGTTAGAAAATTTAGCCCGCTCACGTAAACAAGACATTATTTTCTCATTACTAAAGCGTCATGCTAAAAGTGGTGAAGAGATTTCTGGTGATGGTGTTTTAGAAATATTACCAGATGGATTTGGTTTTTTGCGGTCAGCTGATTCTTCTTATTTGGCAGGCCCAGATGATATTTATGTTTCTCCTAGTCAAATTAGACGTTTTAATTTACGTACAGGTGATACCATCATTGGTAAAATTCGTCCACCTAAAGAAGGTGAGCGTTATTTTGCACTATTAAAGGTCGATACAATTAACTTTGATCAACCAGAAAATGCTAAAAATAAAATTTTATTTGAAAACTTAACGCCGCTATTTCCTGATCAAAGATTGATTATGGAAGCAGGGAATGGTTCTACTGAAGACTTAACAGGGCGAGTGATTGATCTGTGTGCCCCTATCGGTAAAGGACAGCGTGGTTTAATTGTAGCACCGCCTAAAGCGGGTAAAACGTTGATGCTACAAAATATAGCCAGTAACATCACACGTAATGATCCTGAATGTCATCTCATAGTGTTATTGATTGATGAACGTCCTGAAGAAGTAACCGAAATGCAACGTACAGTGCGTGGCGAAGTGGTTGCATCAACATTTGATGAACCTCCTATACGCCACGTTCAAGTAGCTGAAATGGTGATAGAAAAAGCTAAGCGTTTAGTTGAACATAAGCGTGATGTTGTTATTTTACTAGATTCTATTACTCGTTTAGCACGTGCTTATAATACGGTTATTCCTAGTTCTGGCAAGGTATTAACCGGTGGTGTCGATGCTCATGCGCTTGAAAAACCTAAGCGTTTTTTTGGTGCCGCACGTAATATTGAGGAGGGAGGTAGCTTAACGATTTTAGCTACTGCACTGGTTGATACAGGCTCTAAGATGGATGAAGTCATCTATGAAGAGTTTAAGGGAACAGGCAACATGGAGTTGCAACTTGACCGTAAAATCTCTGAAAAGAGAGTCTTCCCTGCCATTAATATCAATCGTTCTGGTACTCGTCGCGAAGAGTTGTTGACGACAGAAGATGAGTTACAAAGAATGTGGATTTTACGTAAAATTCTTCATCCTATGGAAGAGATCGCCGCAATTGAGTTCTTATTAGATAAACTAAAAGATACAAAAACTAACGATGAGTTTTTCCAGTCCATGAAGAGAAAATGATACTATAATGAAGCCGCAGCAATGCGGCTTTATTATATACATCAATAGTATGGGCATTTACCTTTATGCAATATGCAGATTTAAGAGACTTTATTAAAGGCCTAGAAGCTAAGGGCGAACTAAAGCGTATTACTACAACTATTTCTCCAGTGCTGGAGATGACTGAGGTTTGTGATCGCACATTGCGTAAGCAAGGGCCTGCTTTACTATTTGAAAACCCTAAAGGTTATTCTATCCCCGTCTTAGGCAATTTATTCGGTACAACCAAGCGAGTTGCTCTGGGCATGGGAACTGAAGATATTAATCAGTTAACAGAAATTGGTAAGTTATTGGCTTTTCTAAAAGAACCAGAACCGCCTAAAGGATTAAAAGATGCATGGCAAAAACTGCCGCTCTTTAAAAAAGTCCTTAATATGTCGCCTAAATTAGTAAAGCATGCTGTTTGCCAGTCAGTGATTAAAGAGGGTGATGATGTTAACTTAGGCGAACTACCTGTACAAACCTGTTGGCCCGAAGATGCTGGGCCATTAATTACATGGGGAATCGTTGTTACTAAGGGGTTGGCAAAAGATCGACAAAACTTGGGTATTTATCGTCAGCAAGTTATAGGCCGCAATAAAGTGATTATGCGTTGGCTTAGTCATCGTGGTGGAGCATTAGACTATCAAGAGTGGTTGCAAAAGTACCCTAATGAACCCTTTCCTATCTCTGTAGTGCTAGGGTGTGATCCTGCAACGATTTTAGGTGCTGTGACACCTGTTCCTGACGGCTTGTCAGAATATGCTTTTGCAGGATTGTTACGTGGACAAAAAACCGAACTGGTAAAGTGTATTGGTAATGATCTGCAAGTCCCTGCCATGGCAGAGTTTGTGTTGGAAGGGTTCATTTATCCAAATGAAATGGCCGATGAAGGTCCTTTTGGTGATCACACAGGGTACTATAATGAGGTGGATAAATTCCCCGTCTTTACTGTAGAGCGTATCACCCATCGAGAAAATCCTATTTATCATAGTACTTACACAGGGCGACCACCAGATGAACCTGCCATCTTAGGTTTGGCTCTGAATGATGTGTTTGTTCCGATATTACAAAAACAATTTCCAGAGATTGTTGATTTCTATTTACCGCCTGAAGGCTGTTCTTATCGTATGGCAATTGTGACGATGAAAAAGCAATACCCAGGACATGCAAAGCGCGTCATGATGGGGGTATGGAGTTTTTTACGGCAGTTTATGTACACTAAGTTTGTTGTTGTGACTGATGATGATATTAATGCCCGAGATTGGAGTGATGTGATTTGGGCAATTACAACGCGAATGGATCCTAAGCGTGATACTGTATTGATTGATAATACACCGATTGATTATTTAGATTTTGCCTCGCCGGTTTCAGGGTTGGGCAGTAAAATGGGGCTAGATGCTACACATAAATGGCCTGGTGAAACAAGCCGCGAGTGGGGTAGGGCAATCCATAAAGATCCTTCGGTGGTTAAATATGTTGATGAAATATGGTCAGAGTTGGGGCTAGACTAGCAAGCGTGTATAATATACATAGTTAAAATGAGTTGAGCCCTTATAGGTTTTATAATCCACTTTTAAAAGAACATGATTAACAATGAGTAACTCAAAACAACAAGTTTCTAGTTTAAAAATTTATTTTAGATTATTAAGGTATGTTAGGCCTTATGTTGGTTTTTTTGCGATTAGCATTTTGGGCTATATGATTTTTGCATCATCACAGCCAATGCTTGCGCATATTTTACAATATTTTGTTGATGCGTTGAATGGTAAGTCAACAACCCTGTTTCCAGGTATTCCTGTATTAAAAGATTTAAATCTTGTGTACGCCGTTCCTGTGTTTTTAGTATTAATTGCCATTTGGCAAGGAATTGGTTCCTTTTTAGGTGGGTATTTTTTAGCTAGAGTTACGCTTGGTTTGGTGCAAGACTTAAGACTAGAGATGTTTAATAAGTTTTTTATTTTACCTAGCCGCTATTTTGACGATCGTAACTCAGGCCATATGGTTTCTTTAATCTTATTTAATGTCAATATGGTCACTGGGGCGGCAACAGATGCCATTAAAGTGATATTTAGGGAAGGATTGACTGTTATTTTCTTGTTTTGCTATTTGCTGTACATGAACTGGAAGCTGACGTTGGTCATGCTTGCTATATTACCTGTTATCGCAGTGATGGTTACTGTGGCCGGTAAGAAGTTCCGAAAACAAAGTAAAAAAATTCAAATGGCGATGGGGGATTTAACTCATGTTACCTCTGAAACTGTACAAAACTACCGTGTTGTACGTAGTTTTGGTGGCGAGAAATACGAATCAGAACGTTTTCGTTCAGTGACTCAAGACAGTGTTGATAAACAACTAAAAATGACGAGAACAGGGGCTATTTATACCCCCTTGTTACAGTTGGTTATTTATTCTGCGATGTCAGTATTATTATTTTTAGTTTTAGCATTACGTGGTGATGCTACTGCAGGCGAGTTAGTTGCTTATATTACAGCAGCGGGTTTATTGCCTAAACCCATACGTCAACTATCGGAAGTCAGCTCTAATATTCAAAAAGGTTTGGCTGGTGCTGAAAGTATTTTTGAGGTATTAGACGAAGCACCAGAAGAAGATAATGGTACGATAGAGAAAGAAGATGTTAAAGGTCGCTTAGAAGTCAGAAATCTCGCATTTACTTATCCAGGTACCAATAAAGAGGTATTAAAAGATATTAGCTTTACGATTGAACCAGGACAAATGATTGCTTTAGTGGGGCGTTCCGGCAGTGGAAAATCAACATTGGCAAATCTTATTCCACGTTTTTATCAATATTCACAAGGACAAATTCTTCTTGATGATATAGATGTTAATGAATATAAGTTATCTAACTTGCGCAAACATATTTCATTAGTCACTCAACAAGTCTCTTTATTTAATACGACTGTTTTCAAAAATATTGCCTACGGTATTTTAGCGGATACACCGCTTGAAAAGGTAAAAAAAGCAACAAAGGCTGCTTATGCAGATGAGTTTATTGAGCGTTTGTCTGATGGTTATCAGACATTGATAGGGGAAAATGGTGTTAAGTTATCTGGTGGGCAGAGACAACGGCTTTCGATATCAAGAGCATTATTAAAAAATGCTCCTTTGCTTATTTTGGATGAGGCAACCTCAGCGTTAGATACTGAATCTGAGCGACATATTCAAGATGCGCTTGATAGCGTCATGGAAGGGCGAACGACCTTAGTTATTGCACACCGCTTATCAACTATTGAAAAAGCAGATCTAATTTTAGTGATGGAGAATGGTGAGATTGTAGAAAGAGGAACTCACAGTGATCTACTCTCTTTAGATGGTGTTTATGCAAAACTGCATGCGTTAGGTTTTAAAGAAAAAGATGAGGCACATATAGAATCATTGAGTGATTAAATATAATAAAAAAGAGAAGCTAAATAGCTTCTCGTTTTTTATTGAGGAATTTAATAATTAAGCAAAGTTTTTAGCAACGAATTCCCAGTTAACTAAAGCCCAGAAGTTTTCTAAATATTTAGGACGTAGGTTACGGTAGTCGATGTAATAAGCATGTTCCCAAACATCACACGTCAATAAAGGTTTATCGCCTGATGTCATTGGGTTGCCTGCACCAATAGTGCTAGCAAGAGCTAAAGAGCCATCTGCTTTTTTTACAAGCCAAGCCCAACCAGAACCAAAGGTACCGATAGAAGTTTTAGTAAACTCTTCTTTAAACTTCTCAAAAGATCCAAAAGTTTTATTGATAGCATCAGCTAAGGCGCCTGTTGGTTCACCACCACCATTTGGTTTTAAGCAATTCCAGTAAAATGTATGATTCCAAACTTGGGCAGCGTTGTTGAAGATACCACCAGAAGAGGTTTTAATGATTTCTTCTAGTGTTTTGCCTTCAAATTCTGTTCCAGGAACCAATGTGTTTAGTGTGTTGACATAGGTTTGGTGATGTTTACCATAATGATACTCAATAGTTTCCTCAGAAATATGAGGCACCAATGCATTTTTAGCATAAGGAAGTACTGGTAATTCAAAAGCCATATCTATTCTCCATTTTCATCAGGTTAGAGTATTAAGTTATTATTGATTTTAATCAATTTATCATACACCTAAACAGCATAAATAAACACTGGCTAATTGTATGTAAATATAAGATTAGTGACAGGTAATGAGTGTACCAATACCTTTGTCAGTAAATATTTCTAAGAGAATGGCGTTAGCGACACGACCATCTAGGATGAGGGCACTGCCGACACCACCTTTTACAGCATCTAATGCACACTGAATTTTAGGTAACATACCCCCGTAAATAGTGCCATTTTCGATAAGTTCATCAACTTGTTGGGTTGTTAGCCCAGTCAGAATATTGCCTTCTTTATCTAGAAGTCCTGCAATATTGGTTAGTAACATTAATTTTTCTGCTTTAACTGCCTCTGCTACTTTGCCTGCGACAAGATCGGCATTAATGTTGTAAGATGTTCCATCATCTCCTACCCCAATGGGAGCGATAACAGGGATAAAATCACTGCTAACAAGCATATTGAGTAGGTTAGTATTAATACCTGCAACTTCACCTACTTGCCCAACATCAATAATTTCAGGGGCTGCCATTTCAGAAGTTTTATGAGTGACATTGAGTTTTTTGGCTTGAATTAAACGCGCATCTTTGCCTGTTAAACCGATGGCATTGCCACCATTTTGGTTTATTAAACTTACAATTTCTTTATTAACTGAACCACCTAAAACCATTTCAACAACGTCCATGGTTTTACTATCAGTTACTCGCATACCGTTAATAAAGTGGCTTTCAATGGATAAGCGTTTAAGTAGATCACCTATTTGAGGCCCACCACCATGTACAACAATAGGATTAATCCCTACAGCCTTCATCGAAACAATATCACGGGCAAAGCTATTTTTTAACTCTTCGCTTTCCATGGCGTTGCCGCCATATTTGATGACAAGGGTTTTACCAACATAACGTTGGATATAAGGTAATGCTTCTGTGAGTACTTTAGCAACATGGGCGGCTTTATCATGGTCAAGTAACATAAAATATCGACTCCTTAAGGTTACTTGACTAAAAGTGTAGCTGAATTTTTATTGGCTAACTCTTTTTTACAAGCGGCTAATTGTTTTTTAGTTAACGTCAGTTTGATTTTTACTTTAAGTAATACGACATAGCCAATAACTAATGCGAGTACTAATCCTAATAAAAATGCAGTAACTATAAACACTGCAATAGGCAGTGTAGGGCTAGTCAAGCTTAAGAAGCTAATAGCTACTTCTGCATTATTCTCTAAGATGAATATTAATATAAATGCAGCCACAATGAGCAGCATTATAAATAAGAGTACTTGCTGAAAACGGCGCATTACCTTTCCTTTATCGTCAGTAGTGTTATAGATTAACTCTATCTCTCAATTCCTTACCCGGTTTGAAGTGTGGAACGAATTTACCTGTTAATGAAACGGACTCACCTGTTTTGGGGTTACGCCCTTGTCGAGGTTTGCGATAGTGGAGTGAGAAACTTCCAAACCCTCTAACTTCAACGCGTTGTCCCATTTCTAATGAATTGGAAAGCTGGTCTAATAATAGTTTTACAGCATTTTCTACTGTTTTTAAAGGTAAGAGATTGTGTTTTGATGCAATTTTATCTATTAACTCTGATTTATTCATAAGCTTTCCTGCTAGTCTAAAAAAACGGCTTATTGTTATATGCTGAAAGAGATTAACTAAGACAGCAATAATTTAAAAAAGTGCCTACTACCTAACGAAATGATTAAATAATATATTAAATTTATGTATTGTTCTAGTACTAATAAAAGCTTGCAATTTATAAGGTTAGTTATCATTATAACTTTCAATCTTATGATTTAATGAAGAGTTATTTAGAGATATGCCTAGTCAAGACAATAGCTTAAGAGAAATAGAAATAAAATTATCGGCTAAAGAGAAAACGTTAGAGAAAATAGTAAATAATCCTGTTTTTAATCGTTATGGCAATGCCATATGGCAACAAAAAAAGCTGTTAAATCAATACATAGATTCAGCGGATTATCAATTAACAAAAGCCAATGTAGCATTAAGAGTGCGTAAAGATGGTGAGCAGTATATTCAGACACTTAAGTCTAAAGGCAATAGCGTAGGAGGTTTTTCAGCGCGTGATGAGTTTGATTGGTACTTAAATAGTTCCCAGTTGGATAGATCATTACTAGTTTCACCCTACTGGCCAGAAAAGCTACATGGATTTGATAAGTCATCATTGATGACAATTTTTTCAACAGACTTTGTTAGGCAGTATGCCCAGTTTATCTGGGATGTGGATGGAGAGCAAGCGTTGATTGAAGTAGCTGTTGATCAAGGCACTGTAAAAGCACTGCATCAACAAACAGGGATTTGTGAACTGGAGTTAGAGCTCAAATCAGGCAATGCTAATACAATGCTTAACTTTGCTATTGAGTTAGCTTCTCGATTTCCTTTAATTCCAAGTAATTTAAGTAAAGCCGAAAGAGGGTATCGCTTAATCAATCCTGATGTATATAAAAAAATAATGGTAGGGGTTCCTCTTGTTGAGGGTTCATTTGACGATCGTGTTAAGTATTACTTGGCTGCTAGCCAATACTATTGGGAAAGTTATAACTGGCAACCTGAACCCGCTCGTCTAGTTAGCTGGGTTGAAGCATTGCAAAACTTATGTACACTATTGAAAAAGCAAAATATTGAAGAGTTGATTAGCCTATTAGAGCCAATGTTATTAGATTGGAAGCAGATAATAGAGGTGGATTCAAAAGAATGGCATAAAAAAGTATTTGAAGAGTCAGATTGTACAAGGTTGGGCGTTTTTTTGTTATCTGCATCGCGTTGGTTGTTAAACAGGCATTAAAAAGTTATTATTTGCCTTTAAAATAGAGCCACGCATTTTGTGTGGTTTATTATTTTCATTGATTGAGGAGTTAGATTTATGAGTGCGTTAGTGGGTGTTATTATGGGCTCTAAATCAGATTGGACAACTTTATGCCACACGATTGATGTGTTAGAAGAACTAAAAATTCCTTATGAGGTTAGCGTTGTTTCAGCACATCGTACCCCAGACCTGTTATTTCAATATGCGGAAGAAGCAGCACCAAAAGGTTTAGAGGTTATTATTGCAGGTGCAGGTGGTGCCGCTCATTTACCTGGAATGTGTGCTGCAAAAACACATTTACCTGTGTTGGGTGTTCCCGTACAATCATCAATGTTATCAGGTGTTGATTCATTGTTATCTATTGTACAAATGCCGGCAGGTATTCCTGTGGCAACATTAGCTATAGGTAGAGCAGGTGCCGTTAATGCAGCACTTTTAGCGACAAGTATATTAGGCAATAAGTATCCAGAGTATCATACTGCATTAAATCATTATCGACAAAAACAAACAGAAACTGTATTAGCTAATCCTGATCCAAGAACATAGAGTAATCGAGGCGAGTTATGAAAGTTGGTGTAATCGGTGGTGGTCAATTAGGGCAAATGTTAGCCCAAGCAGGCACTTCATTAGGGATGAAGTTTGTTTTTTTAGATCCCGCAAAAGATGCTTGTGCAAGTGCCTTAGGTGAGCATGTTTGTGCGAATTATGATGATCAAGAAGCCTTACAACAGTTGGCTAAAGAGGTTGATGTTGTAACGTTTGAGTTTGAAAGCGTACCTGCTGAAACAGTTTCTTTCTTGAGTGATTATGTGCCTGTGTTTCCTAATGCCGAGTCGTTACGTATTGCTCGTGATCGCTGGTTTGAAAAAACATTATTTAAATCTTTAGATATTCCAACGCCTGATTTTGCGAATGTGGAATCACAGACTGCGCTGGAAAATGCCGTTATAAAGATTGGTTTGCCAGCTGTTTTAAAGACAAGAACACTAGGCTATGATGGAAAAGGCCAAAAAGTATTGAAAAACCAGTCAGATGTGACGAATGCATTTGCTGAATTAGGAGGCGTTCCTTGTATCCTTGAAGGGTTTGTGCCTTTTTCTGGCGAGGTCTCTTTAATTGCAGTGCGTGGTAAAAATAGAGCCATACGTTTTTACCCTCTCGTACATAATGAGCATCGTCAAGGTGTATTGCATTTATCGGTTGCCAGTGAGCAACATCCTTTGCAAGCAACTGCTGAGGCCTATGTTACCAAAGTGTTGGAAAAGCTAGATTATGTTGGTGTATTAGCGTTTGAGTTTTTTGAAGTAGATGAGGGATTAAAGGCAAATGAAATTGCTCCCCGCGTTCATAACTCAGGCCATTGGACGATCGAAGGGGCTGTGACGAGTCAGTTCGAAAATCATTTACGTGCTATTGCAGGATTACCATT
The DNA here is from genome assembly GCF_003991975.1 of Entomomonas moraniae. NCBI lineage: Bacteria > Pseudomonadati > Pseudomonadota > Gammaproteobacteria > Pseudomonadales > Pseudomonadaceae > Entomomonas > Entomomonas moraniae. The sequence continues at coordinate 2,974,132 of NZ_CP029822.1, forward strand.
AGGCGCAACACAAAAATATACAGAAAGTGCGATGTTGAATTTTATTGGTGCCATTCCATCTGCCGAGCGATTGTTAAGTATAGAAAGCTGCCATTTGCATGACTACAGTAAAGCATTCAAACCAGGTCGTAAAGTCGGCCATGTAACTGTTTGTTGTAAAACGATGGATGAGTTAAAACAGAAAACACAAGCAATTGAGGCGTTAATGTCTCATTAATACTTCAATCGATTAATGAGCATAGATTATGACGAATAAGTCGACACAATTAGCACTGGGCATTGAATTGTCTGATGATATGACACTGGCTAATTATTATGCAGGCGATAATCAGGCTGCACTAACGTTTCTTGACCAGTTGTGTGATCCTGAGGCAACATCAGCAGAGCGGCTAATTTATTTATGGGGAAATAACGGCGTAGGTTGTAGTCATTTATTACAAGCGGCCTGTTTACAATTTCAGTTAACAGGTAGGAATGCTATTTATTTACCGTTAGAGGAACTTATCTGTTATACCCCAGAAATTCTAGAGAACTTAGAATATTATGATTTAGTTTGTTTAGATAATATTGAAGTAGTCGTGGGAAATAAAATATGGCAAGAGGCCTTGTTTCATTTATTTAATCGACTGCGTGATGATAATAAAGGTTTATTAATTGCCGCTAATGTTTCGCCTTATAACTTAGCTATTGAGTTAGCAGATCTTAAATCAAGATTGTCATTAGCACTTGTTTTTCAATTACACCCATTAAGCGATGATGAAAAAGTAAAAGCCTTAAAATTACGCGCTTCTTGTAAAGGTATTGATCTATCAGATGAGGTCGCTAGTTTTATTCTAGCGCGTAGTAATCGTGATATGGGAAATTTACTGGCCTTACTTGGGCAGCTAGATAAAGCTTCATTGGTAGCTAAGCATAAGCTAACAATTCCATTTGTTAAGCAAGTATTTAATTGGTAAACGTTTAAATTAACGTTAAGACATTTTCAGGTGGCCTAGCAATAATTGCTTTACCATTGGCTATAACGATGGGGCGCTCTATCAAAATAGGGTGTTTTACCATGGCATCAATTAAAGCTTCTTCTGATAATGACTCATCAGCGAGTCCAAGTTGCTTATATTCTTCTTCTCCTTTTCGTAGTAATTGACGAGCGGGAATTCCTAACTGGGTTAGGATCGTTTTTAATGTTGCCTTGTCGGGAGGCGTTTCTAAATAATTAATGATGGTGGGTTCTATACCGTGTTGATTTAGAATGGCTAGCGCTTGTCTCGATTTTGAGCAGCGCGGGTTATGGTAGTAAGTATATTGAGTCATTTTTTTAGCCTTTTTAATCAATTAATCAACCCAAGTTAACATGTTGTATAATTAAATTATTTTGAAGATATGCTATCTTAGCCTAACTCATTACTAAAACAAAGGTTGTTTATGTGGCCGCAGATTGTTTCATTTTATCAGTTTATACGCTTTTTAGTGATTCGCTTTTTTGAGGACAGAGGTACTCAAAATGCGGGTTCATTAACTTATACGACACTGTTTGCCGTTGTCCCCATTATGACAGTAGTCTTTGTTATGATATCGGGTATCCCCGCTTTCCAAGGGGTTGAGGGAAGTATACAGAAGTATATTGTGCATAATTTTATGCCAGCAGCTAGTGATAAAATTTTTGACTACCTCAATGATTTTATTTCTCAAGCAAGAAATTTAACATGGATAGGGATTGTCTTCTTAATCATTACAACCTTTATGATGTTAGTCACCATTGAGTCAGCCTTTAATACGATTTGGCGGGTAAGAAATGCAAGAAGTGGCTTACCACGCTTTTTACTGTATTGGGCATTGTTAAGTTTAGGCCCTTTGCTAATAGGAGCAGGTTTTGCGGCAAGTACTTATTTTATGTCGTTAAACTTTTTCTCTAATACGGTGAGCAATCCGTTGGTAGCGGACTTGTTAAGGTTGGTTCCTTTTATTGCTACGACAGGTGGTTTTACCCTTTTTTATGCGGCGATTCCAAATACGCACGTACCTATTCGACACGCGGTTATTAGCGCTATTGTGGCGGCTGTATTACTTGAGTCTGCGCGCGCCATTTTTGGCTTTTACGTAAAGGCATTTCCTAGTTACCAACTGATTTATGGTGCATTCGCGGCTGTTCCTTTATTCTTATTATGGATCTATGTTTCCTGGATTATCGTTTTAGTTGGGTGTGAGCTTTGTTGTTGCTTAGGACTACGTCGTACGATGAACCAACCACGAGTACCAGAACTTGTGATCGCTTTATACATATTAAAAGTTTTTCATAATGCCCAGTTAAAAGGTCAGGCCGTGACTTACTCAGATATTAAAAGAGAAGGCTGGTTTTTGTCAGGCGATGAGTGGGCAAAACTATTGGATTTCTTCTTAGCAGAAGACCTTATTTATGCCGTTGATCGCGGTGATACGTGGGTGCTAAGCCGTGATATTTCTCACTATACTCTTCAACGTTTGCTTGCAAACAGCCCATGGCCACTACCGAAAGTAGAAGAGCTTCCTGGTGTATTGAATGATCCATGGTTTGAGAAAATGAAAGAAGCTTTCAGAGCGGTTGAGCAAGAGCAATCTAAAATTTTTGAGGGCAGTTTGGCCTCTTGGTTTTTAGATGATACGGGAGATGCAATGGATTAGTTGAGTTGGTTATAACTCATCTAGCCATTCTTGAGGGATATCTTGTTTTAATAACAATGAGCAGGCCTCAGACTTTTGGTCGTATACGATGAATGCTTGCTTCCTCTCTAGCGCATATTTGACACGCTCTACCCTGACAGAAAGAGGGGTGTCATCACCATTATCAGTACCATCGCGACTGACAAAGTCTTCAATAAGATTTTGGAGTATTGCTGTATTCAGTAAGAGATGGGGAATGATCATGTTTTTCAACTTATTACGTATATTATAGAAAATTATAAAGTATTTTATCCAATATGCACGTAAAATAGACTTAAATTTTTTTAAAGTTAGTTGTTTATTCTTATGCCAATCACTGCTATTGATGTTTCTTCACGAGTAAAAAAATTATTGCCTTGGATTGTGGCAATTGCCTTTTTCATGCAGAGCCTTGATGCAACCATTTTAAATATTGCCTTACCTTCAATGGCTAATGATTTAAAGGTTAGTCCATTAAATATGGAAAGTGCTGTCATTGCGTATATGCTTACGGTAGCGATGATTATTCCTATTTGTGGTTGGGTGTCTGATCGTTTTGGTACACGGAAAATATTTTTTACGTCTGTTGCATTGTTTTCTTTAGGGTCGATTGTCTGCGCTGTTTCGTGGTCATTACCTATATTGATTGTTGGACGTATTATACAAGGGCTTGGTGGAGCACTAATGATGCCCGTTGGGCGATTGGTTATTCTAAGGGTTTATCCGCGGGATGAGTTTCTTAAAGTAATGAGTTTCGTAACTGTACCCGGCTTGTTAGGTCCTTTAATGGGACCTACTTTAGGTGGCGGGCTTGTTGAGTACTTTTCATGGCATTGGATTTTTTTAATTAATGTTCCTATTGGTGTTATAGGGTGTTTTGTTGCTCTAAAGTTTATGCCAGACTTACGAAGTACTATTGCCAGTAAGTTTGATATTTTTGGTTTTTTACTGTTTGCTAGTGCAATGTTGTTGATTAGCTTAGGGTTAGAAGGGCTGTCAGATTTTCATTTAAAACCGATGATGATTGTTGCACTCTTTACGGTGGGTGTCTGTTGCTTTATCACTTATTGGTGGCACGCGCTTCGAACTGATCATCCTCTTTTTCCTCCTTCTGTTTTTAAAGTCCGTAGTTTTTCATTAGGGCTTGCAGGCAATTTGTTTGCACGTTTAGGTAATGGATCGTTGCCTTTCTTAATTCCTTTATTGTTACAACTTGCTTTAGGTTATACCCCTGCCAATGCGGGTATGATGATGATCCCTCTAGCCGTCGCTGCGATTATAGCCAAGTCAGTTGTACAGTATTTAATTAAATTCTTTGGTTATCGTTGGGTATTAACAACTAATACATTATTGCTAGGTATGCTTATTTGTAGTTTTATATTTGTAACGGCAGACACTCCTTTTATTGTCTTAATTACTTTATTAGGATTAGTGGGGGCTATCAACTCTATTCAGTTTACCGCAATGAATACTGTTACTTTATTTCAATTGGAAGATGAGCAGGCTAGCAGTGGTAATGCATTGTTAGCGGTGATTGTCCAGTTATCTGTCAGTTTTGGTATTTCTTTTTCTGCTATTTTATTGGTTTATTTTAATGGAGAGAGGCCTACCTCTGTCAGCATTGATATTTTACCCGCATTCCAAGCAACGTTTTTTACCGTTGGATTATTTACCGTATTCTCGTCGTTGATTTTTTATTTTTTACCTAAGTATATTGGTAGAGAATATAAGAAAAAAATACGCCACTAGATTAACATGTTATCTCTATTTGATACGTAGTATGATGACGTTAGTTTTTAATTAAGATATTTAGGATATATGATGAATAGACCCAGTAATCGCCAAGCAAACCAATTACGCCCAATAAAAATAACCAGACATTATACAAAGCATGCGGAGGGTTCAGTCTTAGTCGAATTCGGTGATACCAAGGTTATTTGCACTGTGTCGGTTGAGTCAGGTATTCCTAGATTTTTAAAGGGTTCAGGGCAGGGATGGTTAACGGCTGAGTATGGTATGTTGCCTCGTTCGACTGGCGAGCGTATGCAGCGTGAGTCAGCAAAAGGTAAACAAAGTGGTCGTACCCAAGAAATTCAACGACTTATTGGTCGTTCATTACGTGCCGCACTCGATTTAAAAAAATTGGGAGAAAATACATTGCATATTGATTGTGATGTTATTCAAGCCGATGGAGGAACGAGAACTGCCTCAATAACAGGTGCAACGGTAGCATTAGTTGATGCATTATCTGTCATGAAAGAACGTGGCTTAATAAAGAGTGACCCATTCAAACATTTCATTGCGGCTGTTTCGGTAGGTATTTACCAAGGTGAAGCTGTACTTGATTTAGATTATTTAGAAGATTCAAAAGCAGAAACGGATTTAAATGTTGTTATGACCGATGCGGGAGGTTTTATAGAAGTTCAAGGCACTGCAGAAGGTGCACCGTTCCAGTCGGATGAGTTAAACAGCATGTTAGCACTTGCTAAACAAGGTGTTGAGCAAATATTTACCCTTCAAAAACAAGCCTTAGCTGATCAGTAATTCTCAATAAGTAGGCTACTTTTCAAAGTGGCCTACTCAAGTAAAATGCTAAAAGTAGGTGACTTTTTATTTCTGGGTGAAGATATTAATGTTTACGAAACCACATAAATAATTCGCCTCATACCATTAAATCTCTGTTATAGTGTATGTGTATCAATAAATAATAACAATTATCTGATATGTTAATGATGTAAGTTAGAATATTAATATCTAATCATAAATTACCGTTAAAGGTAATGAAACTGAGAGACTATTTATGAGTACTACATTTTTTATTCCCGCAGTAAATGTTATAGGTGATGGTTCATTAGCTGATGCAATACCTTTATTAAAAGGCTATGGGTTTAAGCATGCCCTTGTTGTAACAGATGACTTTTTAAATAAAGCTGGTGTAGCAAAACAAGTCACGGACTTATTAACAAAGGAAGGCATAAAAGCTGCTATTTATGCGGGAACTAAACCAAACCCAACAACTACAAACGTTCAAGAAGGTTTAGATTTATTAAAGAAAAATAAATGTGATTTCGTTATTTCGTTAGGTGGTGGTTCTCCTCATGACTGTGCAAAAGGTATTGCGCTATGTGCTACGAACGGCGGACATATCAGTGAGTATGAAGGTGTTGACCGTTCAACTAAGCCACAATTACCGCTTGTTGCAATTAACACCACAGCAGGTACAGCCAGTGAAATGACGCGTTTCTGTATCATTACTGATGAGAAACGTCATATTAAAATGGCTATTGTTGACCGTAATACAACGCCTATTTTATCTGTTAATGATTCTACATTGATGCATGGTATGCCAGCAGGTTTAACAGCTGCAACTGGTATGGATGCGTTGACTCATGCCGTTGAGGCGTATGTTTCAACAGCGGCTACTCCTATCACTGATGCATGTGCATTGAAAGCAGTGACATTAATTGCAGAAAGTCTACGTACAGCAGTTAAAGATGGAAAAAATGCAAAAGCCCGTGAAAATATGGCCTATGCACAATTTTTAGCAGGTATGGCATTTAATAATGCTTCTTTAGGTTATGTTCATGCGATGGCTCACCAATTGGGTGGTTTCTATGATCTTCCTCATGGGGTTTGTAATGCTGTGTTATTGCCTCATGTCCAAGAATATAACCTACCTAAATGTGCTGGCCGTTTAAAAGATATTGCTGCGGCTATGGGTATTGATGTCAAAGAGATGACGGATAAACAAGGTGCGAAGGCTTGCATTAAAGCAATTAAGAAGTTATCAAAAGATGTAGGTATCCCTGCTAACTTAACAGAGCTTAATGCAAAAGAAAAAGATATTCCAACACTTGCAGCTAATGCATTGAAAGATGCTTGTGCTATTACTAATCCACGTCAAGGCGATCAAGCTGAAGTGGAAGGTATTTTTAAATCTGCTATGTAATCACCATAAAAAGTAACAAGCTTTTGAGCTTGTTACTTTTCTAATAAATAAAAAATAATAAAAACGATCTTTTTACTTATAGTTTATTAATCTGCCCCATTATTTCTTTATGACATTGTGCTTTAATGGTATAAATAATCATAAGGGACTAAATAGGTAATCATTATGGTCAAATATATTTTAATCGTATTAATTGTCTTAGGCGGGTACTTTCTTTGGCCACGCTCTCATGTGTCTAACCAAGAATCAACTGAATTGGCTAAAGGTATTAATAGTCTATATCGAAGCGTTGATAGTCCTGCATCAAGTCAGAGAAGTGTAAGTAGTATTCACCTTTATGCAACGTCATGGTGTGGTTATTGTGCTAAGACGAGGAATTTATTTAAACAACGGGGTGTTCGTTATATCGAGTACGATATTGAAAAAGATAGAGCTGCCAGAGCGCGATATAATGAATTGAAAGGGCGAGGGGTTCCTCTGGTTGAAGCTGATGGCCGTATTATAAGGGGCTACAATGAGCCATTGCTACGCCAGTTGGTGGATGATGACCGTTATAAACTTTGATAATGCGGGGTTTCAATGAAGTTAATTAGATATTATACAATCACGTTATTGGTATTGTTACTAGTAGCCTGTGGTAAACCTCAAGAACAATACACAAAGATAGTTTCAGGTGATATCGTAGTGGCCTTTGGCGATAGTGTGACCTATGGTTATAATGTATCGAAAGCTCAGAATTATCCTACATTGCTTGCGGCATTGACTGGATGGAATGTCATTAATGCGGGTATATCGGGAGAGCGGGCAGATCAGGCGAAAAATCGTATACCCAGTGTCATAGAGCAATATCAACCTAAAGCTGTACTGATTGAATTGGGAGGCAATGATTTTTTAAAACGACGTGATGTAAAAGCAGTAAAAGAAGATCTCCGTGCGATTATTCAGGCCGTTAAATCTAGGAATGCATTACCTATTTTAGTTGCTGTTCCGTCACTATCTCCTTTTGCTGCTTTGGGTAAGCCTTCGGATGCTTCAATTTATCGTGAGTTGGCTGATGAAGAAAATATACCACTCATTCATTCAGTGTTTTCTGATGTGTTAAGAAATGAAGACTTAAAGTTAGACCAAATACACCCCAATGCTCAAGGTTATCAACAGATGACAGACGGGATGGTGATTCAATTACGAGCGTTAGGCATACTCTGATAAAAGGATGAACTAAATAAAGAAAGGTGGTTAAATGATTGACACCTTTTTTTATATCCTTTAAATTACGCAAAATTTTAAATCAACTACTGTAAAGGAGAGATATTATGCGTGTTACTACAATCCTTTGCAGGTCATCTCAAGGTTAAAATACCTTATCCTTGGCCTAGACCTGCCAACCCAAAAAACAAAATGGCAAGGAAGATTCTATTTTAATATAGACATGTTTTTTATTGCCAAAAATTATTCATTTTATTGATGGAATAGGTCTATGGGCAATTTTATTCGTCCATTATCTGATACTACATCGTTAGTAGCATCAGATAATACTTGGATTGAGGGTAGCGCAATCCAACAATTACAAACAACTGCTAAATTAGCCGGAATGATAAAAGTAGTCGGGATGCCCGATTTACATCCTGGGCGTGGTTATCCTATTGGTGCTGCATTTTTTTCTACCGAACGTTTTTATCCTGCATTGGTTGGGGGGGATATTGGTTGTGGCATGTCCCTTTGGCAAACAGATATTAAAACCGTTGGTTTAAATCTCGATAAGCTGGAGAAACGTTTAGGTTGTATTGATCAACCCCTAACGACTGAACAATGCCAAAATTTATGGGGAGATTGTGAACAGGATCTATCTGATTACGGACTCCCCCCTGCAACGATTGGTTCAGGGAATCACTTTGCTGAATTATTGAGCTTAGATACTGTTTATGATGAAGAGATAGTAGATGCTTTGAGTCTAACTAAAAAAAGCTTACAACTTCTTGTTCATAGTGGTTCTAGAGGACTTGGGGGGCAGATTTTACGAAACCATGTAGAGCGTTATAATCATGATGGGTTAGCAGAAAATACCGCCGAGGCTGAGGACTACTTCAATCAGCATAATGCGGCTTTGCTATTTGCTGTACAAAATAGAGAGTTAATTGCGCGGCGTATACTACGAAACTTACGGGCAGAAGGTAATAAACTGGTTGATATTAGCCATAATATGGTTGAGCGTTCAAGCATTAATGGTTCGCGAGGATGGTTGCATCGCAAGGGAGCTGCTCCTTCTGATAAAGGGCTCGTTGTTATTCCAGGTTCCCGTGGGGATTACAGTTATCTAGTTAAACCCATGCAAACCGAAGTATGTTTACTTTCTTTAGCTCATGGGGCAGGGCGTAAATGGATGCGTTCAGAGTGTAAAGGGCGCTTAAAGCATCGCTATACGGTAGCACAGTTAGTGAGAACACCGTTAGGGAGTCGTGTCATATGTAGTAACCGAGAGTTACTTTATGAGGAAGCGCCACAAGCTTACAAGTCTATTGATACGGTGATTGAGGCGCTACTCGGCGCGAAGCTTATTGAGTTAGTAGCAAGATTTAAACCCATTATGACGTATAAAGTGCAAAAGGAGGGTAAATGAAGCTGCTTCAATTGTCTTCTGCTCAAGGGCCAGAGGAGTGTTGCTTCGCCGTCGCTAAAGCTTTAAAAAAACTCATCAAGGAAGCAGAGCAACTTAAACTAAAGCTTTCCATCCTTGAGCAAGAAACAGGGCGTCATAGTGATACATTGCGATCAGTCTTAGTGTCAGTGGAGGGGGAGCAAACGGTTCAATTAGTTGATCAATGGGTTGGAACAATTCAGTGGATTTGTCAAAGTCCTTATAGACCAAAGCATGGGCGTAAAAATTGGTTTATTGGGGTGGCTTGTTTTGATGGAGTAAAGTCCATTGATGACAGTGAGATTAAGTTTGAAACGATGCGATCTTCAGGTGCTGGTGGACAGCATGTTAATAAAACGGATTCTGCTGTGAGAGCTACTCATTTAGCAACAGGGTTATCGGTCAAAGTACAAACGGAACGTAGCCAGCATGCTAATAAGCGTGTAGCGATTTTGTTGTTAAGTCAGAAGTTGGAAAGTCAAAGACAATCAATGGCTAGCGAGCATAAAGCGGAGCGGCGTTTATTCCATCACCAAATAGAGCGTGGCAATGCAAAACGGGTATTTAAAGAAATAAATTTTATAGAGTAGAATTTACAGAGGGGGTAACAGTAGAATAGTTGTTAACCCTGTAAATATTTTAACTTATTGTAGCCGCTGCGCAAGCCTATCTACTAGGCTTTCGGTGGTTATTGTATAGATACGGAGTAGGTATTAACTACTCTGTATCTACCTTGTGGCTTATTTGATTAATTTCTTGGGTAGCCTGATTAATAATGGATACAATCTTTTCTATTTGCTCTTGAGAGAGCTGTGCGTGCCGAAGTTGATGACGCATTAGCATTTTAAAGTTTCTAATGGCTTCCTCAATAGGTTTAGAGAAATCAATATCCTCTGGGGTATTCTGAATAGCAGAAAGTCTGTCATTTAATACAGTCAGTCTTGACTCATGTTGTTGTAAATGTGATAGCCCTTCAGAGGTAATGACATAGGACTTTTTACTGTTTTCTGTCGTTTCTTGTTGAATTAATCCTTGGTCTTCTAACATTGAGAGTGTTGGGTACACTACACCAGGGCTTGGTTCGTAAATACCGTGGGTTAACTGTCCAATTGATTTGATCAATTCATAGCCATGTGATGCTGTTTGTTTTAATTGAACTAAAATAAGGAGTTGTAAATCACCACGCTCAAAGAGGCGTTTTAGTCTGACTTTATCTGGAGATCGCCTCGATGCATGTGGATGATGACCTCTTACTTTCGTATGCATAGGATGCCCATCAGTTCTTTCTGAATGATGTCTACCGTGTAGACGTTCATGACCATGATCTTTGTAATCTAATTTGTTTTTCATGAATAGTAATTGCTCTATATTATTTTTAGATATATCTATATCTTGGCGTATTAAAGCATACTTGGATTGAATAGTAAATACAGATATATCTAAATAAATACAAAAAGAATTAATATCTCGTCATAAGGTTAATAACTCATGAGCTTATTTATGTCTTAATTTTAATACCTAGGCCACCCTCTGGTCGGTTGTAGAAGCTTATGTGCCAGTGGTGAAGTATTATAACTTGCTTCACAATAGATACCCCAAGTCCACTACCTGTAATATCAATTCCCGCAGGGCGATAAAAGCGTTCACCCAATCTTGCTAGAGTTTCCTTATCAACACCGTTGCCGTTGTCTTCAATGGTGATAGATGTTTTATCTTCTGTAATAATTATCGTGCTACCTTCTGGGCAATATTTTAAGGCGTTATCAATCAGGTTTCTAATAAGCAAGGATATAAATAGAGGTACGCCCATTGCTGTCGTGTTGCTTTCTATCACTTGGTAATCAATGTTTATTTGTTTTTTATGCGCTAGGGGAGTGAGTAAATCAATTTCGCTATTAATCAGTGCAGACCAATCAATAGGCTCTTTTTCGAGTTGTTTGTTTTCAGCATCAAGGCGCGATAGAGTTAATAGCTGGTCTATTAATCGACTGGCTCTGTCGATGCCAAGCATCAGATTGCTAAGTGCAGTTTTTTGTTGTGCTGAACTGATGGTCGCAATTTGTGCAACTTCGGCTTGTATACGAAGTGCCGCGAGTGGTGAGCGTAGCTCGTGGGCTGCATTTTCTGTAAAGCGTCTTTCTCGTACTATCATCTCTGATATTTTTGTAAATAAAGAGTTTAATGCGTCGATAAAAGGTTGGATCTCTTGGGGCGCATTATTGCTTTGTAAAAGGCTATCATCTTCTGGACGACGCTGTTTGAGCTGTTTGGCCAGCTTATTGAGTGGTGCAAGCTCACGTGATAACGTGAAAATGGTGATAATCATTAGTAGTGTTAGCATCATCAGCCAAGGCAATGCTTGTGCCATTGCCATTTTTTGTGCCATCTCGGTACGGTATTCCTTTTCTTGCCCAACCGCAATAATGGTATTATTTTTAGCTCTTAACCAAATAATGCGCCATTTTTTTGTGTCTTGCATATAAACGGGATCTTGTTGTTTTAATACAGTATCATTGAATACGAAGTCTTCGCCATCTTCATCATCATGAAAAACTTTTTTACCGTAAAGGTTAAATACCGCAAAAGAAAGGATGTCATCATCATACTCAAAACGTTTAATGGCTTTTGATTTTATGTCCATTAATTGTTTATCTTTGGCGTGCAGTTTATTGATATCTATTGAAGCAAGGCGTTTAGCAAACAAGACTTGTTGGCTATCAAATACTTCTCTAAGAATTTGTTTAGATAATATATAGGAGATACCTGTGGCAACTAGCCATGTAGCAAACGTTGCGATGCAGAAGTAAATAATAAACCTTAATTTTAAGCTGAGTTTTTTCATTGCTCATTTCCTAAAATATAACCTGCCCCATATACTGTTTTTATAACTTTATTGCCTAGTTTTTTTCGTAGGTTGTGGATATACACATCAACGGTATTACTGCTCACATCGTTATCCCATGCATAGATTTTTTCTTGGAGCGTTTCACGGCTAAGTAAACGGTTAGCATTGAGTAAAAAAAGCTCTAAAATATTAACTTCTTTGGTTGTGAGGGAGACTACTTGATCACCTTTGGTTACTTGGCGATTAGCAAGATTAAGTTTGATGCCTTCAAAGATGAGCTCTGACGAAGTTTGGCCGTGAGTACGACGAATAATGGTTTGTAACCTTGCGTTTAGCTCTTCTAGGGCAAATGGTTTGCATAGATAGTCATCAGCACCACATTGTAAGCCTTTAACTCGCTGTTCTATTGCATCTCTTGCCGTTAAAATAATGACGGGTTCTTTATGCCCGTCTTTGCGCCATTGCCTGAGAATGTCTAAACCGTCTATTTTGGGTAGTCCAAGATCTAAAATGACTGCATCATAATCTGCCATAGCAAGCGCTTGCCGCCCTTGAAAACCATCAGAAAACCAGTCGACAGAATAGCCATAAGCGCCAAGCCCAACATTTATGCCATCGCCAATTAATTTATCATCTTCAATCAATAAGATTCGCATAATAGATCCACATGAGGTGTATTTACGTTATTCATTATAGCGGTTAAGTGCAGGGACTAGGCAGTCTTTTTATAAAAGAGGGCTATTGAGAAGCAATAGCCATTGGAATATTTATTCTAGGACTTGATTATAATTTCTTCATATTCTTCACTTCAATTTCTACATTACTCCATGGACCATCTTTATCAATTTCTCCGATAATTTCAACAGTATCATTTGGGCCTATAGTTGTGCCATACCAAAGATCATCATCAATTTCGACAACAACGGTATCGGTATTATCTTGGAAGGTAAACTTATCTTTTTTAATGTGATTAACTATTTTACCTTTTAGTGTTACATAGGTTTCGTCTGACATCGATTTTGCTTGTTTAACACTGACGTATTGAGCCACAGTATTAGTTGGCCCTGTATAACCCCCTACAGCTGAATTAGTAGGGCCATTATAACCATCAGCTATAGCAAATGAAGTTGATGCAATTAATAAAGCGACGGTGATAATCTTGTTCATGTTAAATATTCTCTTTATTTATGAATAGTTTGGAATAGATGTTTTCCTATTTCCTTGAGTATTATTAAAGCAAAACATTATTAAAAGATTATTAAGGTAAAACAGAATTTAGTATTTATTACGATGACCGTGTAAATACTAAGCTAATACTTTGTTATGGGGGTTAGATAATATAGTTAAATAAATTTATTTTTTGACACTAGGAAAGGCAAGGTTGTTAGAGGAGAAATAATTAATACGGCAACAATGCTTGAATTGGTTGTATAAGTGGGCTTAAAAATATTATGGTTGATTATAAAAAAAATGGCCACCTATTGGTGGCAGCCATTATATGCTTAGTTTACTGGTCGAATTAGATTTTTTTCATATTTTTTACTTCAATTTCAACTTTACCCCATGGACTATCTTTGTCTACTTCACCAATAATTTCAACGGTATCATTTGGGCCTATGGTTGTGCCGTACCAAAGATCATCATCGATTTCAACAACAATAGAGTCAGTACTGTCTTGGAATGTAAATCTATCTTTTTTAATGTGATTAACTATTTTACCGCGAAGTGTTACATAAGAATCATCTCGCATAGTTTTAGCTTGCTTAACGGTTGTTAGTTGCGCAGCTGAGTTCGTAGGGCCAGTGTAACCTGTAGTTGCTTGATTGGCTGGGCCAGTGTAACCATCAGCTAAAGCGAATGAAGTTGATGCAATTAATAACGTAGCGGCGATAATCTTTTTCATGTTAAATACTCTCTCTGTTTATGAATGGTTTGGAATAGTTATTTTCCTATTTGCTTGAGTATTATTAAAACAAAACATTATTAAGAGATTATTAAGCGTTATTAAAATTATTTTAATGGCTATGTAGCGCGTCGTAAATTTGTTCAGCTAGTTTACGGCTAATTCCCTGTACTTTGGCAATTTCATCTAGGCTTGCCCGACTTATTTCTTGTAATCCCCCAAAGTGTTTTAAAAGGTCTCGACGGCGTTTAGCACCGACGCCTGCAATGCCTTCAAGTTTCGATGTTCGGCGCGCTTTATCACGTCGATTGCGATGCCCCGTAATAGCAAAACGGTGTGATTCATCACGGATTTGTTGAATAAGATGCAGTGCTGGGGAGTGCGTTGGCAGTGTAAACTCATGGTCTGCATCGTTTAAATACAAGGTTTCTAGCCCTGGTTTACGAGTAACTCCTTTTGCAACGCCCAGTAACATTAAATCGAGCTGTAACTCTTGCATAACTTGTTGTGCAATATGAAGTTGACCTTTCCCTCCATCGACTAATAGAATGTCGGGGAGTTTGCCGTCGTCGTCTTTGGCTTTTTTAAAGCGTCTGGTTAGGGCTTGATGCATAGCGGCGTAATCATCCCCTGCGGTCACCCCTTCGATATTAAAGCGGCGATAGTCCGATTTTAAAGGACCTTCTTGGTTAAAAACAACGCAGGATGCTACCGTGGCTTCACCACTAGAATGGCTAATATCAAAGCATTCGAGTCTTTCTGGTATGGCATCTAATTGTAATGATTCTGCCAATACCTCAAAACGTGCTGCCATGTGTAAACGATTTGCTAAGCGTGCGGTTAATGCTTGCGTTGCATTGGTAATGGCAAGGTTTTGCCATTTGGCACGCGTACCTCGAACGTGTTGGCTGATAATGAGCTCATGTTGTGTGGCCTGTGCTATTGCGCCAATAAGTACTGGAAAGTCATCGTGTAATGCGTTGACAATCAATTCTTTAGGAAAGTCTCGATCTGGGCTTCCTAAATAATATTGGCTGATGAAGGCGTACAAGACTGTTTCTGTATCTTCTTCAATGGAAACTTGTGGGAAAAAGTTTTTACTACCTAAGACACGCCCGTTACGCACTGTAATAAGGCAAACACAAGCCCCCCCTGGGTTTATCATACCGGCTAGAATATCAACATCACCATTACCTCCTTCCATGCTTTGTTGGTCTTGAATGCGACGGATAAGGCTGATTTGATCACGTAACTCGGCGGCCTTTTCAAAGTCGAGACTTTGTGAGGCGTTATCCATTTGTGTTGTTAATTCATGGGTGAGTTCTTGGTTACGTCCTTCTAAAAATAAAGTTGAGAGACGAACATCTTCCGCATATTCACTGTGTGTTACAAGATTAACGCAAGGGGCCTTACACCGTTTGATTTGGTATTGTAGGCAAGGTCGAGTGCGGTTTTTAAAGTAGCTGTTTTCACATTGTCTGACCTTAAACGCTTTTTGTAAAAGATTTAAACTTTCCCGTATAGCGCCTACACTCGGGTATGGACCAAAATATCGCCCTTTTTGTTTTTTAGTCCCACGGTGAATACTAAAGCGGGGGAACTCATCTTCTGTCGATAAAAAGGCATAAGGGTAAGATTTATCATCACGCAGTAAAATATTATAGGGTGGACGATATTCTTTGATGAGCGTTTGCTCAAGCAATAGAGCTTCTGTTTCATTTGCCGTGATGGTGGTTTCAATACGAGAGATTTTAGAAACGAGAGCGGCTGTTTTAGGGGCAAGACCTGTTTGTCTAAAATAGCTACTTAAACGTTTTTTGAGGTGTTTTGCTTTACCAATATAAAGTAGCTGATCTTTGTCATCAAACATGCGGTACACACCTGGATGAACACTACAGGTGCTAAGAAAGGCTTTGGCATCAAATGTCTCTGCCATGGTTTTTATGCTCTACGTTTACTTATAATAATGTACAAACACATGCGTATTGTTACTCACAATCTAAACATAAACAGTTGGAGAGTATTCTATCTCTTTTAATCGATTATAACTATGTGGGATTTTTTATGCCGTTTTCAAGTTCAGTTAAAAAGATCAAGCTATTTGGGGCGATAGGCACAAAAGTTTGGCCTCGGGCCTATTTGTGGATGATTTCTACAGGTATTGGGTCTATTAGTATAGACAGTACAACGTCTGGTTTTAGTATCTAAAAAATAACAATCATTATTCGCCAGCCGTGTGATAGTAAAGAGCTCTTTCTTTTGATTAAAGTGTTCGATAACGCCTTGCTTTTTAAGCTGTTTCGCTAGATTCTTTAAGGGTTCATCCCGCGCAAAATCATCTAAAATACCAAGACGAATTAAATCATCTAGTTTTATTTCCACAGGTAATTGGCAACAAGTCGCTTGGCAAGTATCACAAAGTCTTTTGTGATACTTAGCCCATGTTTCTAAACGGTCAGGGTCTGCCGCGGGAATTAGATTATTTGCCATATACTATTGCTTTGGTTCAGATGAAGAGTCCCCTTCATGAGGAGGTGCCGATTCCTTATCATTGTTTGATGGATCTTCAGCACCATCGGAGCGCCCAATGTTCGCTGGCGCTTCGACAACAAGTTCTTCAGGTACTTCATCAATGCGTGGGTCAAGTGTTGCACCCATGGTTGAAACAGTTCTTGTAACTACAACGTGTTGTACGGGTTCGCCTTCTGCATATTTGACTTTGTTGGGTCGTACACAAATAGCAATCAAGGTGGCAACAATAGAACTAGCAATATAGTAAGCTCCCGGTTTGAAGTATTCCATGAGTACCCCAATCAGCATGGGTCCAATACTTGCGCCAATACCGTAGGTTGCTAGTAGTAGTGCACTTAATGCAACACGCTTTGATTGCTCGACGTTGTCATTGGCAAAAGCAATGGCTAATGGGTAGAAAGTAAATAAGAAAATACCTCCTAAAAAGCCACAACTCATCATGAGTGTTGTTGATAAATCAAAAAAACCCCAGAGTGGAATAACACACACTGCAAATAGAAGAGCATTAATACGGATTAATTTAGGGCGGTTAAAGTGGTCAGATAACCAACCCATAGGCCATTGTGATAAAAAACCCGCGGCGATACAAACCATGACGAATAAACTAGCATTAGAAGTATCTAATCCCATCTTACTGGCATAAACAGCAGAAAGACCATAAAATGATCCAACCATGATGCCTACGAGGAAGATCATTGCGAGTGCTTGGGGAACTTTGCTCCAAAAGAAACCAATTTCCAACGGGGCAGCGGCTATTTTTGCAGGGTGAACGCGGCGAGTCATTGCAATAGGAATAAGACAAGCTGCAAACAACATTGCAATCATGATAAGTGGTTTATAGTCTAAGATAGGAACCTGTTGTAAATAACCTTGCCCAAGCATTAGTCCTAAGTCGGTTGCAATCATATAACCAGCAAAAGCTAAACCACGCTGATTATTTTCGGCTTGTTCATTTAACCAACTTTCTAGTACGGTGTATTGGTTCATCATCACAATACCTAATACAAAGCGTAACGCGATCCAGACAGTTAAGTTATCAATCATGACATAGGCTAATGTTGCAATAGTGGCTAATCCTGCGCAGGCAACATATGAGCGGATATGGCCAAAGTTAGCAATAAGACGATGGGCAATTTTAGCGCCGACTACTAAACCTGCATAATAGGCGGTGGTTAAACTCCCAATAATCATTTCACTCACACCATCGGCAGTGAGCCTTAACCCAAGATAGGTAGTAAATAAACCAGAGCCTGCTAACATAAGCATGGTAGCCAAGTAAATGGCTGGAAATGTATAAATAGGATTATTAGTCATTAGATCAGTAGTTAGTAAGTGTATTTTGTTGAAAGGGCTTATTCTACAATAGTATAGTAGGTACTGGTTAAAAAGTTTATGGTGAAGGGAGGTTTTGTTATGTCTTGTGATGTGGTGATAAGAAAAGCGAAAGCGGATGATGCAGATGATATTTTAAGGCTGATTAGAGAGCTTGCTATTTATGAAAAAGCGGAGCATGAAGTATTAGCAACAAAAGAAACCATCATTGCTTCTTTGTTTTCAAACGAGGCTACTGCGAAAACAATTATTTGTGAAAATGAGCAAGGCCGTATTATTGGTTATGCTATTTATTTTTACAATTACTCAACATGGCTTGCTAAAAAAGGGCTCTATTTAGAAGATCTCTACGTGGCAGAAAGTGAGCGTGGAAGTGGTGTAGGTAAGAAACTTCTAACTCATTTGGCAAAAATAGCGGTGAGTGAGGGATGTGGACGTTTTGAGTGGAGTGTGTTGAATTGGAATGCACCTGCTATTGCTTTTTATGAGTCATTAGGAGCTAAACCACAAAGTGAGTGGACAGTTTATCGCTTAACAGGCGAAGCTTTACAAAAGTTAGGTAGTTAAGTCTTTTTCAGTGGGTATTATTTAAAATACCCACATATCCTTTATTCTTCGCTATTAAGATGGTGAGCGTGGAATGCTAAGTGCTCTTCAATAAAGCTCGCAATAAAATAATAACTATGGTCATAGCCTGCTTGAAGCCGTAATGTAAGTGGCCATTTTTTTTGTTTTGCTATGTTTGCTAAGACGTCGGGTTTTAACTGTTCTGATAGAAAGCTATCATTTGTTCCTTGATCAATTAAGATGGGAAACTGTTTTTCTTGATAATACTGAAGTAGATAACAACTGTCGTACTGTTGCCACTGCGTTGCATCTTTTCCTAAGTAAGCGGTGAATGCTTTCTGTCCCCATGGTACTTGCGAGGGATTAACAATCGGTGCAAAGGCAGAGGCTGAACAATAAGTTTTGGGGTGGCGCAGGGCAAGCATGAGTGCACCATGCCCTCCCATTGAATGGCCTGCAATAGATTGTTTGCCATTGGTATTGAAGTTTTGGGTGATGAGCTTTGGGAGCTCTTGACTAATATAGTCAAACATATGGTAATGCTGTTGCCAAGGTGCTTGGGTTGCATTGATATAAAAGCCTGCGCCTTGGCCTAAGTCATAGCTTGGGTCATTAGCAACTGAATCCCCGCGAGGGCTTGTATCGGGAATAACTAAAATAATACCTAGCTTTGCGGCACATTGTTGCGCGCCTGCTTTGGTTGAAAAGTTTTCATCAGTACACGTAAGCCCTGAGAGCCAGTAAAGTATAGGGTATGCATTGGTTTCATGATTGGGGGGCAAATAGATTGAAAAAGTCATCTCACAATCAAGTGTGGATGAGAGATGCTTAAATCGTTTTTGTTGACCACCAAATGATAAATGGCTTTCTAGCTCTACTAGGCTCATGGCTTACCTCTATAATTAATAACGAATGACGGTACGAATTGATTTGCCTTCATGCATTAAATCAAAGGCTTTATTGATGTCTTCGAGCGGTAGCTCATGGGTAATAAAGTCATCGATACTAAATTTACCTTTAAGGTAGTCTTCTACAATAAGAGGAAGTTGTGAACGGCCTTTTACCCCACCAAAAGCAGAGCCACGCCAAACACGACCTGTGACTAGTTGGAAAGGGCGGGTGGCGATTTCTTCTCCAGCACCAGCAACGCCAATAATAACAGATTCTCCCCAACCTTTATGGCAGCATTCAAGGGCTGAGCGCATGACTTTAACATTACCAATACACTCAAATGAAAAATCAACACCCCCATCAGTGAGTTCTACGATGACGTCTTGAATAGGTTTGTCATAGTCTTTAGGGTTAATACAGTCAGTAGCCCCTAATTTTTTGGCAAGATCAAACTTCTCTGGGTTGATATCAATGGCAATAATACGACTAGCTCCCACTGTTTTTGCTGCCATAATAACCGCTAGCCCGATGCCGCCTAATCCAAATACGGCAACGCTATCGCCGGATTTTACTTTAGCCGTATTGGTGACAGCTCCCATACCTGTGGTGATGCCGCAGCCTAGTAAGCACACCTTTTCAAGGGGTACATCTTTGCTGATTTTTGCCACTGCAATTTCGGGAACAACAGTGTATTCAGAAAAAGTTGATGTTCCCATGTAATGGAAAATGGGTTTACCCTCTTTAAAAAAGCGTGTTGTGCCATCAGGCATTAGCCCTTTACCTTGTGTGGTACGAATGGCTTGGCAAAGATTTGTTTTACCTGAAAGGCAAAATTTACATTTCCCGCACTCTGGTGTGTAGAGAGGAATAACATGATCACCGACGTTTAAGCTAGTAACGCCTTCACCTACAGCTTCAACAATACCTGCTCCTTCATGGCCTAAAATGGAAGGGAATATACCCTCAGGATCAGTCCCAGATAATGTGTACGCATCTGTATGGCAAACACCTGTTGCGACAATGCGAATAAGCACTTCACCTTTTTGGGGTGGCATTAAATCGACTTCTTCAATAGATAAGGGCTGATTAGGTTCCCAAGCGATGGCTGCTTTTGTCTTTATCATCTTCATAGCATATTCCTATAGGTATTTTTTATAAGTAAATTATATACATTATAGTGATTATTTGACGTATGAACTAATTAGCAATGTGTCATAAAGTGAATAAAAATAAAGGGAGATATTTTATCATCTCCCCTTACCACGCTATTATCTGTTGATTAGATGACTATTTTCTTTTCGTCTCAAGAGGAAGAATCATCTGTTTTTCAAGCGCAGGCTTAGTATTAATTAACCATTGTTCTAGTTTTTCTCGCAGGGCGATGGCCAATTTTGCATCTTCTTTAAGTCTTATTCCCCTATTCATGGTGAGTCTCCTTTGATTGTTTTGTATACTTAGTCAGTGGGTTCTGTGTCGTTACTTGGTACCAGTCTAGACGTCGGGTCGCAATCATTGCAGTACTTAGAATCATGAAGACTAAAATACTTCCCATCATTAAGCTGTACTCTTCTGCATTGAGCAGCACATAAAGCATGAGATAAATAAGGCTGAGTAGGCAGGTAAAAATAATGGCCTGTTTTTTATTCTCTAAAATGCCAGTGATATAAAAGCTGATGATGGATATACACGCAATTGCTGAACATAAGTAGGCCAGAGCAAAACCAATGTATTCTGACAAAGACAGTAACAGTAAGAAAAAGATGGCTAATGACATGCCCACAAAAGAATATTGGATAGGGTGAATGGCAAGCTTTCTGACCACTTCAAAAATAAAGAACCCGAAGAATGTTAAACCAATAAAAAGAATACCGTATTTTATCGCGCGGTTAGTTTTTGAGTAATGATCAACAGGTTCTACTAAGCCTACTTGAAAGTTTGTATTCTCAAGTGAATAACACTGCTTGTTAGTGAGGCAGTCTTTGAATTTGTTTTCAATGTCGCTTGCAAATAGATTAGTTTGCCATGTGGCTGTAAAACCTTCGTTTTTGATGTCGTGAGAAATGGGTAAGAAACTACCACTAAAACTTGGGTGAGGCCAATTACTGTCTATTGTTACAGAGGTCTCTTTACCGACAGGCATTAGGTTAAATGTTGATGTACCTTTTAAATCAAACTGTATTTCAAAAGGAAAATTACCTGATAGTTTTGCGTCTGTTAACGTGACTTGAGCATGAATACCTGAACCTAATTTGGACCCTGCTGTACCGGGTTTTATTGACAGTGTTTTGTTATCAAAAATGACGGTGGATTGATTACCTATACCTCGTGTATCACTAATACCAATGGCCAAAAAAGGTTGCCCGAATTGATAATCCTCTAGATTTTCTTTGACGCCATAGTCTTTGGGAATATCAAACGACCCTGTCATTTTATTTTTACTGTTATAAACACGTGCTTCATAAATACCGCGGCTACGCTTTTCTACAGTTAAATATCCTGTCATATTTAATTGTTCAGGAAGGAAGTAAAGAGTACCTTTGCGTTGATAATATTTTTTATCTTCTGTGTTATAGCTGAGTTTGCTGTAAGGGATAATCAGCACAGGGCCTTTGATTTGTTGGCTTTTAGAGTAACTGTTTGCGATCTCGCTCACCACGTCGTTACGAAGAGACATCCGCTCATAAACCAGA
Organism: Entomomonas moraniae; assembly: GCF_003991975.1. Taxonomy (NCBI): domain Bacteria; kingdom Pseudomonadati; phylum Pseudomonadota; class Gammaproteobacteria; order Pseudomonadales; family Pseudomonadaceae; genus Entomomonas; species Entomomonas moraniae. Next base: position 2,996,152 of record NZ_CP029822.1, read on the forward strand.
GAATTCACCATATTAATAGGAATAAGTAATAAAAGGATCAAAATAAAGATAGCGACTATTTTAAAAATGAGCTGCCGTTGCATGATAAAAACTCCTTAAATAATTGATGGCCTATTATTTAGGTTGAATGTGGAGTTTTTATGAAGTAAATATGGAGTTTGTATGGTTCTTATTAAGCAAGAAATATTTAATGAGGAAATGTGAGTGTCACGAGTACCCCTTCTTTATGATTGGTAATGCTAAGTTTTCCTTGATGAAGCAAGGCAACCTCTTGCACAAAATTAAGCCCAAGCCCTGTACTTTTTCGCCCCGTTTTTTTACGGGGTAAAGAGTAGAAGCGTTCACATAAACGTTGAATGGCATAGTTGGGGATAGGGTCAGCTTGATTGTAGAATTTAATCTCAAGCGTCTGATCTGTTTGTTGTGTTGATATATGGATCGTACCGTATTCAGGTGTGAAGTCGAGGGCATTGTCTAGTAGGTTAGATAGGGCTTGCTCCACTAAAAAAAGCTCCCCTTCAATGCAATGGTTTTTATTAATGGCTACTTGTACTTCAATACCTTGCTGGGTGATCTGAGATGATTTACCTTCAAGTAATTTTTGTACCAGAGGTAAAAGTTCAATACGGGTAATGTCTTGTAATGTTTGCCGTTGCTCAACCATACTAAGATTAAGTAAACGATCTGCAAGTTGTTGTAAGCGCTCACTTTCACTATCAATATTTTTAATAAAGTGATTTCTTTTATCAGGGGGCATGTCTTGTTGTAGTAGTTCGCTAGCCCCTCTAATAGCGGCGAGTGGACTTTTTAGTTCATGGGTTAATGTATGAACATAACGTTCGACGTATTGTTTACCATCAAGCTCGCTACGCATTTTATCTAAAGCTTTTGCTAGTTGAGTCAGTTCGCCTCCATAAAATAGGGGCGCTTTAATTTTTTCACCTTTGCTCACTGCATTAGCATATAAGGTTAGGCGGCGTAATGAGGCTCCCAACCACCATGATAATAAAGCACCCACCGCAAGGCTAATCAGTAACAGAATGACACCAAAAAATAAAAGACGCGATTCTGCTTTGGCAATATAAGGATTGGTGGTGACATTGGGTTTACCAACAGTTAATACACCAATAATTTGGTTATTGGCTTTGATGGGGGCCGCAATGTACATGACGGTAGACTTTTCATCATTGGGGTCTTCTTGCGTTGATCTTGCTCCATACTTATGGCGCAACGTTAAGTAAACGTCACGCCATTGTGAGAAGTCAGCACCAACATGTTTACCTGTCGAATCAAATACAACAATTCCTTGATCGTTGGTGATATAAACACGTAATGCTATAGATTTTTTGTCTACCCCCCAGATGGATGCATTAGGGTCGCGTTTCTGATAAGTTGAGATAAGATTTTGTAAATAATGTTGGTCTATTTTACCCTGTGCCATATCATTGCTTACAAGCTCTGCTAAAAGATTGGCTGTGTCGACCAATGTTTCTTCTGTTGTTTGGCGAATGCTAGGATAAATTTGGTTAGAAAATAAGTTCACCATAAAATAGCCACAAAGCGCAACAAAGAGGAAATAAAATAAAAAAATACGTTTTGCTAAGGCCATTATTATTTACTCGTTAGGAGGGGTCATAGCTATAACCAAAACCGCGGTGAGTACGGATGACCTCAAGACTGCTATTTATTTCTCTAACTTTTGCTCTTAATGCTTTGATGTGGCTATCGATATTTCGTTCATAACCTGCATCAATAGAGATACCTAGTGCGTCAAGAAGTTGTTCTCGACTGAAGACGCGCTTGGGTTGTGAGAGTAAACAGGACAATAAGTTAAATTCATGACGTGTGAGGTTGAGTGAGTTGCCTTGCAAAGAAATAGTGCAGCCGATGTCATCAATGACAAATAATCCAATGTCCTTGATTTCGGATGGATTGGCTTTGGTTGTTTGCATCGTAGTTCTTTTTAAAATAGCGCGTACTCTTGCCGCTATTTCTCTAGGACTAAAGGGTTTGCTAACATAGTCATCTGCACCGATTTCTAAGCCAACAATACGGTCTATTTCATTGTCTCTTGCGGTTAAGAAAATAACGGGCACATCAGAGAACTTTCGAAGTTGGCGGCATACTTCAAAACCATTTAAATCAGGAAGACCTACGTCCAGTATCCATAAATCTGCAGGGCTTTGTTTTTGTCGCTCTATTGCTTCACTGCCTAGAGATAACCAAGTGCAATCGAATCCTTCAGTTTGAAGTGAGTAGAGTAGTGTGTCGGCAATAGCGGTTTCATCTTCAATGATTAATATTTTAGGCATTTCAGTCAACCTAGGGTACATGGCTACAGAGATATTTGACATTTAGTTTATCATAATCAGTGTGATTTGCGTGATGTGCTTATCGTTCTTGCCTTATTATTAAGAGTTACTGTTCGCGTTGCGATAGATGGCTTATTAAAGGTCGATGAAATTTTATAATAATAGCTTGTGGTATAATTTTTAAAAGCATTTTTATTGTAATAAGATGCACGTCTTATTAAATAAGTGGCTGGTCGTAGTCACTTATCATTTGGAGAGTATATGACAGATCTGTTAACGGCGGCTAGTCAACAACTGCTAGCGCCTAATGGGCTTGATATTGAAATGCTTCCTAGCATTTTAAGTGTGGCCGTTGGAAATGGTATTGATACAGCTGATTTATATTTTCAGCATGCTGTTTTAGAGAGTTGGTCTTTGGAAGATGGTATTGTTAAACAAGGAACCTTTAGCGTGGATCAGGGGGTGGGTATCCGCTCTTTGGCGATGGAGAAAACAGGCTTTGCATACAGTAATACATTGACTAAAGAGGCTTTAATTCAGGCTGCTACTGCTGCAAAGTCTATTGTAAGTAGTGGTAAAACAGGACGAGTGCAAGCATTTAGCCATATCCCTGCTAATTCTCTTTATCAAGCAAGAAATCCTTTAGAGGTTGTCGCAAGAGAAGAGAAAGTTGCATTGCTTAAACAAATAGATCAGGCTGTGAGAGCAATTGATCCCAGAATTCAGCAGGTGACTGTGAGTCTGACGGGGTTATGGGAACACATTTTAGTGGCTTCTAGTGATGGCGATTTAGCGGCTGATATCCGCCCATTAGTCCGTTTTAATGTGGGTGTTATTGTGGAGCAAAGCGGTCGTCGTGAAAGTGGTAGCCATGGCGGTGGCGGTCGTTATGATTACAGTTATTTTTTAACAGAAGATCGAGCGATGAGTTATGCTCGTGAGGCAGTACGCCAAGCGTTAGTGAATTTAGAAGCCGTGCCTGCGCCAGCGGGTACGTTACCTGTAGTCCTTGGTTCTGGTTGGTCAGGTGTATTACTGCATGAGGCCGTTGGACATGGATTAGAGGGTGATTTTAATCGCAAAGGTAGCTCGGCCTACAGCGGGCGTATCGGCGAAAAGGTGGCCTCTTCACTTTGTACGATTGTGGATGATGGAACCCTTGCTAATCGTCGAGGTTCTTTAGCTGTAGATGATGAGGGTACGCTAACAGAGTGTACTACGCTCATTGAGAATGGCATTTTAAAAGGTTATATGCAAGATAAACTCAATGCTCGTTTAATGAATCAAAAGCCTACAGGTAATGGCCGAAGAGAGTCTTATGCCTATCTACCAATGCCTCGTATGACTAATACTTATATGTTGGCGGGTGAAAGTGATCCTGAAGAAATCATTCGTTCTGTTAAAAAAGGTATCTACTGTGCCAGCTTAGGTGGTGGGCAAGTAGATATTACCAGTGGTAAGTTTGTATTCTCAAGCAGTGAAGCTTATTTGATTGAAGATGGAAAGTTAACGGCACCGATTAAAGGTGCGATGCTCATTGGTAACGGCCCTGATGTCATGAATCAAGTATCCATGGTGGGTAATGATCTTTCGCTAGATAGTGGTGTTGGTATGTGTGGTAAAGATGGCCAATCAGTTCCCGTAGGTGTTGGTCAGCCGACATTAAAAATTGATGCTATTACGGTGGGTGGAACAGGGGTATGATAGTAGTTGTGCTACTATCTTAGTCCCCGAATGGTTTCATCTAGTTCGCGGATATATTTGAAAATTTTACGAGCCGCCGCAGGTGGTTTTTCTTGTGCTGCTTCTTGCTGTGCTAATCGTATCAGTTGTCTTAAATGTTGGCGATCGGCTGTGGGGTATTGGTTTAATAGCTCTGTAAGCGCATCATCACCTTCAGTAACCAACTTGTCGCGCCACTGTTCAAGGGCATGAAAGCGTTCGTTATATTCACGGCTAGAACTGTCGATTTGCTCAAGAAATGATTGAATAAAGTCAATATCTTGGTCTCTTAACAGTTTACCAACGTATTGCATATGTCGCTTATTAGCGATATTAGATTTATGTTTTGGTGCATCTTCGAGTGCTTTTCTAAGCATATCGGTTAAAGGTAATAAAGCCAGTTGATCTTTTTTCAAGGTCGTAAGCTTTCTACCTAAATCGACAAGAGCATGCATTTCACGTTTGATTTGGGATTTGCTTTTTTCTTCAAAAGCATCATCAAAAGTATCAGACATAGTTATAAACTCATAGTAAATAGTGGCGACTATGATAACAGATCGCTTGTTTATTATGAGAATTTTTAAATGAGGAAAGATATGAGTACTGAAAATTCTGTAGGCCCCAAGACAATTCCTTTATTAGAGGAGCAAGTGCAAAAGATTTTACTTGAAGCAAAAAAACAAGGAGCTACAGCCTGTGAGGTTTCAGTCTCTACAAGCCAAAGCTTGGCGGTAACTGTGCGCCAACAAGAAGTAGAAACGGTAGAGTTTAATAGGGATCAGGGTTTTGGTATTACTGTTTACTCAGGTAAAAGAAAGGGTTCAGCCAGTACCACGGTAACGGATGTGAATGCTATTCATGAAACAGTTGCTGCAGCACTTGAAATTGCAAAGCATACGTCTGAAGATGAATATGCAGGTTTGGCAGAACCTGAGTTAATGGCAAAAGATTTGCCGGATCTTGAATTGTTTTCTGCTTGGAATATAACGCCTACGCAAGCGATTGAAAAGTTATTGGCTTGTGAAGCGGCAGCTTTTGATACGGATAAACGCATTACCAATGCAGATGGCACTTCATTAAACACATGGCGAGGCTGTAGAGTATATGGTAATAGCCATGGATTTATTGGTGGATACACCTCGACAAGCCATAGTATGAGTTGCATCATGATTGGTGAAGATAAAGGACAAATGCAACGTGATTATTGGTATGACGTTAATTTGGTAGGTGAGAAGTTAGCGTCTCCAGTTTCGATTGGTCAAGAAGCCGCTCAACGCACGGTTGGGCGACTAGGGGCGAAATCTATTGCTACGTGTGAAGTACCTGTTATTTTTTCTACCGATGTTGCTGCAAGTTTATTTGGTCATTTATTAGGGGCTATTTCAGGCAGTAGTATTTATCGTAAATCTTCCTTTTTAGAAGGTGCAGTAGGAAAGCAGTTATTCCCCAACTGGTTAAATATAGAGGAAAAGCCAAGACTCAAAGCAACACTAAATAGTGCAAGTTTCGACGGTGACGGATTAGCGACCTATGATAAATCCATCATAACACAAGGTCAGTTAATGACTTATTTACTAGGTGTTTATTCTGGTCGCAAGTTAGGTTTACCCAGTACGGCCAATGCTAGTGGTTGTCATAATGTGTTTGTATCTCATGGGCAGAGTGGGTTGACAGGATTATTAAAGAAAATGGATAGGGGATTGTTAATCACTGAGTTGATGGGGAGTGGTGTTAATCTAGTTACTGGTGATTACTCTCGCGGCGCTGCTGGTTTTTGGGTGGAGAATGGTGAGATTCAATATCCTGTGCAAGAGATAACCGTTGCTGGGAATTTAAAAGACATGTTTAGTCAGATCATAGACATTGGGAATGATGTGGACGCTCGTCGGAATATTAAAACGGGATCGATATTAATCGAAAAGATGGCTATTGCTGGCGCGTAATGTGTATGTAAACAAAAAGGAGGCTTAGCCTCCTTTTTGTTTATTGATGCTTACTTCTTTTCTTCGGCTAATGCTGTTTTAACAGATGGGCGCTCTTCCATGTTTTTGATAAAACGTACCAGATTATTGAGTGAAGCAATATCTAGGGTCATTGCTTTAGCCCATGTGATGATGGTATATAAATAAAAGTCGGCAACATTGAGATGCTCACCCAGCAGAAAGTCTTTGTGATCGAGTTGACTATCAACATAAGCGAAATTTTTCTCTAATTGCTGACGTGCTGCTTGTTTTAAATTATCAGGAAAGTTGGGGTTAAATAAAGGCCCAAAGCCTTTGTGTAATTCAGTTGCAATGTAGTTGAGCCATTCAATAGCTTTGAAGTAGCTAAAGTCCGTTTGTGGAGGCATTAATCCCTTTCCAGGAGCTCGACTTGCAATATATTGAATAATTGCAACGCCTTCTGTGAGCAGATCTCCAGTGTCTAGTAACAATGCAGGAACTTGCCCTTTAGGGTTTATTTTTAAATAATCTTCCCCATGTTCAGTTTTTTTAGTGGCGAGGTCAACACGAACTAATTCAAAATGAATGGATGCTTCACAAAGCACCATATGGGGGGAAAGTGAGCATGCACCTGATTTGTAATAAAGTTTCATAATCATACTCCTGATGGTTTTTATTGAGAGAGAAGATAAGTACTTATCTATATTCAGAGTAGTGAAAAAGTGAATAGTTCATCTTTCATAGATGAATGTCTATATGATTTTTTATCAAAATATGATTTTATTTGTAGTATATGTATTTTAATTGGATTTGAACTTGAAATGAAAATGTTAGCTGTGTGGGTAAGTAGTTTACGACTTAAAACGATACCTTTAGCCTGTTGTGGCATTGTCACAGGCAATGCATTATCCATGGCATATGACCACAAAGTAAATATCTCAATTTTTATTTTTTCATTATTAACAGCCGTAGCTTTACAGGTGATGTCAAATTTGGCAAACGATTATGGCGATGTTGTAAAAGGTACAGATAAAGATAAAACCATTGGTGCTGAACGAGGGTTAAAAGAAGGGCTCATCACGCCTCAACAAATGCAATTTGCTATTATTTTTACAGGACTTATCGCTATTGCGTTCGGTATCGTTTTGATTATTTTGGCGTGTCATACGTTTAGAGATGTTGTTATTTTTATTATGCTAGGCTTGTTATCAATGGTTGCCGCAATTTTATACACGGTTGGTGATAAAGCTTATGGTTACTATGGCTTAGGGGATCTTTCTGTATTACTCTTTTTTGGTTACGCGAGTGTGATGGGAAGCTTTTTTCTGCAAACTCATCATGTGGGGATGTATAGCTTTTTACCTGCTACTGCCGCAGGATTACTTTCGGTTATCGTTTTAAATGTGAATAACATTCGGGATATTGATGGTGACGCGCTTTATGGTAAACGAACAATCCCTGTAAGATTGGGAGTGTTATGGTCACGTTATTACCATTTTGCCTTATTAGTTGCAAGTATAGCTTTTCTAAGCTGTTTCGCTTTTTTTTATGCGAGAGATAATGGGTACGCCTGGCTCTTTTTATTAGCGCTACCGCTCTATTTTTGGAATGGTTATGCTGTTTACCATTATAGAGAAACTGCTAAATTACATAAACAATTAGCCGTTGCTATTAAGATAAATATTTTTACGCTATCTTTATTTTCTATTGGTTTGGTTTTGGGGTAATATGATAAGGAATTACTGTATTAAATTACTTTAGAATTAAATAATATCTTGTTGTTTTTATTGTATAAATTTTTTTGTGGGGCTGTTTATATATCAACATGTCGCTATTGGCTCCCTCTTTTTCTAGGATTTTGTAATGCCTGTTTCTTTTGTTCATTTACGCGTTCATACCGAATATTCATTAGTTGATGGGTTAGTAAGAGTCAAGCCACTTATTAAAGCAGTTGCAAAAGCGAATATGCCTGCTGTTGCTGTGACAGATCAAAATAATTTATGTGGATTAATTAAGTTTTACAAGGCTGCTAATGGAGCAGGCATCAAACCGATTTGTGGTGCAGATCTTTGGTTAGCTAGTCGTTTTCCTGACGGCCCTGTTAGTCGACTAACCTTATTAGTAATGAATGAAAAAGGTTATCGTAATCTGACAGAATTGATTTCTCAAGGGTATGAAAATGGTCAGCATGAGGGTATGGTCATTATTGAGAAAGAGTGGCTTATTCAGGCAAATGAAGGTTTGATTGTTTTGTCAGGGGCTCGTGAAGGTGAACTAGGACAGGCACTATTGTCCAATAACCCCAATGATGCGGATGAGCTATTAACTGATTGGTTAGTCTATTTTAATGACCGTTTTTATATAGAGGTTCAACGTACCGAACGCCCTTACGAAGAAGAATATTTGCATGCGGCGGTCACATTGGCCACAAAATACAATGTACCTCTCGTGGCAACCAATGATGTAAGGTTTTTGACAGAAGAAGAGTTTGAAGCCCATGAAACACGCGTTTGTATTGGGGAAGGGCGTGTATTGGATGATTCTAAAAGACCGCGTAATTATAGCCGTCAGCAATATTTAAAAACACCAGAGCAAATGGCAGAGCTTTTTAGCGATTTGCCAGAGGCATTAGAGAATACGGTAGAAATTGCTAAGCGTTGCAATATAAAAGTACAACTAGGGAAGTACTTCTTGCCTAATTATCCTATACCCGAAGGGATGACGATGGATGATTTCTTTCGTAAAGAGTCCTTGGATGGGCTTGAGGAACGATTGTCTCATATATTGCCACTGGATACGCCTGACTATGAAACAAAGAAACAAGTTTATTTAGATCGTTTAAAGTTTGAACTGGATATTATTATTCAGATGGGGTTTCCCGGTTATTTCTTAATCGTGATGGATTTTATCAAATGGGCTAAAAAAAATGGGGTACCTGTTGGGCCTGGGCGTGGGTCTGGTGCTGGGTCGTTGGTTGCTTATTCGTTAAAAATTACTGATCTTGATCCTTTAGCGTATGACTTACTTTTTGAACGTTTTTTAAACCCTGAGCGGATATCCATGCCCGACTTTGACGTGGATTTCTGTATGGATGGGCGTGATCGAGTGATCGATTATGTAGCAGAAACCTATGGACGCAATGCAGTTAGCCAGATTATTACCTTTGGTTCAATGGCTGCTAAGGCTGTTGTGCGTGACGTGGCACGTGTTCAAGGGAAATCTTACGGTTTGGCTGATCGTTTATCTAAAATGATTCCATTTGAAATAGGGATGACTTTAGAAAAAGCCTATGAGCAAGAAGAGACGCTTAGAAATTTCTTAGCCGCAGACGAAGAAGCTGCCGAAATATGGGAAATGGCGCTTAAGTTAGAAGGTATTACTCGAAATACAGGTAAGCACGCAGGGGGCGTAGTTATTGCCCCGACAAAGTTGACAGATTTCTCTCCTGTGCAATGCGATGAAGAAGGTCATAGCCTTGTTACCCAGTATGATAAAGATGATGTAGAAGCCGCGGGGCTTGTGAAGTTTGACTTTCTAGGTTTAAGAACGTTGACAATTATCGACTGGGCAATGGCAACGATCAATAGAGAGCGCTCTAAAAAAGGAGAGTCACCTCTTGATATTAACTTTATTCCTTTAGATGATGCAAATACCTATAAGCTATTACAGCGTGCAGAAACAACTGCGGTGTTTCAGCTTGAATCCAGAGGGATGAAGGAGTTAATCAAAAAATTAAAGCCTGACTGCTTAGAAGATATTATTGCATTGGTGGCACTATTTCGACCAGGGCCTTTGCAGTCGGGGATGGTGGATGATTTTATTAATCGCAAGCATGGACGTGCAGAGTTAGCATTTCCCCATCCTGATTATCAGTTGGAAAGTTTGAGGCCTGTGTTATCTCCTACTTATGGGATTATTCTTTATCAAGAGCAAGTGATGCAAATTGCGCAGGTCATGGCAGGCTATACCCTTGGCGGCGCTGATATGTTACGTCGAGCTATGGGTAAGAAAAAGCCAGAGGAAATGGCAAAGCAGCGTTCGGTCTTCTTGGAGGGATCTGCTAACAATAATATTGATAAAGATTTGGCAGGAAATATTTTTGACTTAGTTGAAAAGTTTGCTGGCTATGGTTTTAACAAATCGCACTCGGCTGCTTACGGATTGGTCTCTTATCAAACGGCTTGGTTGAAAACGCATTACCCTGCACCTTTCATGGCGGCGGTACTTTCTTCGGATATGCATAATACAGATAAAGTGGTTACGCTGATCGAGGAGTGCCGCAATATGAAATTGCGTATTGATGCGCCTGATGTGAACGCCTCGGAGTTTAAATTTACTGTGGGCGATGATCAGCGTATTATCTACGGACTAGGTGCTATTAAAGGAGTAGGAGAGGGGCCTGTAGAGGCAATTGTTGAAGCGCGAGAAGATGGTATATTTAAAGACTTATTTGATTTTTGTAAACGCGTTGATTTAAAGAAAATTAATAAACGTACTTTGGAAGCGTTAATTCGCTCGGGTGCTTTTGATCGCTTAGGGCCTTTTTATAATGATGAGTTAAGTGCGTATAAGGCGACTGTTGATAAAAATCGAGCCGTTTTAGTGGCGGCTATGGATGATGCAATTCAAGCAGCAGATCAGCAGGCGCGAAGTGAAGACAGCGGTCATATGGATTTGTTTGCCGAGTTGTTTGTTGATAATTCAATAGGCGATGTTTATCAGGCTTATAAAAAATCCCGTGAAATCCCACTTAAAGAGCGGTTAAAAGGTGAAAAAGAAACGCTAGGTCTTTATTTGACTGGGCATCCAATTGATGAGTATGAAGTTGAGGTTAGAAGGTTCGCTCGACAACGCATCGTTGACTTGAAACCAGCAAAAGATACGCAGACCGTAGCAGGTTTAATCGTCAGTATGCGCGTTATGAAAAATAAAAAAGGCGAAAAAATGGGTTTCATTGTGCTAGATGACCGCTCAGGTAGAATCGAAGCTTCATTATTTGCGGATGTTTTTAGTGAGTACCAAGAGTTATTGAAAACAGATGCTATGGTTGTGGTTGAAGGCGAGGTGAGTCATGATGACTTTTCGGGTGGATTGAGATTGAGGATTAGAAAAGTCCATAGTTTACTTGATGCCCGTATTAGTTTGGCGGATAGCTTGCGTATAGTCATACAACGTGAACAACTTGCATTAGATAAGTTAACATGGTTAAGTAATTTATTGCAGCAATATAAGGGTACTTGTCCGGCATGTATTGATTATCAAAATAGTACAGCATTGGCTGTGTTGCGTCTGGGTGAGAATTGCAACGTTAAACCATCAGATCAATTAATACAAATATTAAAGGATCAGTTTGGTAAGAAAAATGTTTATCTTAATTATAGATAAAAATATAGGTTACAGGATTTGGGGATAAGCGTGTTTAGTAGAGATATTATTTTAAAGGCTAGTATAATAGGAATTTTCCTGCCTAATGTCTTGATAGTTTTAGCTTGTATTTCCATTGATGTTAATATTAACAGAGCCCCTAGTAATATAAATTATTTTCCACCTATAATAAATATTTGAGAGCTTTAGGGACTATTGCACTTATTTTAAGATAAAAAATAACTAAGATTTAAGATATTGCTATTTATTGTATTGTACTGTTGGTCAAATTCTGTTTAAGTATAAGCATGCAGTAAGATACATAAATGGATAAATTTATATTCAAAAAGTAGTAAGCAAGAGACAGAAAAAGTATATAATCAAATTAATAAGCATTTAATAGATAAAGGTTAATTATGAATCCAAACTTTCTTGATTTTGAACAGCCTATTGCTGACTTGATTGCAAAAATAGATGAATTGCGATTAGCTCAAGATGGAAACTCACAAAATATTGCTGAGGCTATTGCTAATTTAGAAAAAGAAAAGCAAGAAAAAACAGTGGCTCTTTTTAATAATTTGACAAGTTGGCAAATAACACAGTTGTCACGTCATCCTAAGCGCCCATATGCGTTAGATTATATTAATCAGTTATTTACAGAGTTCGAAGAGCTTCATGGTGATCGCCATTTTGCGGATGATGAGGCCATTGTGGGTGGGGTTGCGCGTTTTGATGACAAACCTGTTGTAGTTATAGGGCATCAAAAAGGGCGCGACGTTAAAGAAAAAGTACGCCGTAATTTTGGTATGCCAAGACCTGAAGGTTATCGTAAAGCTTGTCGATTAATGGAGCTTGCAGAGCGATTCAAAATGCCAGTTTTAACGTTTATCGATACCCCTGGGGCTTATCCAGGCGTGAGTGCTGAAGAGCGTGGACAAAGTGAAGCTATTGCATGGAATTTACGAGTAATGTCACGCTTAAAGACACCTATTATTTGTACAGTCACTGGTGAAGGTGGTTCTGGTGGTGCGCTTGCTATTGGTGTAGGTGATCGTTTGAATATGCTTCAATACTCGATTTACTCGGTCATTTCGCCTGAAGGCTGTGCGTCTATTCTTTGGAAAACTGCTGAGAAAGCACCTGATGCTGCAGAAGCAATGGGGGTTACAGCGGATCGCTTGAAGGTGTTAAATATAGTTGATCAGGTTATTAGTGAGCCTCTTGGCGGCGCTCATCGTGATTATGAAACGGCGATGAAGAATGTTCATAATGTATTATCTGAACAATTAAATGAATTACAATTACTCACGATAGATGAGCTATTGGAAAAGCGCTATCAACGTTTGATGAGCTATGGAGTTGCATAAGTCTTTTCAAAAATATGATATATTTTAAAAAAAAGACTTGACAATAGCGGCGTTTACTAGCAAAATGCCGCCTCGCTTGGAGGGGTTCCCGAGCGGTCAAAGGGAGCAGACTGTAAATCTGCCGTCTACGACTTCGAAGGTTCAAATCCTTCCCCCTCCACCAATTTTAAGTATCAAATGCGGGCATGGTTCAATGGTAGAACCTCAGCCTTCCAAGCTGATGATGCGGGTTCGATTCCCGCTGCCCGCTCCAGTCTTTTACATCGCTCATGTAGCTCAGTTGGTAGAGCACACCCTTGGTAAGGGTGAGGTCAGCGGTTCAAATCCGCTCATGAGCTCCATGTTTAGATTCTTTTGTTTTGTGGTTTATAAAAAAATTGATAAAGTAGTTGCTTTTTTGTGAAAGAAAAAAGTATAATGTCCGGCCTTTTATTAGGCCAGTAGCTCAATTGGCAGAGCGACGGTCTCCAAAACCGTAGGTTGGGGGTTCGATTCCCTCCTGGCCTGCCAGATTTAAAAAAATCTGGTTTTTATTCTTATTTAAGGATCTTTATTTAGATGAATACTAAGGTTGAAGCCCAAAACTATCGTCTTGATCCATTGAAGTGGATTGTTATTGCTATTCTCATAGCTGTTGGAGTTGTTGGGAACTGGTATTTTGCATCTATCGGATTATCTATTTTTTATCGCGTGGTAGGGCTAATTGTACTAGCCGCTATAGCTATTCTTATTGGTATTAAGACTCAAAAAGGTCAAGCGATTTTTGCTTTGTTGAAGTCTTCACGTGCTGAAATGCGTAAAGTGGTTTGGCCTAGTCGCCAAGAGACTAAACAAACAACGTTAATCGTAGTAGTGGTTGTGTTGATTACAGCTTTAATATTGTGGGGTTTAGACACTCTATTTGGTTGGTTAGTTTCTTTAATTGTAGGATAATAAATCATGGCTAAACGTTGGTATGTAGTTCACGCCTATTCTGGCTATGAAAAAAATGTTATGCGTGCTTTGCAAGAGCGCGTTAAGTTGCATGAAAAAGAAGAAGATTTCGGTGAGATATTGGTTCCTACTGAAGAAGTGGTAGAAATGCGTGCTGGGCAAAAGCGCAAAAGTGAGCGTAAGTTTTTTCCAGGGTATGTACTTGTGCAAATGGAATTGAATGATAGTACATGGCATTTAGTAAAAAATACCCCGCGTGTAATGGGCTTTATTGGGGGAACGGCTGATAAGCCTGCACCAATTACTGATAAAGAAGCCGAAGCTATTCTTCAGCGTATGGCTACTACAGGTGATAAACCTAAACCTAGAACATTATTTGAACCAGGCGAAACTGTGCGTGTTATTAGCGGGCCATTTGCCGATTTTAATGGGACTGTTGAAGAAGTTAATTATGAAAAAAGCCGTGTTCAAGTGGCTGTTTCTATTTTCGGTCGTTTAACACCTGTTGAGCTTGAGTTTAGTCAGGTAGAGAAAGTTTAGTTTTTTAAAATCCCAATCTTTTTTTAAAAAGGTTGGTTTGTTTGTAACGGGGAGCTCTTTCGAGCGTTATAACCCAAATATTGGAGCATGTAATGGCTAAGAAAATAACAGCATACATTAAATTACAGGTTAAAGCCGGTCAGGCTAATCCTAGCCCACCAGTTGGTCCTGCATTAGGTCAGCACGGTGTTAATATTATGGAGTTTTGTAAAGCATTTAATGCAAAAACTCAAGGTATGGAGCCAGGTCTTCCTACACCAGTAATTATTACAGTTTATGCAGACCGTAGTTTTACTTTTGAAACAAAAAGTACACCAGCAGCTGTATTGTTAAGAAAAGCAGCAGGTATTAAGAGTGGTTCTAGCAAGCCTAATACACAAAAAGTAGGCACTGTTACACGTGCACAATTAGAAGAAATTGTTAAGTTAAAAGAAGCTGATTTAACGGCGGCCGATTTAGATGCTGCTGTGCGCACCATCGCGGGCTCTGCTCGTAGCATGGGCTTAAATGTGGAGGGTGTGTAATGGCTAAATTAACTAAGCGCCAAAAAATGATTGCTGAAAAAGTTGAAGCAAACAAAGTTTATGGTATTGAAGACGCAGCAAAATTATTATCAGAATTATCAACTGTTAAATTTAAAGAGTCAGTTGATATCGCAATTAACTTGGGTGTTGACCCTCGTAAGTCTGATCAAGTTGTTCGCGGTGCTGCTGACATGCCAAATGGTACAGGTAAAACAGTAAGAGTTGCTGTGTTTACTCAAGGTGCAGCTGCAGAGGCGGCTTTGGCAGCAGGTGCTGATAAAGTTGGTATGGATGAGTTAGCTGCTGAAATGAAAGCAGGTAATTTAGACTATGACGTAGTGATTGCTTCTCCAGATGCGATGCGTGTAGTTGGACAATTAGGTCAAGTTTTAGGTCCTCGTGGCTTAATGCCAAACCCTAAAGTTGGAACAGTAACACCTGATGTAGCAACAGCTGTTAAAAGTGCTAAAGCAGGTCAAGTTCGTTTCCGTACTAATAAAGAAGGTATTATTCATGCCTCTATTGGTAAGGTTGATTTTGAACCAGTAAAATTAAAACAAAATCTTGAAGCATTATTAAACGAAGTAAAGCGTTTAAAACCATCAACTTCAAAGGGTGTTTACTTAAAGCGTCTTACTTTGAGCTCAACTATGGGCCCTGGTTTACAAATTGATCAAGCATCTCTAGAGATTTAAAGTTTACTGCTCTTCTAAAAGAGCAACAAGATTGGGGTCCCTGCCTGGCGGGGGCTATCCAAGACCGTAGGTGGATAACCTTAATCTTTTAGGCCTACGCAGATGGTGCTCCCGATTCCAATGAATCAGACACCGAAACCCTTAATGGTTTTAGCCATTAAGTTTAATGGAAACATCCAGGAGTAAACCCGTGGCGATTAAACTCGAAGACAAAAAAGCGATTGTTGCTGAAGTCAGCGAGGCTGCAAATGGTGCTTTATCCGCTGTCGTGGCTGATGCCCGTGGCGTGACTGTAAGTGCTATGACTGGACTTCGTAAACAGGCTCGTGAAGCAGGCGTTTATGTACGTGTCGTGCGTAATACACTTCTTCGCCGTGTAGTAGAAGGTACTGAATTTGAAGTACTTACTGATACATTTAAAGGCCCAACCTTAATTGCATTTTCTAAAGAGCATCCAGGTGCAGCTGCACGTATCTTTAAAGAATTTGCAAAAGGTCAAGAGAAGTTCGAAATCAAAGCTGCCGCTTTTGAAGGCAATTTGATTGCAGCTGATGCTTTAGCAAGCTTACCAACATACGACGAAGCAATTTCTCAATTGATGAGCGTTATTCAAGGTGCTACAAGCAAATTTGTACGTACGTTGGCCGCTGTTCAAGCACAAAAAGAGGCTTCTGCGGCTTAAACGTTGCTAAGTTTATTTGTTAACAAATTTATTTAATGATCGTTTGATTATTAATCATTTATATAGGAATTAGAGTTATGGCTCTTACTAACGAAGATATCATCAATGCAGTTTCTGAAATGTCAGTAATGCAAGTGGTTGAATTAATTAAAGCAATGGAAGAAAAGTTTGGTGTTTCTGCTGCTGCTGCTGTAGTTGCTGGCCCAGCTGGTGGCGCTGCTGAAGCTGCTGAAGAAAAAACTGAATTCAATATTCATTTAACTGAAGCTGGCGATAAGAAAGTAAACGTAATTAAAGCAGTACGTGAAATCACTGGTTTAGGCCTTAAAGAAGCTAAAGCTGTTGTTGATGGCGCTCCTTCTATTGTTAAAGAAGGTGCAACTAAAGAAGAAGCTGAAGCAGCTAAGAAAGCACTTGAAGAAGCTGGTGCTAAGGTTGAACTTAAGTAGTTCTAACTTAATGTTGGCAGCTCCAACATTAAAATAGAGCTGATGGCTGGTGGCTTTTGCTACCGGCCTTTTTCCGTTATAGCATGGGCTATATCTGGAAGATAAAATTTAGAATTTTAAGATTTCTCAAGCTCATTTATGTTGAATGAGTTTAACCAGATTACAACTGGGGCGCACGATGGCTTACTCTTATACTGAAAAAAAACGTATCCGCAAAGATTTTAGTAAGTTGCCGGATGTTATGGATGTACCTTATTTATTAGCAATTCAGTTAGACTCTTATATAGGGTTTTTACAAAAGGGTATCACTAAAGAACAACTCCGTGACAAAGGCTTACATGCAGCTTTTAAATCCGTCTTTCCTATTATTAGCAATTCAGGCAGTGCTGCCCTGGAATATGTTGGCTACCGCTTTAGCGAGCCTGCATTTGATGTAAAAGAGTGTATTTTACGCGGCATAACTTATGCAGCACCTTTAAGGGTTAAAGTACGCTTGATCATTTTCGATCGTGAATCATCTAATAAAGCAATCAAAGATATTAAAGAACAAGAAGTCTATATGGGTGAGATCCCATTAATGACTGATAATGGTACTTTTATTATTAATGGTACTGAACGTGTGATTGTATCTCAATTACATCGTAGCCCCGGTGTGTTTTTTGACCACGACCGTGGTAAGACACACAGTTCAGGAAAGTTATTATATTCAGCACGTATCATTCCCTACCGTGGTTCATGGTTGGATTTTGAGTTTGATCCAAAAGACCAAGTATTTGTGCGTATTGACCGCCGTCGTAAATTACCTGTTTCTGTATTATTACGCGCACTGGGTTATACAACAGAAGAAATTATTGATCAGTTTTATGATACAAATATTTTTAATGTAAAAGGTGAAAGTTTTGCATTAGAGCTTGTGGCATCTCGCTTACGTGGTGAAATTGCTGCATTTGATATTCGTGATGAAAAAGGTAAAGTGATTGTTGAGCAAGGCCGTCGTGTTACTGCTCGTCATATTAACTTGCTAGAAAAAGCAGGTATTACAGAATTAGAAGTCTCTGTAGATTATATTTTAGGTCGGACATTAGCGCATGATGTGGCTGATTCTGCAACAGGCGAAATTATCGCAAATTGTAATACAGAAATCACTGCTGAATTATTAGCGAAATTGGTTAAAGCGGGTGTTACCCGTATAGAAACTATCTATACCAATGACATTGACTGCGGACCATTCATTTCAGATACATTAAAAAATGATACAACCAGTAATCAATTAGAAGCATTGGTTGAAATCTATCGTATGATGCGCCCAGGTGAACCACCAACTAAAGAGGCTGCTGAGAATTTATTTGGTAATTTATTCTTCTCTTCTGAGCGTTATGATCTTTCAGCGGTTGGTCGTATGAAGTTCAACCGTCGGATTGGACGTGAAGAAATAGAAGGTTCAGGTGTATTAAGTAAAGAAGATATCATCGATGTATTAAAAACATTGGTTGCGATCCGTAATGGTAAAGGAACCGTTGATGATATTGACCATTTGGGTAATCGCCGTGTACGTTGTGTTGGTGAAATGGCTGAAAACCAATTCCGTGTTGGTTTAGTCCGTGTTGAGCGGGCTGTTAAAGAGCGTTTATCAATGGCTGAAAGCGAAGGCTTAATGCCTCAAGACCTAATTAATGCTAAGCCGGTAGCAGCTGCAATTAAAGAGTTCTTTGGTGCGAGTCAGTTATCTCAGTTTATGGATCAGAATAATCCATTATCAGAAATTACGCATAAGCGCCGTGTTTCAGCATTAGGCCCAGGCGGTTTAACCCGTGAACGTGCAGGATTTGAAGTACGTGACGTACATCCAACCCATTATGGCCGTGTATGTCCAATTGAAACACCTGAAGGCCCAAACATTGGATTGATTAACTCATTAGCAACTTATGCACGTACTAATGAATATGGCTTCTTAGAAAGTCCATACCGTGTTGTTAAAGAAACAAAAGTTACTGATGAAATTGTATACCTATCAGCCATTGAAGAAGCAGATCATGTAATTGCTCAGGCAAGTGCTAAACTAGAGAACGGCAAGCTAGTTGAAGAGCTTGTAGCTGTTCGTCACATGAACGAGTTTACTGTTAAAGCACCTGAAGATGTTACATTAATGGATGTTTCACCAAAGCAAGTAGTATCGGTTGCGGCGTCACTTATTCCATTCCTTGAACACGATGATGCTAACCGTGCATTGATGGGATCAAACATGCAACGTCAAGCTGTTCCAACCTTGAAGGCGGATAAGCCTCTTGTAGGAACGGGTATGGAACGTTATGTTGCTCGTGACTCTGGTGTTTGTGTGGTTGCTACTCGTGGTGGTGTTATTGACTCAGTTGATGCAAGTAGTATTGTCGTGCGTGTGGCTGATGATGAAGTTGAAAAAGGGGATGCAGGGGTTGATATCTATAACCTAACAAAGTATACCCGTTCAAATCAAAATACTTGTATTAACCAAACGCCTTTAGTTCAAAAAGGTGATGTGATTGCTCGCGGTGATATTTTGGCAGATGGCCCCTCAACTGACATGGGTGAGTTGGCTTTAGGGCAAAATATGCGCGTAGCATTTATGCCTTGGAATGGTTTTAACTTCGAAGACTCGATTTTATTATCTGAGCGTGTGGTTCAAGAGGACCGTTTTACAACTATTCATATTCAAGAATTAACTTGCGTATCACGTGATACTAAGCTAGGTCCAGAAGAAATTACAGCTGATATCCCTAATGTGGGTGAGCTTGCTTTAAATAAACTGGATGAAGCGGGTATTGTTTACGTAGGTGCTGAAGTACAACCAGGCGATATTTTAGTGGGTAAAGTAACGCCAAAGGGCGAGACCCAATTAACGCCTGAAGAAAAGTTACTTCGTGCTATTTTTGGTGAAAAGGCTAGCGATGTAAAAGATACTTCTTTACGTGTTCCTACAGGCACTGTGGGTACTGTTATTGATGTTCAAGTATTTATTCGTGAAGGTGTTGAGCGTGACGCACGTGCCCTATCAATCGAGAAGTCTCAATTAGATGCGATTCGTAAAGATTTAAATGAAGAATTCCGTATTGTAGAAACCGCAACGTTTGAACGTTTAAGTTCAGCATTGGTTGGTCAAAAAGCAGATGGTGGTGCAGGCCTTAAGAAAGGTACTGTATTGACACAAGAAATTCTAGATGATATTGAGCACGGCCAATGGTTTAAAATTCATATGGCAGATGAAGGGCTTAATGAGCAATTAGAAAAAGCGCAAGCTTATCTTGCTGACCGTCGTAAGTTATTAGATGAAAAGTTTGAAGACAAAAAACGTAAATTACAACAAGGTGATGATCTTGCCCCAGGCGTATTGAAGATTGTTAAGGTCTATTTGGCCGTAAAACGTCGTATCCAACCTGGTGACAAAATGGCGGGTCGTCATGGGAATAAAGGTGTTGTTTCTGTCATTATGCCCGTTGAAGATATGCCATACGATGAGAATGGTGAACCTGTAGATATTGTGTTGAATCCATTGGGTGTACCTTCTCGTATGAACGTTGGTCAAATTTTAGAAACGCATTTGGGCTTAGCTGCCAGGGGTCTAGGTGTTAAGATTAACCGAATGTTAGACGAACAACGTAAAGTGGCAGAGCTACGTCAATTCTTGGATGAGATTTATAATAAAATTGGCGGTCGTCAAGAAAATATTGACTCTTTAACTGATGATGAAGTGATTAGCCTTGCTAATAATTTACGCAAAGGCGTACCAATGGCTACGGCTGTATTTGATGGCGCAAAAGAAACAGAAATTAAGTCAATGCTTAAATTGGCAGATATGCCTGAATCTGGTCAAATGCGTCTTTACAATGGTCGTACAGGGGAATTGTTTGAGCGTCCAGTAACTGTAGGCTACATGTACATGTTGAAACTTAACCATTTAGTTGATGACAAAATGCATGCTCGTTCTACTGGTTCTTATAGTCTTGTTACACAGCAACCATTAGGTGGTAAAGCTCAGTTCGGTGGACAGCGTTTTGGTGAGATGGAAGTGTGGGCTCTTGAAGCTTACGGTGCAGCTTATACTCTTCAAGAAATGCTCACAGTTAAATCAGATGATGTTAACGGCCGTACGAAGATGTATAAGAATATCGTGGATGGTAATCATTCAATGGAAGCTGGAATGCCAGAGTCCTTTAATGTATTGATTAAAGAAATCCGTTCGCTTGGTATCGATATCGAACTTGAAACTGAATAATACGTGTTTAGCAGTGGAACAGCTATTTTGCTGTTCCTGCTCCGCTAGGAGGAAAAGCTTTGAAAGATTTGCTTAATTTATTAAAGAATCAAGGTCAACCAGATGAGTTCGATGCAATCCGAATTGGTCTGGCTTCGCCTGAGATGATCCGTTCTTGGTCTTTTGGTGAAGTTAAAAAACCTGAAACCATCAATTATCGTACGTTTAAGCCTGAGCGTGATGGTTTATTTTGTGCCAAGATCTTTGGACCAGTAAAAGATTATGAGTGCTTATGTGGAAAATATAAGCGGCTAAAACACCGTGGTGTGATTTGCGAGAAGTGTGGCGTTGAAGTTGCCTTAACTAAAGTACGTCGTGAACGTATGGGACATATCGAGTTAGCTTCACCTACTGCTCATATTTGGTTCTTGAAATCACTACCTTCACGTATTGGTCTATTATTAGATATGACATTACGCGATATTGAGCGCGTTTTGTATTTTGAAAGTTATGTTGTTATTGACCCAGGTATGACAACCTTAGAAAAAGGTCAATTACTTAATGATGAGCAATACTTTGAAGCATTGGAAGAGTTTGCTGATGAATTTGATGCTCGCATGGGGGCTGAGGCAATCCGTGAGTTATTAATTCAAATCGATTTAGATCATGAAATTAATACATTACGTGAAGAGATTCCACAGACAAACTCTGAAACTAAAATTAAGAAATTGTCTAAGCGCTTGAAATTAATGGAAGCGTTCAAAAATTCTGGTAATAAACCCGAATGGATGATTTTAACAGTTTTACCAGTATTACCACCTGATTTACGTCCTTTAGTACCGTTAGATGGTGGCCGTTTTGCGACGTCAGACTTGAATGATTTATATCGCCGTGTAATCAATCGTAATAATCGCTTGAAGCGCCTATTAGATTTATCTGCACCTGATATTATTGTCCGCAACGAAAAACGTATGCTACAAGAGTCGGTTGATGCGTTATTAGATAATGGTCGTCGTGGACGTGCAATTACTGGTTCTAATAAGCGCCCATTAAAATCATTGGCAGATATGATCAAGGGTAAGCAAGGTCGTTTCCGTCAAAACTTATTAGGTAAGCGTGTTGACTACTCTGGTCGTTCTGTTATTACGGTAGGGCCTGCATTGCGTTTACACCAGTGTGGTTTGCCTAAGAAAATGGCATTAGAACTATTTAAACCGTTCATTTTTGGTAAGTTAGAAGCTCGCGGAATTGCGACAACAATCAAAGCCGCTAAGAAAATGGTTGAGCGTGAATTACCAGAGGTTTGGGACGTTTTAGCGGATGTTATTCGTGAACATCCAGTATTATTAAACCGTGCACCAACACTTCACCGATTAGGTATTCAAGCATTTGAACCTGTATTGATTGAAGGTAAGGCGATTCAGTTACATCCGTTAGTATGTGCGGCGTATAATGCCGACTTCGACGGAGACCAAATGGCTGTGCATGTTCCATTAACAATCGAAGCTCAGTTAGAAGCACGTGCGTTGATGATGTCGACCAATAATGTGTTATCACCTGCAAACGGTGAACCTGTTATTGTACCTTCGCAAGATGTGGTATTGGGTCTTTACTATATGACCCGTGAAGCGATTAATGCCAAAGGTGAAGGTCGTATTTTTTCTGATTTACAAGAAGTTGATCGCTCTTACCGTGCAGGTGAAGCATCGCTTCATGCAAAGATTAAAGTGCGTATCAATGAAGTAGTTAAGGATCGTGATTCTAAAGAAATCACTAAGAATACACGTGTTGTTGATACGACAATAGGTCGTGCTTTATTATTCCAAATTGTGCCTAAAGGTTTATCTTTTGATGTGGTTAATCAACCCATGAAAAAGAAAGCGATTTCTAAGCTAATTAATCAGGCTTATCGTACAGTTGGATTAAAAGATACAGTGATTTTTGCTGATCAATTGATGTACACTGGTTTTGCATTTTCAACGTTATCAGGTGTTTCAATTGGTGTGAATGACTTTGTTATTCCTGCTGAAAAGAAAGTTATTATTGAAAAAGCAACCAAAGAAGTTAAAGAAATTGAAAGTCAGTATGCTTCTGGTCTTGTGACTCAGGGTGAGAAGTATAATAAGGTAATTGACTTATGGTCAAAAGCCAATGATGAAGTTTCTAAAGCGATGATGGCGAACCTTTCAAAAGAAAAGGTCATTGATCGAGAAGGTAAAGAGGTAGAGCAAGAATCATTTAACTCCATGTATATGATGGCTGACTCGGGCGCACGGGGTTCTGCTGCTCAGATCCGTCAGTTAGCGGGTATGCGTGGTCTGATGGCGAAGCCAGATGGTTCTATTATTGAAACGCCTATTATTGCAAACTTCCGTGAAGGCCTGAACGTATTACAGTACTTCATTTCTACTCATGGTGCGCGTAAAGGTCTTGCTGATACAGCATTAAAGACAGCTAACTCTGGTTACTTAACACGTCGTTTAGTTGATGTTGCACAAGATTTGGTTGTGACAGAAACAGATTGTGGTACAGATCAAGGCTTATTAATGACTGCTCATATTGAGGGTGGTGAAATTGTTGAGCCATTATCTGAGCGTGTGCTAGGTCGTGTAGTTGCACAAGATGTGATGAAGCCCGGAACTAAGAGCGATGTCATAATCCCTGCAGGTACTTTACTTGATGAAAAATGGGTTGAGTTTGTAGAAGACTCAAATGTGGATGAAATATTTGTACGTTCATCTATTACCTGTGAGTCTCGTCATGGACTTTGTGCTAAATGTTATGGTCGTGATCTAGCTCGTGGACATTTAGTCAACATGGGTGAAGCTGTGGGTGTTATCGCTGCTCAGTCAATTGGTGAGCCAGGAACGCAGTTAACCATGCGGACATTCCATATTGGTGGTGCGGCTAGCCGTAGTGCTGCGATTGATAGTGTTCAAGTAAGAAGTGCTGGTACAGCTAAATTACATAACTTGAAATATGTAATTCGTGCAGATGGCGCATTAGTCGCTGTCTCACGTTCAGGTGAGTTAGCCATTGCTGATGAGTTCGGACGTGAGCGTGAGCGCTATAAACTACCTTATGGTGCCGTGATTATGATTAATGATGGCGATAAAGTTGAAGCGGGCGCCGTTATTGCTAAGTGGGATCCAAGTACCCATCCAATTATCTCTGAAGTTGAAGGGATTGTTTCTTTCGTTGGTATGGAAGAAGGTATTACGATCAAGCGTCAAGCAGATGAGCTAACAGGTTTAACTAATATCGAAGTAATGGATCAAAAAGATCGTCCAGCTGCTGGGAAAGATATTCGTCCAGCCGTGAAGTTACTAGATGCTAAAGGTAAAGATCTTTTATTACCAGGAACTGATGTTCCTGCCCAATATTTACTACCTGCTAACGCATTAGTAAGTTTAACTGATGGTGCAAAAATTGGTGTGGGTGAGGTCATTGCTCGTATCCCTAATGAAACGGTCAAAACCCGTGATATTACAGGGGGCTTGCCTCGTGTTGCAGACTTATTTGAGGCACGTCGCCCAAAAGAACCTTCAATTTTGGCTGAAATTAGTGGAACAATTTCTTTTGGCAAAGAAACCAAAGGTAAGCGTCGTTTAGTGATTACGCCTGTTGATGGTGGCGAGCCTTATGAGGAGTTAATTCCTAAATGGCGTCATCTTAACGTGTTTGAGGGTGAGCAAGTGAGTCGTGGGGAAGTTATTTCTGACGGTCCAAGCAACCCGCATGATATTTTACGTTTATTAGGTGTTTCTGCGTTAGCTAATTATATTGTCCAAGAAATTCAAGAAGTTTATCGTTTACAAGGTGTAAAAATTAACGATAAGCACATTGAAACCATTTTGCGTCAAATGTTGCGTAAAGTGGAAATTACTGAATCGGGAGATTCAAGCTTAATTAAAGGTGATCAAGCCGAATTAACAAAAGTACTTGAAGAAAATGAAATACTGGTCGCTGCAAATAAATTTACAGCGAAATATGAACGTGTTTTATTAGGTATTACAAAAGCTTCATTATCTACTGAGTCATTTATCTCTGCTGCTTCATTCCAAGAAACTACACGTGTTCTTACAGAGGCTGCTGTAACAGGTAAGAGAGATTACTTACGTGGATTGAAAGAGAACGTAGTTGTAGGACGTTTAATACCTGCCGGTACAGGCTTGACTTACCATAATGAACGTAAACAAAATCGTGACATTGATACTAACCAAGTGACGGCTGATGAAGTGGAAGCAGCTTTAACTGAAGCACTTAACTTATCAGAAAGTTAATTGGTTACGAATTAATATCATTGTTTGCTTGACGTAGGGATGGATTGTCTTTAGACTTTACATCCCTAAAACTGGCGAGGTTTTGTCTCGCCATTTTTATTATGTTGTAAAAAAATATTTGTGGAGCAATAGATGGCAACAATTAATCAATTGGTGCGCAAGCCTCGCAAGCGTCTCGTCGAAAAAAGTGACGTGCCTGCTTTGCAACGCTGCCCCCAACGTCGAGGAGTTTGTGTACGTGTATACACCACAACTCCTAAAAAACCTAACTCGGCAATGCGTAAAGTATGTCGTGTGCGCTTAACTAATGGTTATGAAGTTAGTTCATACATCGGTGGTGAAGGCCATAACTTACAAGAGCATAGCGTTGTACTTATTCGCGGTGGCCGTGTTAAAGATTTACCGGGTGTTCGTTATCACACCGTGCGTGGATCGTTAGATACTACGGGTGTTAAAGATCGTAAGAATGCTCGTTCAAAATATGGCGCAAAGCGTCCTAAGTAATATTAATTCTGTGTCGATAAGAGTAAGGTCAGGATTATCCTGAGCTAACCTGAAGACCGTATAGAGGGCTTATCCAATGCCAAGACGTCGTGTCGCAGCAAAGCGTGAAATTCTTGATGATCCTAAATATGGAAGTCAAATTCTCGCTAAATTTATGAATCATGTGATGGAAAGTGGTAAAAAAGCAGTTGCCGAACGTATTGTTTATGGTGCACTTGATGTCATCAAACAACGTAAAAATACTGATCAACCTGTTGAGTTCTTCGAGAAAGCACTTGAAGCCATCGCTCCACTCGTTGAAGTTAAATCCCGCCGTGTAGGTGGTGCAACTTATCAGGTTCCAGTAGAAGTACGTCCATCACGTCGTAATGCGTTGGCTATGCGCTGGTTAGTAGATGCTTCACGTAAACGTGGGGAAAAGTCTATGGCGCTTAGACTAGCGGGTGAATTATTAGATGCTTCTGAAGGTAAGGGAGCAGCAGTTAAGAAGCGTGAAGATGTACATCGTATGGCTGAAGCCAACAAAGCATTTTCACATTATCGTTTCTAACTGTAATTTTTATTTAACGAGGACCTTATGGCTCGTACAACCCCTATTAATCGTTATCGTAATATTGGTATCTGTGCTCACGTTGACGCGGGTAAAACGACTACAACAGAACGTATTTTGTTTTACACAGGTGTTAATCACAAGCTAGGTGAAGTTCATGATGGTGCAGCCACCATGGATTGGATGGAACAAGAGCAAGAGCGTGGAATCACTATTACTTCGGCTGCTACAACAGCTTTTTGGGCTGGTTCAAGTAAGCAGTTCGATAATTACCGTGTCAACGTAATTGATACCCCTGGACACGTTGATTTTACCATTGAAGTTGAGCGTTCTTTACGAGTGCTTGATGGTGCTGTAGTTGTATTTTGTGGTACTTCTGGTGTTGAACCTCAATCTGAAACTGTATGGCGTCAAGCTAACAAATACGGTGTTCCACGTATTGTTTATGTGAACAAAATGGACCGTGCAGGTGCTAATTTCTTACGTGTTGTTGGTCAGATTAAAAATCGTCTAGGTCATACACCTGTACCTATTCAATTGCCTATTGGTGCTGAAGATAATTTCCAAGGCCAAATTGATTTATTAAAAATGAAGGCAATTTACTGGAATGAAGAAGATAAGGGTGTAACTTATCGTGAAGAAGAAGTTCCAGCAGAATTGAGAGCAGAAGCTGAAGAGTATCGCTCAAATATGGTTGAAGCTGCTGCTGAAGCCACGGAAGAGTTAATGAATAAATACTTGGAAGAAGGTGATTTATCATATGATGAAATCGTCACTGGTCTTCGTATTCGTACATTAGCAAATGAAATTGTTCCAGCTGTTTGTGGTTCTTCTTTTAAAAATAAAGGTGTTCCATTAGTACTGGATGCTGTTATTCAGTTTTTACCAGCACCTGACGAGATTCCTGCTATTAAAGGAACTGACCCTGACGATGAAGAAAAAATTGATGAACGTCATGCTGATGACAATGAACCATTCTCAGCATTGGCTTTCAAAATTGCTTCTGATAAATTCGTAGGAACTTTAACATTCGTACGTGTATACTCAGGTGTGCTTAAATCTGGCGACTCTGTTATTAACTCTGTTAAGGGTAAAAAAGAGCGTGTTGGTCGTATGGTGCAAATGCATGCAAATGACCGTAAAGAGATCGACGAAGTACGTGCTGGTGATATTGCTGCACTTATTGGTATGAAAGATGTGACCACAGGTGATACTCTCTGTGATGCTGATAAGCAAATTATCCTTGAGCGTATGGACTTCCCTGAGCCAGTAATCTCAGTGGCTGTTGAACCTAAGACTAAAGCTGACCAAGAAAAAATGGGGCTTGCTTTAAGTAAGTTAGCACAAGAAGATCCTTCATTCCGTGTTAAAACAGATGAAGAAACAGGCCAAACCATTATTTCTGGTATGGGTGAGTTACACTTAGATATCATTGTTGACCGTATGCGCCGTGAGTTTGGCGTTGAGGCTAATATTGGTAAACCTCAAGTAGCTTACCGTGAAGCGATTCGTAATACTTGTGAAATTGAAGGCAAGTATGTTCGTCAATCAGGTGGTCGTGGTCAATACGGTCATTGTTGGATTCGTTTTGCACCAGCTGATGAAGGGCAAGAAGGTTTAGAGTTTACAAGTGAAATTGTGGGCGGTGCAATTCCTAAGGAATACATTCCTGCTATCCAGAAGGGTATTGAAGAGCAGATGAAAAACGGTGTTGTAGCCGGTTATCCTCTGTTAGGTTTAAAAGCAACAGTATTTGATGGTTCTTACCATGATGTTGACTCTTCCGAGATGGCATTTAAATTTGCTGCTTCTATGGCAACAAAGCAACTCTCTCAAAAGGGTGGTGCAGTGTTGTTAGAACCTATTATGAAGGTTGAAGTGGTAACTCCTGAAGACTACATGGGCGATGTGATGGGTGACCTTAATCGCCGTCGTGGTATGATTCAGGGTATGGAAGATTCTGTTTCTGGTAAAGTTATTAGAGCAGAAGTTCCATTGGGTGAAATGTTCGGTTATGCTACGGATGTTCGCTCAATGTCTCAGGGTCGTGCAAGTTACTCTATGGAGTTCTTGAAATATGCTGAGGCACCATCAAATATTGCTGAAGCAATTAGTAAAAAACAAGGTTAATATTTCCATTTGATTTGATAAGAGGTTTATTCTCGTGGCTAAGGAAAAATTTGAACGTAACAAACCCCACGTAAACGTAGGTACAATCGGTCACGTGGACCATGGTAAAACAACTTTAACTGCTGCTTTAACAACAGTATGTGCACAAACTTGGGGTGGTTCTGCAAGAGCTTTCGACCAAATCGATAATGCACCTGAAGAAAAAGCACGTGGTATTACTATTAATACATCTCACGTTGAGTATGACTCACCAGTGCGTCACTATGCTCACGTAGATTGCCCAGGACATGCTGACTATGTTAAAAACATGATCACTGGAGCTGCACAAATGGATGGTGCTATCCTTGTTTGTTCAGCTGCAGATGGTCCTATGCCACAAACTCGTGAGCACATCTTATTGTCTCGCCAAGTTGGTGTTCCATATATCGTTGTATTCTTAAATAAAGCGGATATGGTTGATGACGCTGAGTTGATTGAACTTGTAGAAATGGAAGTACGTGATTTATTAAATACTTACGATTTCCCAGGTGATGATACTCCAATTATCATTGGTTCTGCGTTAATGGCGTTAGAGGGTAAAGATGATAACGGTATTGGTGTATCAGCA